>JBIKSF010000050.1:0-15172 GCA_044348785.1 Limnohabitans sp.
GGCACATGCGCTGCCAGCGCGGCAAGTGCATGAGGTAGTTGCGCAGGTGCAGGCTGAACACCACAAAACGCAGGTTCACGCAAAAACCAGTCGCCAAAATCACCCAAGCCGGGGCGCCAGCCACCAAGAGTGGAATGGCCGCCAGCTGCGAGCTGCCCGCGAACACCAGCATGGTCATGGCCACGGCCTCGAACACACTCATGCCCGACTTGACCATGGCCACACCCGTCATGAGGCCCCATGCGGCGACGCCGGGCGCTTGCGGGGCCAGGTCGCGCAGGCCTTGCCAAAACTCGGCGCGGCGGTAGAGCGTGGGTCGGAAAAACATCAGGCCACCAACCTTTGACCCGGCTGCAAAGGGCAACCGCGCAAAAAGTCGGCCGCACCCAAGCGCTTGCCACCGGGGCGCTGCAATTGCGTCAGACACAGCTGCCCCTGCCCGCAGGCCACGCGCACGCCTTGCGCATCGGCCTGCACCACGGTGCCGGGCTCGGCCGCCGCCAGCAAAGGCTCGGCCACGGCTTGCCAGAGCTTGAGGGTTTCGGTGCCGCCCGTAGTGGTCAAAGGCACGGTCATACCGGGGAAGGGGTCAAAGGCGCGGATGCGGCGGGCCAACACTTCGGCGGGCAATGCCCAGTCGAGCGCGGCTTCGGTTTTTTCGATTTTGTGGGCGTAGTTCACGCCTTCTTCGGGTTGCGGCTGGTGCGGCAAGCTCTCCAGCTTTACCAGCGCCTGCACGATGGCCTCGCCGCCCAGCGCAGCCAAGCGGTCGTGCAGGACAGCGGTGGTGTCGGTGGGCGCAATGGCGCAGGGCAAGACCAGCAGCATGTCGCCGGTATCCAGGCCCGCGTCCATCTGCATGATGGTGATGCCAGTTTGCGTGTCACCCGCCTCGATGGCGCGGTGGATGGGCGCGGCACCGCGCCAGCGTGGCAACAAAGAGGCGTGGATGTTCAAGCAACCCTTGGGCGGCAAGTCCAGCACCCATTGCGGCAGGATCAAGCCGTAAGCCGCCACGATCATGGCGTCGGCTTGGGCGTCCAGCAGGGTTTGACGGGCGGCAGCGGCGTCCTCAGGGTATTTGCCGTCGAGGCGCAGGCTGCGCGGCTGGGCCACGGGCACGGCATGGTCCAAGGCCCATTGCTTGACGGGGGAAGGCTGCAGCTTCATGCCGCGTCCGGCGGGTCGGTCGGGCTGGGTCAGCACCAGCACGATCTCGTGGCCTGCTGCGTGCAAGGCGGCCATGGCCACTTGGGCAAATTCGGGTGTCCCCGCAAAAATCAAACGCATCCGGTTCAGCGCTCGGCTTTTTGGGCTTTGATCAGTTTGGTCTTGATGCGGCCTTGTTTGAGCGGGGACAGGTACTCCACAAACACCTTGCCCATCAGGTGGTCCAGCTCGTGCTGAATGCAAATGGCCAGCATGCCGTCGGCCTCGATGGTGCGGCTTTGGCCATCGCGGTCCAGCGCCGTGACCTTCACTTTCGTGGCGCGCTCCACGCCGTCGTAAATACCGGGCACCGAGAGGCAGCCTTCTTCACCCTTGACGCGCTCGTCGTTCATCCAGGTGATTTCGGGGTTGATCAGCACCATGGGCTGGTTGCGCTCTTCGGAGGTGTCGATCACCACCAGGCGCTCGTGCACGTCGATCTGCGAAGCTGCCAAGCCAATGCCACCGGCGTCGTACATGGTCTCCAGCATGTCGTCGATCAGGGCGTGGATGCGGGCGTCCACCGCTTGCACGGGTTTGGCCACCTTGTGCAGGCGAGGATCGGGATAACAAAGAATGGGGAGCAGGGCCATGGCATCAACACGGAAAGGAAATCAGGGGCCTATTGTCCCCAATTTCCGATGCGCCTGCCGGAGGCAGGGCGCATCTTTGGGGGCGAGGGCCTTCAGCGGCCCGGTGAGCACGCAGCAAACAGATCCAACTCCGGTTTGGTCAAACGGGTGTCGACCTGGCTCAAACCCAGCATCGAGTGGAACAAGTGGTCATGTGAGAGCGCCTTGGCACTCTGGGATTGCAGACAATCCATGCGCCAATTGCGCTCACGCTGCAGGGGCTTGGACAGCCACACCAGCATGGGCACATGGATTTGCTCCTTCGGGGCCAGGCTGTAAGGCATGCCGTGCAGGTAAAGGCCTTTTTCACCCAGCGACTCGCCGTGATCGGACACGTAAATCAGCGCCGTCGGGCGCGACTGGGCCTGCAGCCACTTCACGGTTTTGGCAATGAAATGGTCGGTGTACAGGATCGAGTTGTCGTAGGCATTGACGATGTGCTCGGGGGGGCAGTTTTGCAGCGCATGGCTGCTGCACTCGGGCTGAAAGGCCTTCATCGCCGCTGGCGAACGCTTGTAATAAGCCGGGCCATGGCTGCCCATCTGGTGCATCACCACCACCGTGCCCTTGGCGCGTTTGGCCGGATCCAGCGCGGCCAGATGCTTGGGCAACTCGTGCAGCATCACCTCGTCCAGACACTCACCGTCTGTGCAAAACTCGGGCACTTTCAGCGCCGTGGTCGCCACATTCGGCACCCGATCACACACCCCCTTGCAACCCGACTGGTTGTCTAACCACAGCACCGCCAAACCTGCGCGCTGCAAGACATCCAACACGCTTTCAAACCGCTCTTTGCTGTCTTCATGGGCCGCTTTCTCTAAATGAGAAAACATGCACGGCACCGACGCTTGGGTGCTGGTGCCGCAGGATTTGACATCTGAAAAATAGACCAAGTCGCCCTGTGCCTGAATTTTGCGCAACTCAGGGGTGGTGTCGCGGGCGTAGCCGCCCAAACCGAAATTGGCGGCCCGCGCAGTCTCACCCAAAATCACCACCATCAGCGGGGCCGTGGCCTCGCTGGCGGGGGGCATGCGCAAGCTTGCATCTTGGCCAATGACCTGCAGGGGCTTAACCGCCTGGGTCGCCTGGCCCACAACCAAACGCGTCAGCGCATAAACACTGTTGAACGGGTTGATCATGTAGCGCAGTTGCTTGTGGTTGCGCGTGAGCGAGGCGATGTCCTGAAACGACATCCAAAACAGCCCCAGCGCCACCAAAAAAGCCAGCAAGGCCACGCCCAGCTGACGCACCAGCAGCGGCTTGGCCGACACCGCGCGAACAGGCTGACGCCAGAGCCACACCCCCGGCAGCACTACACCCATGACCACCGCCGCCAGCATGGACCAAGACAACAGATCACGCACCTCGCGCGCATCGGTCTGCGCCACGTTGGCCAACATGCTCGAATCAATGACTACGCCATAGGTCAGCATGAAGTAACTGCTGGACGTCACCGTCAGCAGCATGGCCAGACCCGCAGGCTTGAGCCAGCGCGGCCAAACCCACAGGCACAAAAACCATCCCAGCAAGGCCAACAAGATCAGCCAAAGGCTGCCCATGGTGGCCAGCGCACCCCAGCCTTGGGTTTCAGGCAGCTTCCAGATGGCCATCCAGAACGGCAAGTTGCCGACCGTCGCCAGCCAAATGGCCAAGACCGCCAGCAAACTGGTGGGGTGCCAGGCGGTGCGCTCAGGAGATGTCTTCATGAATTAGGGTGCTCAAAGTACAGTCAATGGTCAGCATTTTAAAGATCGCCCTTGAACCACGGCTGAAGGCGTGCGCAATGCCCCGATGCAGAACGACCTTCTCACTTCAGATGGCTTTCAGCTGCATCGTGTTTAATTCAGCCCTTCTGCAAGAGAACTCCACACTGTCGCATGTCCCCCATATCTCCCACGCCCGCCCTGCGTCCACGTACGCCCTCACGCCAGCTGTGGCTCTTGACTGCACTGAGTCTGCTGTGCCTGCTGGCCTGGGACTTCTCTGGGCTGGACATGCGCGTGATGCAAACCATCGCCGATCAAAGGGGGTTTGGTCTGCGCAGCAACTGGTGGATGGAAAAAGTCTTGCACGACTGGGCCCGACAGACGGCTGTCGTGATGTATCTGGGCATGCTGGCCATGATTTGGCTGCCATTGGGCCGCTTGCGGCAACTGCGCCAGATGCAACGGGTGGAAATTTTTATCGGCATCACACTGGGCCTGTTGCTCATCAACGTGCTCAAGCGCTACAGCCAGACCAGCTGCCCCTGGGATTTGACCGAGTTTGGCGGTGTGGGCACCTATGTTTCACACTGGAACTGGGGCCTGCGCGATGGCGGATCTGGGCACTGCTTTCCCGGCGGTCATGCTTCCTCGGCTTTGGCGTTTTTGGCCCTGTGTCTGCCTTGGCTGTCCTCTGGCGTGTCTGATCAAAGACGCCAGGGTCTTCGGTTGCTGATCGGCGTCCTCGCCCTGGGCATCTTGCTGGGCGCGGTGCAAACCTTGCGTGGTGCCCACCACCCCAGCCACTCCCTCTGGACCGGATGGATGTGCTGGAGCATCGCCGTGGTCAACCACATGGCCTTCGCTTGGTTGGCCCGCAAAAGAGCCGCCCAAGGGGACTGACACGGTGTCGCGTTATTTGCCGAGGCGCGAGGTTTGAACCACAATGCCTCCACAGACAGCCTGCAGGCTGCACAGGGAGACAACAATGGTCAACACCCCAGAAGAACTGGGTTCGTGGTTGCGGCTGGTGCTCACGCCGGGCGTAGGGCCCGAAACAGCCCGACGCCTGCTCGCGGCATTTGGTCAGCCAGAGGCCATATTTGAGCAAACAGCATCCGCCTTGCGCCAGATCGTCTCGGCGCAGCAAGCCCAAGCGCTGGGGCAAGCGCCCGATGGCTGGGCCAGCCTGTACGACGACACCTGGCAATGGCTGCAAACCGACACAGCAACAGACGTGCGCCGTGCGGTGATCACTTTGGGTGACGCCGACTACCCCGCCTCCTTGCTCAACATCCCCGACCCACCCCTGATGCTGTATGCCTTGGGCCAGACCGCACAGCTGCAGGCGCTGAAGGCCGAACAAGCGCTGGCGATGGTCGGCAGCCGCAACCCCACGCCTCAAGGGGCTGCCAATGCCCGCGATTTTGCGCACAACCTGGCCGCCAGCGGTCTGACCATCGTGTCAGGCTTGGCGCTGGGCATCGACGGTGCAGCGCACGAAGGCGCTTTGCTGGGTGCAACGGCTGGCCGCTTGAGCACCATCGCGGTGGTCGGCACTGGGCTCGACCGGGTCTACCCCAAGTCACACCGCGCGCTGGCGCACCAGATTGCCCTGCGCGGCCTGATCCTGAGCGAATACCCATTGGGCACGCCGCCGCTGGCCCCCAATTTCCCAAGGCGCAACCGGCTGATTTCGGGCTTGTCGCAAGCCACGCTGGTGGTCGAAGCCGCCTTGCAATCGGGCTCGCTCATCACCGCCAAACAAGCGTTGGAGCAAGGCCGCGACGTGATGGCCATCCCCGGCTCGATCCACTCGGCCCAAGCCAAGGGCTGTCACTTGCTGATCAAACAGGGGGCCAAACTGGTGGAGTCAGCACAGGACGTGCTGGAAGAGTTGAAACTGCCCGTGGTGCAGGCACAAGGCACGCTGGCACTGCAGTGCCCTTCAGACGATGGCACGCCCCACGGAGACGACAATTCAGATGACGCCTTATTGCGGGCCATGGGCCACGACCCGGTGAGCCTGGACGCGCTGCAAGCCCGTTGCGGCTGGAGCACCGCACAACTCCAAGCACAACTGTTGGAACTGGAACTCATGGGGCACGTTGGCCGCCTGCCGGGTGGGCTGTTTCAGCGGGTGGGAGCGGGGTGAGGGCTGCGTCACCCCGAACTTCATCAGGGGTTCATGCCTTCGGCCAAGGTGGATACCCGCCTGCGCGGGTATGACAAAGCTTATGCAACCCCCTACGGGCAAACAACATTTGTCACCCCCGACTCGATCGGGGGTCCATGACTTGTGCCTTCGGCTGCCATAGATACCCGCCTGCGCGGGTATGACAAAGCTTTTGCAACCCCTTGCGGGCAAACAACATTTGTCACCCCCGACTTGATCGGGGGTCCATGACTTGTGCCTTCGGCGGCCATGGATACCCGCCTGCGCGGGCATGACAGACAGGAGCGCGAGGATGAAATAAATCCAGCCCGGCCTGACATGATCAGACCACCGCGCCCGAATTCTCATCGTTCGGGTCGTTGTCTTTCTTGATCGGCTTGATCAGGTCTTCGCGCTGGATGCCCAGCCACATGGCAATGGCGGCGGCCACGAAGACCGACGAGTAAATGCCAAAGCAGATGCCAATCGTCAGCGCCATCGCAAAGTAGTGCAGCGTCTCGCCACCGAACAGCAGCATCGACAACACCATGATCTGGGTCGAGCCGTGGGTGATGATGGTGCGGCTGATGGTGGAGGTGATCGCGTTGTCAATCACTTCAACCGTGTTCATCTTGCGGTAACGGCGGAAGTTCTCGCGAATCCGGTCAAAAATCACGACCGATTCGTTGACCGAATAACCCAGCACGGCCAGCACCGCGGCCAACACCGCCAGCGAAAACTCCCACTGGAAGAAAGCGAAAAAGCCCAGGATGATGATCACGTCGTGCAAGTTGGCGATGATGGCCGAAACGGCGAACTTCCATTCAAACCGAATCGCCAGATAAATCATGATGCCGATCACCACGAAGGCCAGGGCCTTGAGGCCGTCTTCGGCCAGCTCGTCACCCACTTGTGGACCCACAAACTCGGTGCGCCGCAGGCTGACTTCGGGGTCATTGGCTTTGAGGGCTGTCAAAACCTTCTCGCTTTGCTGGGCCGAGCTCACGCCTTTCTGGGCGGGCAAACGGATCATCACATCGCGTGCAGAACCAAAGTTCTGGACAAACACTTCGCCATAACCGAGTGATGCCACCGTGCCGCGCACTTTTTGCAGGTCGGCGGGCTGGCTGTAGCTCACCTCCATCAAGGTGCCACCCGTGAACTCCACCGACAGGTGCAGGCCACGGCTGAACAGGAAAAACACCGCCAAAGCGAAAGTGACGAAGGACACCGCGTTCAGCACCAAGGCGTGGCGCATGAACGGGATGTCTTTTCTGATTTTGAACAATTCCATGGTCTTTTCCCCTTAGTCGGCTTTCACCGCAGTGTCAGCCTCGGGCCGCCAAACGGTGCCGATCGACACCGATTTGAGTTTCTTCTTGCCGCCGTACCAGAGGTTGACCAGACCGCGCGAGAAGAACACCGCCGAGAACATGCTCGTCAAAATGCCAATCGTGTGCACCACCGCAAAACCGCGCACCGCGCCGGAGCCAAAGGCCAGCAAGGCGATGCCCGCAATCAAGGTGGTGATGTTGGAGTCCAAAATCGTGGCCCAAGCGCGGTCGTAACCGGCGTGGATGGCGGCTTGTGGGCTTGCGCCATTGCGCAGTTCTTCACGCACCCGCTCGTTGATCAGCACGTTCGAGTCGATCGCCATGCCCAAAGCCAACGCCATCGCGGCCATGCCGGGCAGGGTCAGCGTGGCTTGCAGCATCGACAAGATGGCCACCAGAAACAAGAGGTTCACACCCAGGGCGATGCCCGAGAACAAACCGAACATGGCGTAGTAAATGACCATGAAGGCCACGATCACCAGGAAACCCCAGGTCACGCTGTTGAAGCCCTTGGCAATGTTTTCTGCACCCAGGCTCGGGCCAATGGTGCGCTCTTCGATGATTTCCATCGGCGCGGCCAATGAACCGGCGCGCAGCAGCAACGCCGTGTCGTTGGCTTCAGCCGTGGTCATGCGACCCGAAATCTGCACGCGACCGCCACCGATTTCGGCGCGGATCACGGGGGCTGTGACCACTTCGCCCTTGCCCTTTTCGAACAAGATGATGGCCATGCGCTTGCCCACGTTGTCACGCGTCACATCCTTGAAGATGCGCGCGCCCTTGGCGTCCAAGGTCAGGTTGACGACCGGCTCCTGCGTCTGGCCATCAAAGCCCGGCTGGGCGTCGGTCAGGTTGTCACCCGTCAAAACCACTTGTTTCTTGACGATCAAGGGGCGGCCATCGCGCTCCATGTAGCGTTCAGCGCCAAAGGGCACGATGCCGCCCGCTTGTTCAGCCGCACGAGCTTCGGTGCTTTCGTCCACCATGCGCACCTCCAGGGTGGCGGTGCGACCCAAAATGTCTTTCGCCTTGGCCGTGTCTTGCACGCCGGGCAGCTGCACCACGATACGGTCCAGACCCTGCTGCTGGATCACGGGCTCGGCCACGCCCAGCTCGTTGATCCGGTTGTGCAGCGTGGTGATGTTTTGCTTCAAAGCCTGCTCTTGCACTTTGCGGGCGGCTTCGGGCTTGATGCTCACCACCAAGCTGAATTCGGTGCCGTTGTTCACTTCGCGCGCCTGCAGATCGGCAAACTGGTCGGTGATCAATTTCTTTGCCGCATCTTGCTGCTGTGCGTCGCGCAAGCGAATTTCAATGCTCTGGCCGTTGCGGCTGATGCCGCCATGACGAATGTCTTTTTCGCGCATGATGCTTCGCAAGTCGCCCGCCAGCGACTCCACACGCTGGGTCAAAGCGGCCTGCATGTCCACTTGCAGCATGAAGTGCACGCCACCGCGCAAGTCCAAGCCCAGATACATGGGGGAGGCGTGCAGGGCCGTCAGCCAAGCAGGGGAACGGGACACCAGGTTCAAGGCCACTACAAACTGCGGGTCAGCCGCGTCGACAATCAGCGCTTTTTGAATGGCGTCCTTCGCCTTCAACTGCTCGTCAGTGCTCTGGAAACGTGACCGGATCGAGGTCCCTTCCAACGCCACGGTTTGGGGCGTGATGGAAGCGGCCTTGAGCGCGTCTTCAACTTTTTGCAAGGTCGAGGTGTCCACCTTGATGGTGGCCTTAGCCGAAGACACCTGCACAGCAGGCGCCTCACCGTAAAAGTTGGGCAGGGTGTAGACCACACCCAGCAACATGGCGATCACCAGGATCGCGTATTTCCAGACCGGGTAACGGTTCATAGTGACTCGCGTGCAGGATAAAAAACGGGGCTGGCCATTGCCGCGCCCCATGAAGAAAGCGCGTGTGAATTACTTCAGGGTGCCTTTGGGCAGAACTTGCACCACAGCGCTGCGCTGCAATTGCACTTCCACGCCCGTGGCCAACTCCACACCAATGTAGGCGTCGCCGATTTTGCTGACTTTGCCCAACAAACCACCTGCAGTGACCACCTCGTCGCCTTTGGCCAGTGCGTCGATCATGGCGCGGTGCTCTTTTTGCTTCTTCATCTGGGGGCGGATCATGACGAAATACAGAACCACAAACATCAGCAGCAAAGGCAGCATGCTCATCAGAGTGGACTGCATGTCGCCTCCGGCAGCAGCGGCAGGAGCAGTTTGGGCAAAAGCGGAAGAAATGAACATGGAAACTCCACAAAAAAGCAAACTCAGAATTTATCGGAGCCCAACCAGTGGCCCGCGAACGAAGCCGCCATTGTATGCGGCGCTATGATCGCCCTTAAAAGCCTTTTTTGGCACTGTTCACCCTGACCGCAGCCCCGTTCTTGCCCCTTTGGGCGCACCCCAAATGACCACCGCGCCATGCCGCCATGGCCACTTATCCACGAGAGGCCTCCTTTGAATTTGCGTTTGTGGGCCATGCTGGCCTTGTTGGGCAGCTTGGTGTCCCTTGCGGTGGGCACCTCGTTCGCCAAAAGCCTGTTCCCGGCGCTGGGTGCCGAGGGCACCACCACTTACCGCCTTGTGTTTGCCATGCTGATGCTGATGGCCGTGTTTCGGCCCTGGCGACGGAAATGGGTCTGGGCCGATGCGCTGCCGCTGGGCCTGTATGGCGTCACCCTGGGCGTGATGAACCTGCTCTTCTACAGCTCAATCAAGACGATTCCCTTTGGCGTGGCCATTGCCATTGAATTCACCGGCCCGTTGGCGGTGGCGGTGTGGACCTCCAGAAAAGCCAGTGACTGGCTTTGGGTCGCGCTGGCCATTGCGGGCTTGGCGCTTTTGCTGCCCCTGCCCGGAGCGGATGCCGCCACCGCGCTGGACCCGGCGGGCATGCTGTTCGCCTTCACGGCGGGCATTTGCTGGGCCTTGTACATCGTCTTTGGCCAGCGCGTGGCGCTGCGCTATGGGGCCATGGCCACGCCCATGGGCATGCTGGCGGCCGCCTTGGTGGTGGCCCCGGTGGGCATTTTTCATGCGGGCACCGCTTTGCTGGACCCCCGCTGGCTGGTCGCGGGGCTGGCCGTGGCCTTGCTTTCAAGCGCCATCCCCTATGCGCTGGAGATGTTTTCCCTCAACCACTTGCCCAAAAACACCTTCAGCATCTTGCTCAGCCTAGAACCCGCTGTGGGTGCGCTGGCGGGATGGCTGGTGCTGTCCGAACGGCTGACCGTGCTGCAAGGCCTGGCCATTGCCATGGTGATGGCCGCCTCGATGGGCACCGCTTGGTCTGCAGGGCGTGGTTCGGCAGACCCTCGCGAGCAGGGGCTCGCTCCCACCAAATAAGCAGCCATTGACAGTGGGGCCGCCACCTGAGGTGGGCTCTTCTGTGGGAGGCTGCCCCTGCGGCTGAATGCCTGAGTTGGCTAAGCCCCCATACGCGAGCGGGGGCTCGCTCCCACAGGGACAGGGGCTTATTGGGGCTTGGGTTCTTCCGTCTTGGCTTCAGGCTTTGCGTCGGGCTTAGCTTCTGTCTTGGCTTCAGGCTTGCCCTCTGACTTGGCGTCGGCTTTGGGATCACTCTTGAGCTTTTCCAGTTGCTTGAGCAACCAGCTGCGCTTTTCCAGTCGCTCTTCTTCTTTGCGCTCAATTTCCTGCAGGCGTCTGGCGCGGTCGGCCTCGGCCTTTTCCTTGCGCTCACGGGCCTGAGCGACCAAGGCCTCTTTCGCCATTTGCTCTTCGCGCAAGCGGGCCTCTTCTTCGGCTTTGATCTTGGCCGCCTCTTCGGCCAACAGTTTGGTCTGGCGTGCCTGTTCCTGTTTTTGGCGTCCGGTCTTGGCCCCGGATGTTTCGCGCACCCCCGTGCCCCAAGGCTGTTGATCGAGCTGACGGCGGATCGCGGCCTCTGCCGTGATGGGCACCGCCTTGCCCTTGTCGGTGGCGGTGAAGAAGCCTTCGCAGCGGGTTTTCAGTCCACCGGACAAGGTGCATGCAAAACCCTTGGGATTTTGTTCGCCCCAGGCTTTTTTCTGCGCCAAAAAGTCATCGCAGCGGCTCATGGCCCGCTGGATTTTGCGGTCTTCGGCGCTGGCTTCCTTGGCCGCCATGTCAAACCACTCGTATCGGACGCGGTCGAGCTGCAAGGCCGTGCGCACACACTCTGCCTTGGCTGGCTCCATGGCCAAGAAGGTGTTGCGCCAGCCAGCGCGCAAGGCGGCGTTGTCCTCCACCACCACGAACTGGGTGCGGCCCTGGGTGGGGCAGGCGTTGACCGCCACATCGTTGACGCGCTTGAACTTGCCGCGCCAAGTGACAGAGACCGACTCCACGTCTTGGGGCGTGATGTCGATGCGCGCCTCAAAGTAGGGCGCTTGCACCTCGCGCTCGATCACGGCTTGGCCCTGAACGGTGATTTCGAGGTTGCACACCTGCTCGGCGTTTTGCACGCGCGCGGCCACCACCACCGAATTGGGCTGACCAGCCAACAACTGGTATTGCCCGGCGTGCGCAGGCCCAGCCAAAGCCAGCCAGCCGCAAGCGATGACCACCAGATGGCCCGCCTTCAAGATGCGTGCAGAAATTGAAATTGATTGCATGACAGACAAGTATCGGCTCGAACCGCCGATTCTTGATAGACCCGGTCACCGCCCCACAAAAACCGGCTTGCGCCGCTCGGCAAACGCAGCGCGGCCTTCGGCAAAGTCGGCGCTGCGGCTGGTCATGTGCTCGCGCTCGCGCAAAAGGGCCACATCGGCTTGCCCGGTTTCGATCTCGCGCAGCGACTTTTTGGTCTCTTGCACCGCCAGCGGGGCCAAAGCCAAGATGTCTTGTACCAGCGCCAGCAAAGTCTCGGTCCATTCTTCGACCGTCACCAATGCCTCAAATAAGCCCATCGCATTGAGCTGTTCGGCAGAAAAAGGCCGTGCCGTCAAAAACGCGCGCTTGGCACCGGCCAAACCAAAACGGCTCACATAACGCTGCAAACCGCTGGGGTAATAGTGCAAACCCAGCGCCGTGGCGGGCATGCGCCACTCGATGCCCTGCAACCCGATACGCAAATCACAGGCCAGCACCACATCGGTCGCCCCGCCGTACACGCTGCCGTTGAGCGCGCAAATCGTCACCGGGCGCATCGCGGCCAGCGCATCGGGGATTTCTTCAAAGAACGACGAGCCATGCCCGGGTTCGTCAAAGCCGCCAATGTCGTAACCCGCGCAAAACACCGGCTTGGGCTGGCCAGCCGTATTGGCCGTCAGCACCAGCACCCGCACCGCAGGGTCGCGGTTGACGGCATCAAAATGGGCCAGCAAAGCCTTGAGGTCCCCGTTTTCCAAGCGGTTGCGCTGGGCGGGGCGGTTCAGGGTGATGGTGGCCACACCGCCTTCGATGTGCAAAACGGGGGCAGAAGGCTGTGCAAGCGCAGAGTGCATGGGGGCGTCCAAAACAAAAAGGGTGTCCGAAGACACCCTGATTGTAGGAAGCGGGCGGCAAGCACCCGCTTATTGAGCTGAAGCTCAGGCCTTGGCTTTGGCCTTGGACATGGCGGCCTTGACCGAAGCTTCGGCTTGGGCTGTTGCAGCTTTGATGTTCGACTCGGCAGTGTCAGCAGCTTGCTTGGCCACTTTTTTCAGGGTTTCAGCAGCAGTCTGGCTGGCTTCGTAAGCAGTTTTGAACACGGCCACAGCAGCGTCAGAGCCGGCAGGTGCGTTCTTCAGGCTGTTTTCGACCAAGCTTTTGACCGCTTTTTCGGACTCGGCCATTTTGCTTTCAACGGCTTTGGTGAACTCGGCACCGGTGCTGTTGGCGATGTCAGCGATATGACGGCCATAAGACACCGACTTTTCGAAGGCAGGCTGCACCAAAGCGGCTTGCACGGCCATCAGGTCTTGAGGCGACTTGGCACCCATCAGGGCTTGCATGTTGGCGAAAGACTCGCCCACAGCGGCTTTGCCAGCGGCCATGTTCAGCTCGACCAAGCGCTCGAAACCGGCGAAAGCGGTTTGCGACAGGCCAGCGGCCACGTTCATGTTGGCTTGTTGGGTGGCGGTGAATTGTTCAGCGTTGAAGTTCATTTGGAGTTCCTTGAAAGGGGTTTTTGTTGCAATGCAGCAATTTGAACAGCATGAAGCGGCCATAGCAAGGGAAAACCCGCACTTTAGAGTCCGCTCTCCAATTGGGCGTTTTGTGTGAACAAACACCCGGAACGTCTCGCCCTGCCCCTGTGCCATGCCCGGCGCAAGGCCTTTGCCCATTGCGACAGTCCAACTCACTACACTTGGCTCAACGCCGATCCGGCCAAAATCTCCGCGCTTTATGGAATTTCTCAGTCTTCTGTTTTTATTGGCCACGGGCATCCACTGGCTCAACACCCAAGGCCAGCGCAAACGCACTGCCCTGCTGGCCGAGCAGTTGCGGCCTTATCAAATCGAAAAGCACATGGAGCAGCTCACCGGGGCCTATATGCGTGCGCTGGGCGAGGGCGATGCCGAACGCCAGCAACAAATCCTGCAGCTGCAAGAGGCCGCCGAACAACAACTGGCCAGCGAATTCCAGCGCCTGGCGCAGGAATTCGCCAAACTGCCTGCCCCCGTGACCCGGGCTTTCAAGGTATCTCTCCCCTTCGTCGACCAGCTCTCGCCCAAAACCACCTTTGACATGCGCCGCATGCTGGAAGTGCACGCGCAAGGCATCGAGCTCGCCGTGAACAACCAGCAAGGCCTCGCACCCAAGGCACGGGCCTTTCGCATGATGGGCGAGATGTTTTTGATGCAGCACAGCTGCCACTGGTTTTGCCGCTCCAAAACCATCGCTTCGGCCCGCATCGTGGCGCAACACCAAACGCGTTACGAGCAAGCGCTCGACGCCGCCAGCCCCGAAACCCGCGAGGCCTATCTGGCGGTGGTGCAGGGCTGATCAGGCTTCGAATCGTGGGTTTGAGTTTGTGTCACCACGGGCGCTTTGAGTTCTGTAACGCTGGGCGCTTTTAAATTCTGTCACCCCGGGCGAAGACCCGGGGTCCATCTCCCCTGCAGCCATGGATCCCGGATCAAGTCCGGGATGACAGACAAGGGGGATGGCCCCACCTGAATGTCATACCCGCGAAGGCGGGTATCCATGGTCGTCGAAGGGATGGATCCCGGATCAAGTTCGGGATGACGAGAAGGTAAGGTTCTCCCAGATCAAGTCCGGATGACACAAGGCCATGTCCGTCGTCAGCGCGCCAGCGCCTGGAACGCCGCTTTCGCAATGCTGTCCGCGTCCACCGCAAAGAAGCGGCGCAGCGCGGCGCGTGTGTCGCTGCGGCCGAAGCCGTCGGTGCCCAGCGTGGTGTAGCGGCGGCCTTCGGGCACGAAGGCGCGCACGCTCTCGGGCACGGCGCGCACGTAGTCGGTGGCGGCGATCACGGGGCCTCGGGTGGCGCTCAGCAGTTGCGCCAAGTGGCTGGCCTTATCCGCTTGCGCCATGCCGTCGCGCGCCAACTCGCTCCAACTGGTGATGCTCAGCACCTCCACGCCCACGCCTTGTGCGGCCAGTTGCTGCGCGGCTTTGACCACTTCGGTCAAGATCGCACCCGAGCCCAGCAAGGTCACGCGCTGCGCCGCATCGCTTGGGCCGTACACGCCAAATCGATAGCCCCCGCGCAACACATCGGCCTCCACGCCCGCAGGCAAGTCGGGCTGGGCGTAGTTCTCGTTCATCAGGGTCACGTAATAAAACACGTCGGCTTGCTGCTCGACCATCTCGCGCATGCCCGCGTCCAAAATGACCGCCAACTCGCCCGCAAACGCCGGGTCGTAGGCCTTGCAGTTGGGGATGGTGGCCGCCACCAAATGGCTGCTGCCGTCCTGGTGCTGCAAGCCCTCGCCGCCCAAGGTGGTGCGGCCTGAAGTAGCGCCGAGCAAAAAGCCTCGGGCGCGCTGGTCGGCCGCGGCCCAGATGGCGTCGCCCACGCGCTGGAAGCCGAACATCGAGTAATAAATGTAGAAGGGCAACATGGCCAGGCCGTGCACGCTGTAGCTGGTGGCGGCTGCCGTCCAGCTGGCGATCGCGCCCGCTTCGCTGATGCCTTCTTCCAAAATCTGGCCGTCGGTGGCTTCGCGGTAACTCAGCACCGAGCCAATGTCTTCGG
>JBIKSF010000051.1:0-15150 GCA_044348785.1 Limnohabitans sp.
GCCGATGACTTGACCGACCCATCTCCTGCGACCACCTTCGCTCACTTGGACTCCACCGTCGTGTTGTCTCGTGACATCGCCTCCTTGGGTATCTACCCTGCGGTCGATCCACTGGACTCCACCAGCCGTCAGCTGGACCCCTTGGTTGTGGGTCAAGACCACTACGAAACAGCTCGCGCTGTTCAGGGCACTTTGCAGCGTTACCGCGAACTGCGCGACATCATCGCCATCATGGGCATGGACGACTTGGCCCCTGAAGACAAGTTGGCCGTGGCACGCGCCCGCAAGATCCAGCGTTTCTTGTCGCAGCCTTTCCACGTTGCGGAAGTGTTCACCGGTTCCCCCGGCAAGTACGTCACCTTGGCCGAAACCATCCGTGGTTTCAAGATGATTGTGGCTGGCGAGTGCGATCACCTGCCAGAGCAAGCTTTCTACATGGTCGGCACCATCGACGAAGCATTCGAAAAGGCCAAAAAGGCAGCCTAAAGCAGAGCCTCGGGGTGGCTGATTCAGTTTCCCCGAACTCCGCTTGAACGCACCTTTTTAAGGAGTAATCATGAACACCATCCACGTTGATGTGGTCAGTGCCGAAGAGTCCATCTGGTCGGGTGAAGCCCGGTTCGTGGCCTTGCCCGGTGAGTCTGGCGAGCTGGGCATCTACCCACGCCACACGCCGCTGATCACCCGCATCAAGGCCGGGTCGGTTCGCATTGAGAAGGCTGACGGCGGCGAAGAATTCGTTTTCGTGGCCGGTGGCATTTTGGAAGTGCAACCTGACTGCGTGACCGTGATGTCGGACACCGCGATTCGCGGCAAAGACCTCGACGAAGAAAAAGCCAACGCCGCAAAGCAATTGGCGGAAGAAGCCCTGCGCAACGCCAAAAGCGAAATCGATTTGGCTGTGGCACAGTCCGAATTGGCAGTGCTGGCCGCCCAGTTGTCGGCCCTGCGCAAGTACCGCAAAAAATAAGAGCCACGCCAAGGCGTGGCGTCTGCTCAAAAGTGGACGTATTCAAAACCCGGCACAGCCATGTGACCGGGTTTTTTTGTGCTCCGCCGAACTGTGCACACGTGTAGACTTCACACATCATGAAACGAGCTAAATTGCACGCCGCCATCGTGGGTGGAACCCCCGACGACATTGAACAGAGCTTTTATGAAGCGCTGCAAAACGCCGACATTGAGCAGCTCATGGATTGTTGGGCGGAAGAAGATGACATCGTTTGCGTTCACCCCGGAGGACCGCGCTTGATTGGACCCGGTGCCATCCGTGCCAATTTTGAGGGCATGTTTGCCAATGGCAGCGTCCAAGCCCATCCAGAGAGAATCCGCAAAATCAACTCACTGGCCAGTGCTGTCCACCATTTGGTGGAAAGGGTTGAATTGATCACGCCGCAGGGTGCGAAACAGGCGTTTGTGCTGGTGACCAATGTGTACCACAAGACACCACAAGGATGGCGCATGGTGGTGCACCATGCCAGTCCGGGTACACCGAACGACATGGCTGATGTGGGCGACAAGCCCGTGGTGTTTCACTGAACCCATGCAGTACAAAGCGCCGATATGGCTGCCTGGTGGGCACGCCCAGACCATTTGGTCAGCACTGTGTGCAAGAAATCGTTGGGGACCAGCGTTGCCCAAAATTCGAGAGCGATGGAGAACGCCAGATGGTGATTTCATCGATGTCGACTTGCAGCATGCAAGCCATAAAAACAGACCGATGTTGGTGTTGTTTCATGGATTGGAAGGCTCATCCGATAGCCACTACGCCCAAGCGTTTGCAGATTGGGCGGCGGTGCATGACCTCAATTTTGCATTGCCACATTTTCGTGGGTGCAGTGGTGAACTCAACCATGCACCACGTGCCTACCATTCAGGTGATCACGAAGAAATTGATTGGGTGCTCAAGCGACTGCGTGATGACCATCTGGCGCAAGGAGGGCAAGTCATGGTGGCTGCAGGTGTCTCATTGGGCGGCAATGCACTCATGCGATGGGCAGCGGAGCAGGGTACAGATGCGCTGCAAAAAGCGGATGCAATTGCTTCGATTTGCTCACCTCTTGACCTCGTTCAAAGTGGCCATGCCATTGGTCGAGGCCTGAATCGACAAATTTACACCCGCATGTTCTTGCGCAGTATGAAACCCAAAGCGATGGCCAAGTTGAAACAGCATCCAGGTTTGTTTGATGCACAAAAACTCCTGGCAGCGCGTGATTTGTATGATTTTGACAATGTGTTCACCGCCCCCCTGCATGGCTTCAAGGATACAGATGACTATTGGTCTCAAGCCTCGGCCAAACCATTGATGAAAAATATCCGTTTACCCGCATTGGCCTTGAATGCCCGAAATGACCCCTTTGTTCCGGCAAGCAGCTTACCCAAGCAGATAGAAGTTTCAAAAACAGTCACACTCTGGCAACCTGAAGAGGGCGGTCACGTTGGCTTTGCGCAAGGAAGCTGGCCGAGCCATGTGCGTGGCTTGCCAGATGCGGTCGGTGGCTGGCTGATGACGGTATCTGACCATCCAATCATGCAGGTGGCATGACATGGATGACATCGTTCGACAAGCCATGGCCAAGTGGCCGAATGTGCCTGATTGTTTTGGCTGGTTAGGTCTTGACAGTCGCGGTCAGTGGTTGATGCGGGATGACCGGGTGCAGCGTTTGGGTGCGTTTCAAAGCGGGGTGGAGGGTGCCAAGGGATCGGTGCTGCGGCATGAAAAGTTGATTGAATTCATTCACCGAAATTACGAAACCGATCATCAGGGGTGCTGGTATTTCCAAAACGGACCACAAAGGGTCTATGTCGAGCTGGAAACCGCGCCCTATGTTTGGCGCTTGAGTCCGCTTTTTGAGCCCACTGCACACACCGGGCAAACAACACAAGCCTTGTCTTGTCTGGTCGATGAGCGGGGCCATGTCTATTTGAATACACCGTTGGGTCTGGGACTGGTGCACACCTCGGATGTGGTCTTGGTCGCTGATGCCATAGAGCAAGGCCATTGGGTGCCAGAAGAATGCTTGAGCCATAACTTGGCCGATCGATTTGGTTTCAAGATCAGCCCACAATCGTCGCAAAAAGAAACCAAGTCGGATTGACCATAAAAAAACCGACCTTCAAGGTCGGTTTTTTTGTGATGCTTTGAAAGTTTACTTTTTCTCGGCTTCCGCAGCAGGTGCCTTGGGTTCTTCAAACTTGCCGCCGGCGCTGTTGGCCAAATACACAACAGCCCGCGCAATTTCGATGTCGTTGAAATCACCACCGCCTTGTGCACCCATGGCACCTTTGCCTTTGAGGGCAGAAGTCACCAAAGTATCGAGACCTTGTTTGATGCGAGCACCCCAAGCGGCAGCATCAGCAAACTTGGGCGCACCAGCTGCACCAGCAGCGTGGCAAGCAGCGCATTGGGCTTTGTAAACCTCTTCGCCAGCCTTCAAGGGGCGATTGGCATCACGAACTTCAACAATACCAACCTTCTGAATGCGTTGAGCCACAGATTTCTCAGAGTCACTGGCGCCGGGAGCAGTCTTGTTCGCAGAAGTAACGTAAAAAACCAAGCCGATGATGATGAACACCGGAATGATGAAAGAAGCAAGGCTCAGCAAAAGCATTTGCTTGGGCGTTTTCACCGGGCCGGTGTGTGCTTCGTGCTGATCGTGGCTGTTATCGCTCATGAAATCCTCTTGTAGGGCTTGGCCGATGGGCCTTGGGATTGACCGGAATCAACCCAATATTATAGCGGTCCGCCCTTCGCTGATCTTGCAACAGGAAGGAAGAAAGACAAGCCATGAGATAATGTCGACACAGTACACCGTGCGGCTGTAGCTCAGTGGATAGAGTATTGGCCTCCGAAGCCAAGGGTCGTGGGTTCGATCCCCGCCAGCCGCACCAAACTCAAGTTCGCCACCGTTGCCGGTGGCGTTTTTGTTGGCGCAACAGTTCAGCGCTTGGTGGATTCAGCAGAGCTGGTTTCCTGAACTCGACGCGCACCTGTGAAACGTTTGGTCCAGTACGCTTCGCGCAGATCATCGACACGCACGGACTTTCCTGTACTGGGAGAGTGGATGAACTTGCCATCACCGATGTAAATGCCAACATGGCTGAAGGTGCGGCGCATGGTGTTGAAGAACACCAAGTCACCGGGGTGGAGTTCACTGCGGTCAATTTTGTCAGTAACAGCAGCTTGCTCTTCGGCTCGCCGGGGCAGCAAGCGGCCAATGGATGTTTCATAAATGTGCCGCACGAAACCACTGCAATCAAAACCGGTTTCAACAGTCGTACCACCACGCTTGTAGGGAACGCCCAGCAAACCCATTGCTTGGCTGAGCATTTGATTGGTTTTTTCACCGAGGCTGTTCTTCATCTGATCGCCGAACTGCATCAAACTGCCCATTTCAGACGCGCGCTTCAAAGCAGCGGCCTGATCCTCTTCAGGCGCAGCATGCGCCAAGGATGCTGCAATGAGCAAACTGATGGCAATGGAGAAAAGCTTCAATTTCACTATATAAAAAAACTTACGATCAACTGACCATGATACCCGTTGAAAACAATGAAGCCAATAGTCTAAAAAAAACTTGTTACATCTGGCTGTGGAGAGCGCATTGAAACTGCAGTGGGTCACAGTCCTTTGTAAATAAAGGGGGTGTCAGACCCCGTAGCGGTCTCGATAAGCCTGTACTTTGGGCAAGTGTTCGCCCATGTTGTTGCCCGTTTGCGCAGACAAATAGGCCAATAAATCAGACAGTTGGGCGATGGTACAAACCTGCATGCCCAGCGAGCCACGCACGTACTGTACGGCGCTATGGGGGACGTCTTTGACGGAACCATCGGCCTGCTTTTCGGTGGCCATTTCCTGGCGGTCCAGCGCAATCGCAATCGCGTGGGCCGTGGCCCCGGCAGCTTGGATCAGCGCGATCGATTCACGCGCAGCGGTGCCTGCGCTCATCACATCGTCCACGATCAACACGCGACCTTGGAGTGGCGCACCCACCAGCGAGCCGCCTTCGCCATGGTCTTTGGCTTCTTTGCGGTTGTAGGCAAAGGGCACGTTCTTGCCCAGGCGGGCCAACTCAATGGCCACAGCTGCGCCCAGCGGGATCCCCTTGTAGGCGGGGCCGAAAATCATGTCGAATTCGATGCCGCTGGCCAGCAGGGCTTTTGCATAGAATTGCGCCAGTCGGCTGAGCTTGGCGCCATCGTCAAACAGACCGGCGTTAAAAAAGTAAGGGCTCATGCGCCCAGCCTTGGTTTTGAATTCGCCAAAGCGCAGAACACCCGAGTCGACTGCAAATTGCACAAATTCCTGAGCGAGCGCCTGTGTGTCGGCGTCGCTTGCCTGTCTTGTTACCATGGGGAAATCCTTGTTCAAACTCACCAGCCTCAACCTCAACGGCATCCGTTCGGCCACGACCAAAGGGGTCGCAGCGTGGCTGGCTCAAGAGAAACCCGATTGTATTTGTGTGCAAGAGGTCAAAGCCCAGGCAGCTGATGTGGCGGGCAAGTTTGAAGAACTCGCAGGCTTGAAGGGCCACTTTCACTTTGCCGAGAAAAAGGGCTATTCCGGCGTGGGTGTTTACACCCGCCACGAACCCAGCGACGTGGTGGTGGGATTTGACGGCGGCGAGTTCGATGCCGAAGGCCGCTATGTGGAAACGCGTTTTGACACCCTTGGGCGAAAACTGTCCATCATCAGCGTGTACTTTCCCAGTGGCTCGTCCGGTCCAGAGCGGCAAGAGGCCAAGTTTCGTTTCTTGAACAAGATGTACCCGCACCTGATGGCCCTCAAGGCCGAGCGTGACTTCATTGTGTGCAGCGATGTGAACATCGCGCACCAGCAAGCCGACCTCAAGAACTGGAAGGGCAACCTCAAAAACAGCGGCTTCTTGCCCGAAGAGCGCGCTTGGATGACCCAGCTCACCACCGAAGGCGGTGTGGTCGATGTGTACCGCCGCTTGAAACCCGAAACCACCGACGATTGCTACACCTGGTGGAGCAACCGGGGCCAGGCCTACGCCAAGAACGTCGGCTGGCGTCTGGACTACCACCTGGCCACGCCCGCTGTGGCTGAGAAGGCCCGCACCGAGCACATTTACAAGGGCGAGAAGTTCTCTGACCACGCGCCGATCACCATCGGCTACGAGGGTTTGCTCTGAGGCCCTGACGACCTGAAGCTGTTTCAATGGCTGACTTGGCAAGTGAGGCGCCATTCAGGAGAACCTATGAAAAAGCTGTTCGGTGTTTTGGGCGTGCTGCTGCTGGCTGCCCTGGCGTATTTTTGTCTATGGCCAGTGCCGATTGAGCCGATCAGTTGGAACGCGCCCACAGCACCCGGTTATGCCGGACCTCATGCGGTCAACGACAAGTTGGCCAAACTCAACATGATCGATCTGGGCGCCGAGGCGGGGCCAGAGCACATCGCCATTGGGCCAGACGGCAAGCTTTACACCACGGTGGAGAGTGGTCGCATCTTGCGCATGCAGCCCGATGGCACGCAGCAAGAAGTGTTTGCGCAAACGGGCGGCCGGGTGCTGGGTTTTGACTTTGACGCCAAAGGCCATTTGGTTGCAGCTGATGCGGTTAAAGGCCTGCTGTCCATCGCCCCTGACAAATCGATCAAGCTGCTGACCGACAAGGTGGAGGTGAACGGTCAGCCCGACCCGATCCGCTACGCTGACGCGGTGGTGGTGGCCCAAAACGGCAAGATGTACTTGAGCGATGCGTCCACCCGCTTTGCCCCCAATGACTGGGGCGGCACATTCGAGGCCAGCGTGCTCGACATCCTGGAGCAGGCATCTACGGGGCGTGTGCTGGAGTTTGACCCCGCCAACGGCCAAACCCGTGTGGTGGCCCAAGGCTTGAGCTTTGCCAATGGCGTGGCCTTGAGTCAGGACGAAAAGCACCTGTTTGTGAATGAGACCGGCAAGTACCGCGTTTGGAAAATCGACGTCAGCGCCCAAGCTGTGGACGTGAGGGGTCTCGATGCGAAAAAGGGCAGCGAACAAGCCCGCGTTTTGTTTGACAACCTGCCCGGTTACCCCGATAACCTGATGCGTGGACGGGACGGCAAGATCTGGCTGGGCTTTGCCAAACCGCGCAACCCGACCATTGACGAACTGGCGCAAAAACCATTCATGCGCAAAGTCACGTTGCGCCTGCCCCGCGCCCTGTGGCCCATCCCCAAGGCTTACGGTCATGTGATGGCCTTCACCGAAGACGGCAAGGTGGTCATGGACTTGCAAGACCCGAGTGGTTTTTACCCCGAGAGCACGGGCGTCACCGAGACGGCAGACAGGCTTTATATCCAGAGCCTGCATGCCAAGGGCCTGGGCTGGCTGCCGCGTTGATGTGGTGTGGTTAGCCGCGTGTGTACGTGAGCATGCGCCCTTTGTAGGCGGCTTCGTCATCGTGCGCTGCTTGGTCCAAAACGAGCTCGTGCATGACAAAACCCACGCGTGCCATGTGCTTGTGAAATGCGGCCCGGTTGCCTCGGTTCGGGTCTACCACCCAGATCTCTGAAACCAGCGCTGCATGGGCGTTGATGAAGCTGGCCAGTGTGCCCTCATCGTCGCGCTCGTACAGGATGTCGCTGCCCACAATCAGATCAAACAAGCCGCTCACGCCATCGTCCTGAGCCGAAGTCAGCACAGGCATGCCGTCTTCGCGCAAGGCTGCCGTGCCCCACAAACCATGACGGTAAGTCATCGGCGGTAGACCGTTCAAACGGGTGTTTTCATCCAAAAATGCATGCGTCAAAGGGTGGCAGTCGCTGGCCGTGACGTTCGCGCCGCGTCGGTGCGCAATCAAGCTGGACAGGCCCAAGCCGCAGCCAATTTCCAAAATGCGCTCATGTGTCACGGGTCGAAGGGCCATGCGCTCTGCCATGCGCTGCCCTGAGGGCCACAACAAACCAAACAAGGGCCAAGTGGCTGAAGAAATCCCCAGATTGAGGGCTTCGTCCAAAGGATCATGGAACTGGTTTTTGTCGAGCAGAGAACGGATCAACAAATCGTCGACACCGTGGACAGCAATGCTTTCCTGTTTGGTCAGGTAGCCGAGAGGGGTGGGTTGCAAAAAAACAATCGTTGCAGCGCAAGTGCACAAGTCGAAAAGGCGCTGGGTGATGCCACTGTACACCGCTCCTTTTTGGTGTGCCACACCACAGACACATTCATGCCTGCACTTCTAAAGTGGACCTCTCCATTGGTTCCATTCATTCAAAGGCTTTTATGTCAGATCAAAAAACGGCACACGAAAAAATTTCAGCATTGGGCGCCAGCATCTCCAGCAATGTGAACGAGGCCTTGCAAAGTGCTCAACCTGCCATGAACCGCATGAGTCACCGAGTCAAAGACGAATTGCACGACCTAGAGGAATCCGGCAAAGACGCCTATTCGGACGCCAAGCACAAGCTTGAAAAAGAAGCCCATCATGTGCGCGTCACGACGGAACACCTCATTCAGCACTCGCCTTTCAATGCGGTCCTGATCGCAGCAGGCACAGGTGCCGTGGCTGCGTTGGCGGTTTCCTGGTTCCTGCGCTCACGCCAGCATTGATGTCCACGCTGCTGAAACTGCTGTTGCTGCCGCCTGAATTGCTCAAGTCGCATGCGCAAGCGTATGCGGACTTGGCCAATGAGTTGACGGCACGGTATCTGTGCACACTCAAAAACAGATGGGTGATGTATGGGCTCAGCGCGTTGGCACTTTTGTTGGCCTTGATTTTCGGCGGCGTCGCCTTGATGCTGTGGTCTGTTTTGCCTCTTCAGAACGCCACACATGTCTGGGTTCTGCTGGCTTTGCCAGTCAGCAGTTTGGTCATCAGTGTGTTTTTCTGGTGGTGGGCTCGCAGCCTTCGCCTGCAACCCATCCTGAGGGAAATCCAGACACAAATCCAGCTGGATCTTCAGGCCTTACAGCAAGCACACACAGCATGAGCACCGGTTTTACACCTACCCAAAGGTTGGCTGTTTCGAGGGCCATGCTGGCAGACGCTTTGCGTGATCCTGCTTGGCTGATTTTGATGCGACGTTTGCTCAGTGAAAAAGCCCAGGGGAAAGCTTCATCGACCTCTGGTCCAAGTTTCCCATGACCCCCAACTGGGCTATCTATACCGGTTATTTTGATTTTGGACGTTTTGGTTTTGGTGCCAGCACCACACCTGTTGGCACCTGTGGCTCAGCCGGCTTACACGCCGTCGCCGATGGCTCCGGCTCCCGCATCAATGGCGGTGTTCTTTTCTTGTTGTGTCATGCCTGAACAGGCGGACAAAATCAGGGAAGCCACAGCGAACAAGGCAATGCCTGAGTTTCGAATCAAGGGATGAGAAGTGTGCATGGAGAAACTCCTTGTCTGCAAAGACAGATCACTGGCCCATCCCCTCACCACCATGGCGCGAGCACAGCCAGAAATCCCAAGATAGGGGAATCGGTGGCACAGGGCTGTCTGCCACACCACAAAGGCGGGTGTATCGAGTTGTAGTTGTGTGGCCTGAGGCGGACAGACTTGATGGCAGATCAAGGCTGGAAGCGGACCATCGCAGCGAACATGTGACCAGCATAAGCCGGCTCATTTCGGACATTGGCAAACAAGCGAATCCTCATCTGACATTCCCGCTAATCAAGCCGAGTTTTGCCTTGAGGTGCAGATCGAATCTGCGGTCAACCACCTCTAAAAGCCAAATCAAACACCGTTTTTTCTTAAAGACTTCGGAATTTTTCACATTCATGACGGATTCGTAAAGCGCTTTCGTTTCTCTGGTGACCAATCGATCCAGTAGATTTTTATGGCGGTAGGCCCATTGCGTTATTCCATCCTGGGTGTTTTGGTTATCCAGCAGTTCAGCATGTTTGGGTTTCATAGCTGGATGTTCAGACCGGTGTTCAGTATTGAGTTGAATAATTCCAAGGTGCAGCGACTGTCGTAAGAAAATTGTGGAGAGCTCTTGAGTGGCGCCTTTGATTCGGGCGCTGGCCTCCGGTCCGCTGCGCGTGGTGCGGTCGGTGAAGATGCTGTGTCCGCCAGTGTTTTACACCGCCAGGGCTCTGGGCGATTGGGTCATGGCGTCAAAGATAGCGATCCGGTCATTGACTGTGCTGCTGTAGCCGGGTAAGTTGATGGTGTCTTCCAAACTGGTGATGTGCAGTGTCGGCACACTGACGCTACCGAGGACTTGTTCTGCTGGTCCCTGCCCCAGCAAAGGTGGCGCCGAAATCAAGATGGCGGCCTGCATGCGCCTGTCCCGAAGGTCACGCAAGGTGGCACTGCCGGTTTCTACCTTTGCCCCGGCAACCAGCATGGCCGTATTTGCGCCATACGAGTGACCGGCGACTGCTATTTTCGACACATCAAACAACTGACCCTGATCTGAGGCCAGAACTTGGTTCAGGGCAAAACGCAGGTCCAGAACCCTAGCGAGGGCTTCAGACTCGCGTGCCGCTGTCTGTAGGCGTTGTAATAATTCCAATGGGTTGCCACGCCACACACTGTTGTCACTGCCGACATGCTGCGGATGCAGACTGGCCATGCCGGCATTGGCCCAGTGGCGGGCGAGGTAGGTATAGCCCGAACGCGACCCCCCGAGGCCATGCGAGAACACGACCAATGGTATCGGTCTAGCAGGGCTTGTATGGAGGGGTAGATAGAGAAGAGATGGAACAAGCCTTTGTCGGCTTGCATCGAAGAGATCAAGGTCCACAACACGATGGCCCTGCTCGGGCGAAGCCATCGACCATCCGACAGTGCTGGCAAAGCTTAGACCGGAAGCAGCGGTTGCGATGCCAAGGAAGCGGGTGAGGAATTTCCGGCGTGTCATGAACGATCGGCTTCGGCTGTACGCCTGGCTAACCAAGGCCGGATCCACATCACCAAGCCCGCACTGGCCACCAGTGGAAACACGCCCCACTGCACGATGGCAACAAAGACCGGATTTTCTCGAAGTGGACTGGCGTATACGAAGGCGCCCAGAATAGGCGTTGTCGCAAGATGCAGATTGCGAAGCAGGCGATGAGACATTCGCATGGTCAGACTCCTTAATAGCCTAATGACAAAAATATTTTGCCGATATTGCCGATCAAAGTAAACAGCGATAACATAACCTTATGCAAAAAGATGAATTGCTTGCTGAGCCTCTGTGCGAAAGTCCATCCGATGCCCGACCGCGAAGCTTTCACCACGGCAATCTCCGGCAGGAGCTGATCGATGCCGCGCTCTCTGCAACGGACATTGAAGGACTGTCGTTGCGCCAGCTCGCCGCATCTCTTGGTGTATCGGCTGCAGCCGCATACCGCCACTTTGACAGCCGTGAGGATCTTTTGTTCGAAGTTGCGCGCAGTGGGTTCGACCGTCTCAGGCAGCGATTTACAGCCGCTTTTGACATTGCGGTGCCACCATCGGACGCTCAAGAGGCTCGTCTGCGGCTGTTTCGCTTAGCCCAAGCTTATCTGCAGTTTGCAGATGACGAGCCTGCCTTGTGGCGGCTGATCTTTGGTGCACAGGCTCAGGCTTACCGAGAAACAATTGATTCACAAGGAGACATCGACAGCTATGAATATCTTCCCGCAGCTTTGCTGGGCTTGTATTTAAAGGGGGTTGTTCCCACTCAGCCGAGTGAGCGTGATGCGCTGTTCGCGTGGAGTGCGGTCCACGGCGCAGCCACTTTGCGTAGCGGACGCGTTCCAGCAGCTCTCATTTCTGTCCCGGAGCTCGCCAGCGAGGTTTCTGAACGTGTGATCCGGGCCATCCAACATAAATAACTGACACAGGAGACATGGACATGATTCTTCACGACCTGAGCGCTGGCATGCACCCCCGTCGCGTGCGCATCTTCATGGCTGAAAAAGGCCTTTCGATTGAGCGACGCGAGGTGGACGCCGCGGGCGGCGCCAATGCCATGCCAGACTTCCTTCGGTTGAACCCTCTGGGCAAGTTGCCCGTGCTTGAACTCGATGATGGCAGCGCCATTGCCGAGTCCCTGGCGATTTGTCGTTATTTGGAAGCGTTGTACCCACAGCCGCCTCTTATGGGGAAAACACCGCAGGCGTCGGCACAGACCGAGATGTGGACGCTGCGCATGGATCACGAACTATCACAGCCGATCGCGCTGGCGTTTGTGCACACCAGTGACTTCTATCGTGGTCGAGTTGAGCAAGTACCGGAAGTCGCAAGTTGGGCACGCGGTTGTGCGTTGCAAACCATGGCCTGGCTGGATGGCGAACTGGCTGGGCGCAGTCATATCGTCGGAGATGAGTACACCCTTGCCGACATCGTCGCACAGTGTGCTTGCGTCCTGGGCAAAGCGGTCGGCTTGCGCATCCCGCTGGAGATGGCCCACCTGTCTCGCTGGTTTGCACAGGTCTCGGCCAGACCGACTGCCCGGGCATAAGGCCTTGACCCAGGAGAGCACCATGTCCGGAAATGGAGTCTGTTGTGTCATCGGCGCCGGTGACGCCACGGGTTCAGCGGTGGCCCGGCGTTTCGCCAAGGAGGGCTACACCGTATGCGTGGCGCGGCGCACAGAGGTGGCCTTGAAACCGCTGGTCGACCAGATCACCGCCCAGGGTGGTCGGGCTTTCGCTTTTGGGCTCGACGCACGACGCGAGGACGAGGTGGTCAAATTCTTCCAGCATATTGAAGCCGATATTGGGCCGATCGACGTGTTGGTATTCAACGTGGGCGGCAATGTCCGCTTCCCAGTCCTCGAGACAACGGCGCAGAAGTACTTCAAAGTCTGGGAGATGTGTGCCTTGGCGGGCTTTTTGGCGGGCCGCGAGGCAGCGCGGGTGATGCTGCCGCGTGGGCGTGGAACCATTCTTTTCACAGGTGCCACAGCCAGCCTGCGGGGAGCGGCGGGTTTTGCAGCCTTCGCTGGTGGCAAGGCTGCGCTACGCTCGCTGGCCCAGTCGATGGCGCGAGAGTTCGGCCCACAGGGCTTGCATGTGGCGCATGTGGTCATTGATGGTCTGATCGACACCGCCTTCGCACGTGAGCATTTTGCGCAGCGCGTGGCCGATGTCGGACCGGATGGCATCCTGAATCCGGACCACATCGCCCAGGCCTACTGGTGGTTGCACAGCCAGCCGCGCGATACGTGGACTTTCGAGCTGGACCTGCGCCCATCTATAGAAAGATGGTGATGAAAGCGAATTTCCCTTTTTCCCGCTTTCAAAACCTGGGATTTCATCGATGAGTTGCTAGAGTCACGACATGCATATATCAGTTGATACACCGAACAGCGTGTCAATTGCCCGTTACTTGGGGGGCACGGGATTGGCTCTCTGGGCATTTGTCATGGCTTTGACGCCAGACCCTGGGTTCATGGCCCCTTGGCCATGGATGGCGCTCTTCTGGGCACTCCAAATTGGCGCCGGCTTGACCATTCTTCAGACGATGTTGTACCTGATGAGCAGGTTCGATTCGAAAGGCCGAATGCCGTTGTGGTCGCTCGTTGCCATGAGTGGTTTGTGTGGTTCTGTCGTGCTGGCGCCGATCTACTGGCTGATCGGCGAGGGATTGATGCAGCAAGTTTTAGGATTTGGTGAAACGCTGGACGCCGAAGAACTGCGCAGCGTGGAGCCAACATTCGGTTGGGCTGTGCTGGTCGAAGAATGGTTGAATATGTCGGGCCCAGTCATGGCTGCATGGGCGTTGATCTCTTGGCCTCGCTTGCAGGGTTTGTTGCCGCCATTGGTTCAAAATATCAACAGCACAGACGATGAACCGCTGTTAGCCCTGTCACAAGAACCCAAAGTCGTGGAGGTGAGCGTTCGTCATTGGCGCACAGCGTTACCTACAGAGCTGGGTGACGATGTGATTGCCGTCAAGTCCGAGCTTCAATACTTGCGCGTCTGGACCACCCGGGGTTCAGCGCTGGTGCTGGGCAGTTTGCAAGAAGTGGAAGACGAAGAAGGCAGTGCCGGGATGCGGGTTCATCGCTCATGGTGGGTGCATGCCAGGCATGTGCGGACCTTAGGGCGTCGCGGTGAAGCTGCCATTTGTGAGTTGAGCGATGGCCGTGAAGTGCCGGTCAGCCGACGCCGAAAGGCGGATGCGGTGGCGCGATTTGGTGACCGAGCGCGGTACCAAGAAATGCCAACCGCATCTAAGAGCCTACAAGCTCGCGAAGGTCAAAATAACCGTCGCAATCCCACTTGAACAGAAACAGGGTTGTAGCGCGGCTGCGTCAGTCGACCCGTGACCCCTTCTTCTGCTGACAGCTCAACGTTGCCAATTCGCAATACGCGAACGTCAGCGGTCAGCCTCCAGGTATCTCCCAGAGGAATCTCAGTACCACCGATCAGCTGCACGGCGGCTTTTCCACTCTTGGACCATGCGCGCTCTGTACCGCCAGAAGGGATATCGAAATCGATCTCCTGAACCCACCCTAGACCCGCACCCAGGTAGGGTGTCCAGCTGCCAGTTGGGCCAATAAAGCGCCTAAGGCCGTTGACAAAGATGATATTGGAAGCAAAGTCCCCGCTGGATGCGAGCGTGGTTGCGCCGCGATTGAGCGACTTGAGGTCATGACGGCGCCAGTTCCATTCAACCTCCGATGCCCAGCCATTGCCGTAACGAAACCCGATATCGCCGCCGAGACCCAATCCTGTCCCAAAGCTGGCCTTTAACCCAGAGCCCAAGCCCGCATTACCTATTTCATTAAAGGTAGTCGAACCGAGGTTGCTGGTTTGAGCGTAGACCGTCGCATAGAAGCCTCGGGGCTCAGTCTGGGCCCAGGATGTCCCTGCCATGCCGAACATCAAAGATGATGCCGCCAAAGCTGAAAAAGAGCGGAGAAATTTCATGAAATGCCTTTCCAATTCACCAAGTTGATCAACGGTCGGTATGGCTCTTGTGCTCAAGCGCATGCCGACAAAAATTGAATATACGGAAAGCTTCTGGCGTAAAGCCAGCATTTTTGAACGAATGGTGGATTGATTGAACGAGTGGCTTCAGATCGCACGAGGTAAAGCATCGGCCAAATAGTCATAGACCGCTCTGATTCGCTTATTGGTGCGAACCTCCTTATGGGCCGCTAGCCAAACCGGAATGGGTTGAATTTTTAGTTTCGGCAGCAGCGGTATGACCGCGGGATCAGTTCGTATCTGTTGTTGGCTGACAAAGCCAATGCCAAGCCCGGCTCTTACGGCTTCCCATACAA
>JBIKSF010000139.1:0-4172 GCA_044348785.1 Limnohabitans sp.
TTTGCCCAATGGCGCATTTGGCGCGCAAGTGTCCGTGGCCAGTGGCCGTGGCAGCGCCAGCACCGACCGCGTGATGCGGTTTGTGCCCGAATTCGCCACACCGGCCGCCGCCAGCCAATACGCCCTCGATGAAGGCATGTTGTGGGTGGAGCGCCAGACGACGAAACCGATCCTGCTTTGAGAAAGACGTTTTAAATGGCTAAAGAAGAACTGATTGAACTGATGGGCGTGGTCAACGAGGTGTTGCCCGACACCCGTTTCCGCGTGACCCTTGACAACGGCCATCAATTGATTGCTTATTCCGCTGGCAAGATGCGCAAGAACCACATCCGCATTTTGGCGGGTGACCGTGTGACGCTCGAACTCTCGCCTTATGACCTGAGCAAAGGCCGCATCAGCTTCCGTCACTTGGCTGGACGTGCACCGATGGCGCCTCGCCGTCCCCCTGCACGCTGATCCTGGTCGCTTCTTTGCGTTGACCTGCGTCAACGCGCAAGGCTCTTGAATCGCAGAGCATGACCCCCAAGTGTTTTTGAAATACAGGGGAACCCATGACCGTTTCAGCCGACGCCTTGCACATTGTTTGTCCGCATTGCCACACCACCAACCGGGTGCGTGTGGCCGATCTGCACAACGCCCCCGATTGCGGGCAATGCCACCAAGCCTTGTTTGCAGGTCACCCGCTGGCGCTGGATGCCACTGGCTTTGACAAGCACATCGGCCGTAATCAAATCCCAGTGCTGGTCGATTTTTGGGCCCCTTGGTGCGGCCCCTGCCGCATGATGGCCCCGGCTTATGAGCAAGCTGCTGGCCTTTTGGAGCCCCAAGTGCGGGTGGCCAAACTCAACACCGAAGAAGCGCAGGCCATCTCAGCCCGTTTCAACATCCGCAGCATCCCCACCCTCGCTTTGTTTGTCGGTGGCAAAGAAGTCGCCCGCCAGGCAGGTGCATTCCGCACAGCCCAAGACATCGCTGACTGGACGCGTTCGCACCTTTGAGGCAGGATCCGGCCGCGGGTGCAGCCTCCCACAAAGACAGGTTTACAGCGACGCCAGTGCGATGGCTTGGATGCGTGCTTGGGCGATTTGTAAGCCAATTTGTGGACCTTTGAGGCCCTGAGTCGCCGCAACTTGCGCGATGGGTGCCGTCTCAACCGACAGCGCTGCGTGTTGCGCTTTGAGCAAGCGCCCAGCCTGCGTGTAAGCCGCTTCTTCAAACCCCAGGCGTCCCCGTGCATCACACTCGCAAGCTTGCAGCACGAGTGCAAAGCGTTCAGCTTGACGAATGGCGTCGCAGCGCTCCAACAAGCGCATCAAGGCTTCTGGCCCCAGCTCGGCGCTTCGGTGGATGTTGCCGTGCTCACGCGCCACCACCTCGGCCAACTCCTTGCAATCGGTCGGCACGCGCAGGCGCTCGCACACTTGCTGCAAAAGCTTCACGCTGCGCCCTTCATGCCCGATGTGGCGGGGTAGCACGTCGGCGGGTGTGGTGCCTTTGCCCAGGTCGTGCATCAGGCAGGCCACACGCACAGAAAGCGACGTGTTCAGCCGGGCGGCCATGTCCATCACAAGCATCATGTGCACGCCCGTGTCCACCTCGGGGTGGTATTCGGCGCGTTGGGGTACGCCCCACAAGCGGTCCAGCTCGGGCAGTAACACGCGCAGAGCACCACATGCGCGCAGCACCTCGAACATCCGCGAGGGTTTGTCGCTCATCAGGCCTTTGGTCAGTTCCTGCCATACGCGTTCGGGCACCAGGTGGTCCACCTCGCCTTCCTCGACCATCTGGCGCATCAACGCCATCGTCTCGTCGGCTACGGTGAAGTCGGCAAAGCGCGCAGCAAAGCGGGCCACGCGCAAGATACGCACCGGGTCTTCGGCAAAGGCGTTGGTCACATGGCGCAGCACCTTGTTTTTCAGGTCACGTTCGCCGTCATAAGGGTCGAGGATCTGACCTGTCCATGCGCTGGGGGCGGCGTGGGCCAGCGCCTCGGGAACCGCCATAGCGTTCACGGTGAGGTCACGCCGGGCCAAGTCTTCTTCAAGCGTGACGTCGGGCGCGGCTTGGACTGCAAATCCTTTGTAGCCCCGGGCGGTTTTGCGCTCGGTGCGGGCCAGGGCATATTCCTCGCGGCTTTTCGGGTGCAAAAACACCGGGAAGTCCTTGCCCACGGGCACAAAGCCCTGAGCGATCATCGCTTCAGGTGTGCTGCCCACCACCACCCAGTCGCGGTCGTTCACGCTTTGGCCCATCAAGGCATCGCGCACCGCACCGCCGACGACAAACACCTGCATGGCTGCTTTGCTCAGCGAGCCACCCGAAAGGGCTCTTCGAAGTCGATGAAGTCCTGCTCGGCCATGGCGTCGTCAATCCAGTCTTTGACGCCAGGCAGGGCGCACACGCGCTCCATGTAGGCGGCCACATCGGCAGGCACGGGCAGGGCGTAAGTTTTCAGGCGCATGACCACCGGGGCGAAGTAGGCGTCGGCCACGGTGAAGTGGCCAAACAGCATGGGGCCACCGTGTTCTTGCAGCAGGCCGCTCCAAAGGCTGCAGATGCGCTCCAGGTCGGCGCGCACCGCAGGTTTGTCGCGCAGGGCCAATGCGCCGATCTCGGGCAGGTGCGCTTCGATGTTCATGGGACAGGCGCTGCGCAGGCCCGAGAACCCGCTGTGCATTTCAGCGCAGACACTGCGGGCGCGGGCCCGGGCGGTGCGCTCTTGGGGCCACAGTTTTTTATCCGGGAACTGTTCGGCCACATATTCCGCAATGGCCAGCGTGTCCCACACGGCCAAGCCGTCGTGCACCAACACGGGCACTTTGCCCACGGGGTTCACGTCTTTGAGTGCGGTCTTGAATTGTGAGTCGGGCGCGAAGCTGTCAAAGCGAACATAAACCTCTTCAAAGTCGATGCCTGCCTGACGCAGCAGCACCCAGGGGCGCATGGACCAGGACGAATAATTCTTGTTGGCGATGTAAAGCTGGATCATTGTTTTCTCCCGTGAATCAGAGCCCACATGTTAGCGGTCATGGCCGTTGATAAGGGACAGATTTCACCGCCAAGGTGTGTGAGGGGATGCGGCGGGTGACGATTTACGGTACCCCGTTATGAGGAACCCGCCGCATCCCCTCACACATTCACCAAAGCTCTTCGCCAGTGGAATCAGCGCCCAGCGCGCTCGCGCCAACCGTTCATGCGGCTGCGCGGGCCGCGGTGGCCCAAATAGCTGGGTGCCACACCCGCTGCAGATGCTGCGCTGATGCCCAAGTCGGAAAGATCCGGCAATTGGCCCGTGGCCACGTTGTCCACCTTCATCGATGCCAGGTTGTCCCGGCTCATCAACGGCTCGCCCGGGGCCAACTCCATGGCAGCTGCTTGCAGCCAGCCCATCCACATCGGCAAACCGATGACGGGGCGTCCTCGGCCGTGGTTCACACCCGCCCACTGACCAGAGCGTTTGACCAACTCGCCCAGTGTCAACACATCCGGGCCACACAGCTCGTAAGTCTGGCCGATGGTGTCCGGCTTTTGCAGGCAGACCGCCACGGCGCTTGCCACGTCGGCCACCCACACAGGCGCAAAACGTGTGCCGCTGCCCGCCAAGGGCATGAAGGGCGCGATGGCCTGCAGGTCAGCAAACAGGTTCAAAAATTTGTCTTCGGCCCCAAAGATCACACTGGGCCGCAACACCGTCAATTGCAAGCCTGCGTTGTGCAAAACCGTCTCGCCCCGCGCCTTGCTGCGCTGGTACATCGAGGGGCCTTGCGGATCGGCGCCCAAAGCGCTGATGTGAACCAAGCGCTGAACGCCCGCTTTTTTCATGGCGCTGGCGATCTTGCCGGGCAAATCGACGTGCACGCTTTCAAAGCGCTCTTCATTGCCATGCAATACAGCCACCAGGTTCACCACTGCATCGTGGCCAGGCATCAATCGGGCCAGATCGGCCTCTTTGTGAACAGAGGCCTCAATCACTGTCAGCCCAGGCAGGCTTTGAACGCCTGCCGCATTCACGGCGCGTCGCGTGGGCACGGTGATCTGCCAGCCCAAGCGGGCCAGTTTTTCGCAGACGTGGCGACCGACGAAGCCGCTGCCACCCAAAACCAGAACGCGTGGTGTACTCATGCCGCGCTCAAGCCACTGACGGCTTGGTGCATCGCATCCATCGCTTGGTC
>JBIKSF010000140.1:0-4125 GCA_044348785.1 Limnohabitans sp.
TGAACGTGCAGTTCGCCATCCAGCATGTGGACGGCCAAGACGTCATCTACGTGCTGGAAGTCAACCCCCGTGCCTCGCGCACCGTGCCTTACGTCTCCAAAGCCACGGGCATCCAGTTGGCCAAAGTGGCGGCGCGTTGCATGGCGGGTCAAACACTCGCGTCGCAAGGCATCACCAAAGAAGTCACGCCTCCTTATTTCAGCGTGAAAGAAGCGGTGTTCCCGTTCGTGAAGTTCCCCGGTGTGGACACCATCCTCGGCCCCGAGATGAAGTCGACCGGCGAAGTCATGGGCGTGGGCAAGACTTTTGGCGAAGCTTTTGTGAAGAGCCAGTTGGGCGCTGGCACCAAGTTGCCACGCCCGACCAAAGCCGACGGTACGCCCTCAGGCAAGGTGTTCATTTCGGTCAAGAACAATGACAAGCCCCGCGCCATCGAAGTGGCTCGCCAAATGGTGGCCCAGGGCTTTGAGCTGGTGGCCACCAAGGGCACGGCTGCCGCCATTCAGGCCGCTGGCGTGGCGTGTGCCACGGTGAACAAAGTGACCGAAGGTCGCCCACACATCGTGGACATGATCAAGAACAACGAGATTGTTCTGGTCATCAACACGGTTGAAGAGCGCCGCAATGCAATTGCCGACTCGCGCCACATTCGCACCTCGGCCTTGCTCAACCGCGTCACCACCTTCACAACCATCGCAGGCGCGGAAGCGGCTGTGGAGGGCATGAAGTACATGGACCAGCTGGACGTGATTTCCATCCAGGAAATGCACGCACAACTGGCGGCTTGAACCTGCGCCTGTGAGCCAGCCGCCCGGGTTGAGGGCAAGGCATAATGCTGACAACAACCGCCGAGTTTCAACACTCGGCGGTTTGCTTTTGGAGAACTGAACATGTCAACCATCCCGATCACCAAACGTGGTGCTGAAAAACTCAAGGACGAGTTGCACCGTCTCAAAACGGTGGACCGCCCCGGCGTGATCCAGGCCATTGCCGAAGCGCGTGCTCAGGGCGACTTGAGCGAGAACGCCGAATACGATGCGGCCAAAGACCGTCAGGGCTTCATCGAAGGCCGTATTCAGGAAATTGAGGGCAAGTTGTCCGCCGCGCAGATCATTGATCCTGCTTCCGTGGATGCGGGTGGTCGCGTGGTGTTTGGCACCACCGTCGATTTGGAAGACGAGAGCTCGGGCGAAGCCGTGACCTACCAGATCGTGGGTGAGGACGAGGCCGACTTGAAACTCGGCCTGATCAACATCAGCAGCCCGATTGCCCGCGCATTGATTGGCAAAGAAGAAGGCGATGTGGCGGAAGTGCAGGCGCCGGGTGGCGTGCGCCGCTACGAGATCGTGGGCGTATCCTACGTTTGATTCAAAACAAAGGCCGCTGTGCAGCGGCCTTTGTGGATGGTGACAGCCCGATGTGGGCGGCTCGGTTCTCAGTCGTGGCGGCCTTTTTTAACCGATTTTTGCTTGGGCTTGGCCCGCTTGATCTGGCCGCCAGCGGCCAAGCGCTGGTTGCCCAGCACACGAACGGTTTTGACTTCAGGGCGCTGACCGCCACGTGAGCTGTATTTCAGAATTTTGAAGTCGCGAGGACCCGCTTTGCGGTCTTCGTCGGCTTCCTTGATCTTCTCGGGTTGTGGCCGCCAAAGGATCAGTAATTTGCCGATGTGCTGGATGGGTGCTGCATTCAATTGATCGGCCAGTTGGGCGAACATGGCTTCTCGTGCAGCGCGGTCATCGCCGAGCACGCGGATCTTGATCAGGCCATGGGCGTTCAAGGCTGCTTCGGTTTCCTTGACGACGGCAGGGGTCAGGCCATCCCCGCCGATCATGACGACCGGATCGAGATGGTGGGCATCGGCGCGAAAAACTTTGCGCTCGGCAGGTGTGAGTTGTATTTGGGGCATCCCCGTATTATCCCCGCAAGGACGCGAAAGAATGAAAGTCAAAACCAAAAGTAAAAAGGTCAATAAAGCGTGGTTGAACGACCATGTGAATGACACTTACGTGAAACTGGCCTTGAAAGAGGGTTACCGGGCGCGGGCGGCTTATAAACTCAAGGAAATCGACGAGACTCTGGGTTTGATCCGTCCCGGCCATTTGGTGGTGGATCTTGGCTCTGCCCCCGGCGCATGGAGTCAGTACTTGCGCCGTCGCCTGTCACCCGATGGTGCGGCCGTGGGTGAGCTCAATGGCAGCATCATCGCTCTGGACATTCTGCCCATGGACCCTGTGGAGGGGGTGCAGTTCATTCAAGGGGATTTTCGCGAAAACGAAGTGGCCGCCTTGCTGGAGGCCGCCTTGCAAGGGCGGCAGGCCGACGTGGTGGTGTCCGATATGGCCCCCAATTTGTCGGGCATCGAGTCTTCAGACGCTGCGAGGGTCCAGCATTTGATCGAGCTGGCCGTGGAATTCGCCCAAAATCACATGAAGCCGCAGGGGGCTTTGGTGGTGAAAGTCTTCCACGGCAGTGGTTATAGCCAGATCGTCAAGATGTTCAAGGAAACCTTCAAGGTGGTCAAACCGATCAAGCCCAAATCCTCCCGGGACAAATCATCGGAGACTTTTTTGGTGGGCATGGGCCTGATTCATGGGTCTTGATGCCTTAATTCCCAGCTTTTAGAGGGCCAAAACCCCTTGAAAGTGTCGTATAGGCTTCTGGCAGGCCTAGAATGGTGACAGTCATTTTTTTCGATTGGAGTCTCTCTTGAATAACCCCTGGTTTTCCAAAATTGCCGTCTGGATGGTGATTGCCATGGTGCTGTTCACCTTGTTCAAGCAATTTGACAACCGTGGTGTCGCAGGTGCGAATGCCATTGGCTATTCAGATTTCCTCGAAGAGGTTCGCGGTAACCGGATCAAGAGCGCCACCATTTCCGAGAGCCCTGGTGGCACTGAGATTCTGGCCATCACCAACGACGACCGCCGCATCAAAACGACAGCGACTTACCTCGACCGCGGTTTGGTGGGCGACCTGATCAGCAGTGGCGTGAAGTTCGACGTCAAGCCCCGCGAGGAAGGCTCCTTGCTCATGACCTTGCTGGTCAGTTGGGGTCCCATGCTCTTGCTGATTGGTGTTTGGGTCTATTTCATGCGTCAGATGCAAGGCGGCGGCAAAGGCGGCGCTTTCAGCTTTGGCAAGTCCAAGGCGCGCATGATAGACGAAAACAACAACAACACCACGTTTGCGGATGTGGCCGGTTGCGACGAAGCTAAGGAAGAAGTCAAAGAGGTGGTCGACTTCCTCAAAGACCCTCAGCGCTTCCAGAAGTTGGGTGGTCGTATTCCCCGCGGTTTGCTGTTGGTGGGGCCTCCTGGAACCGGTAAGACCCTGCTGGCCAAGAGCATTGCTGGCGAAGCCAAAGTACCGTTCTTCAGCATTTCGGGTTCTGACTTTGTCGAAATGTTTGTGGGTGTGGGGGCTTCCCGCGTTCGCGACATGTTTGAAAACGCCAAAAAGAACGCCCCTTGCATCATTTTCATTGACGAAATCGATGCGGTCGGCCGCCAACGTGGCGCAGGCTTGGGCGGCGGCAACGACGAGCGCGAGCAAACCCTCAACCAGATGCTGGTCGAGATGGATGGCTTTGAAACCAATTTAGGTGTGATCGTGGTGGCGGCCACCAACCGTCCAGACATTCTGGACGCTGCCTTGCTGCGCCCCGGCCGTTTTGACCGTCAGGTTTATGTAACCCTCCCCGACATTCGTGGTCGCGAGCAAATCCTGAACGTGCACATGCGCAAAGTCCCGATCGGTCAGGACGTGAACGCGGCGGTGATTGCCCGCGGTACGCCCGGCATGAGCGGTGCCGATCTGGCCAACTTGTGTAACGAAGCGGCCTTGATGGCGGCACGTCGCAACGCCCGCGTGGTGGAGATGGTCGATTTCGAAAAGGCCAAGGACAAGATCCTGATGGGCCCCGAGCGCAAGAGCATGGTCATGCCCGAGGAAGAGCGCCGAAACACGGCCTACCATGAAGCAGGGCACGCCCTCATTGGCAATTTGCTGCCCAAGTGCGATCCGGTGCACAAGGTCACCATTATTCCCCGTGGCCGAGCCCTGGGCGTGACCATGAGCTTGCCTGAGAAGGACCGCTACAGCTACGACAAAGAGTTCATGCTC
>JBIKSF010000141.1:0-4086 GCA_044348785.1 Limnohabitans sp.
CTGCGGCGTGCACCGATCTTGGTCTGGCCAAATTCCTGGCGCACGGTGCCCAGCTCGTCGCCAATGATGGTGGACACGCGCTCGGGCTTGGCCAGGATGTCCAACAGGTCTTCGATCTCGGACATGACCTCTTTGTACTCGGCCACGATCTTGTCTTGCTCCAGACCTGTCAGGCGCTGCAGACGCATCTGCAAAATCTCTTGCGCTTGCGTGTCCGACAGGCGGTACAAGCCGTCCTGGCCCAGGCCGTATTCGCGCTCCAGACCTTCCGGGCGGTAGTCGTCGGCGTTGACCACAGAGCCATCGTCACGGGCGCGGGTCAGCATGGTGCGCACCATCTGGCTGTCCCAAGCGCGTGTCATCAACTCGGCCTTGGCCACGGGCGGTGTGGGCGCGCCACGGATGATGGCAATGAAGTCGTCGATGTTGGCCAAAGCTACGGCCAGGCCTTCCAGCACATGGCCACGGTCACGCGCTTTGCGCAGTTCAAACACCGTGCGGCGTGTTACCACTTCGCGGCGGTGCTGCAAGAAGACCTGGATCAGGTCTTTCAGGTTGCACAGCTTGGGCTGGCCGTCGATCAAGGCCACCATGTTCATGCCAAAGGTGTCTTGCAGCTGGGTCTGTTTGTACAGGTTGTTCAGGACCACCTCGGGCACAGCGCCGCGCTTGAGTTCGATCACCAGGCGCATGCCTGACTTATCGGATTCGTCCTGGATGTGGCTGATGTCTTCGATTTTCTTTTCGTGTACCAGCTCGGCCATGCGCTCTTGCAAAGTCTTTTTGTTGACCTGGTAGGGCAACTCATCGACCACGATGCACTGGCGTTGGCCTTTGTCGATGTCTTCAAAGTGGCACTTGGCGCGCATGACCACGCGGCCACGGCCGGTGCGGTAACCGTCCTTGACACCGGTCATGCCGTAAATGATGGCACCCGTCGGGAAGTCCGGTGCGGGCACGATTTCCATCAGCTCATCAATCGAGGCTTCGGGGTTGCGCAGCAGGTGCAAGCAAGCGTCCACCACTTCGTTCAGGTTGTGCGGCGGGATGTTGGTGGCCATGCCCACCGCAATACCGCCCGAGCCGTTGATCAGCAAGTTGGGCAGGCGCGAAGGCAGCACCAAGGGCTCTTTTTCAGAGCCGTCGTAGTTGGGGCCAAAGTCGACGGTTTCTTTGTCGATGTCGCCCAGCATTTCGTGCGCGATCTTGGCCAAGCGGATTTCGGTGTAACGCATGGCCGCAGCGTTGTCGCCGTCCACCGAGCCGAAGTTACCCTGGCCATCGACCAGCATGTGGCGCATGGAAAAGTCTTGCGCCATGCGCACGATGGTGTCGTAGACCGACTGGTCGCCGTGCGGGTGGTATTTACCGATCACGTCACCCACGATACGGGCCGACTTTTTGTAAGGGCGATTCCAGTCGTTGTTCAGCTCATGCATGGCGAACAAAACCCTACGGTGCACGGGTTTTAGGCCGTCGCGCGCATCGGGCAGGGCGCGACCCACAATCACGCTCATGGCGTAATCGAGGTAGCTGCGCCGCATTTCCTCTTCCAGACTGATGGGCAGTGTTTCTTTGGCGAACTGGGTCATAAAAAGAGTGGGGGATAAATGGACGCTATGTGAACCTCTGATTTTAGGTGCAAGCCGATGTCGCGTATATGCAACATTTGTCATTCATTAAGACGGCAGCCTGAGGGGCACGTGAGCCATTTAACGAAACGGCCTTCCGTCTATGGCACAATAAATGTCAACGGTTCAGGTGACGGTCATTTGAAACGTATTTTTTTCGCAGCGAGTCTGCGGCTTTATCCCCTAAGAGGAAGACCATGAAGAAATTCAACAAAGTGGCGATGTTGTTTGCCTCCGCAGCTCTCGTAACAGCCGCAGGCGCTCAATCTGTTGACAACTGGCGTAACGCTTCAGGCGACGCTTGGAAAAACGGCACACAAGAACTCTGCTGGCGCGATGCCAACTGGACACCAGCTACAGCTGCTGCTGGTTGCGATGGCGCCATCGTTGCTCCTAAAGCTGCCCCAGCACCAGCACCAGCACCAGCACCAGCACCAGCTGCTGCCCCAGCGCCTAAAGCCGCTCCAGCACCTGCTGCCGCACCTGCACCTGCAGCTGCTACCAAAGTCACTTACGCTGCTGATGCTTTCTTTGACTTCGACAAAGCTGTGTTGAAAGCTGAAGGCAAAGCCAAGCTGGACGATCTGGTTGGCAAAGTCAAAGGCATCAACCTGGAAGTCATCATCGCCGTGGGTCACACCGACTCAGTGGGCGCTGATGCTTACAACCAGAAGCTGTCGGTCAAGCGTTCTGACGCTGTGAAGGCTTACTTGGTGTCCAAGGGCATTGAGAAAAACCGCGTTTACACCGAAGGCAAAGGCGAGAAGCAGCCAGTGGCTGACAACAAGACTTCTGCTGGCCGTTCCAAGAACCGCCGTGTGGAAATCGAAGTTGTGGGCACACGCGCCAACAAGTAATCCCTAACAGGATTAGCCAAAAGCCCCAGCAATGGGGCTTTTTTTCGTCTGTCGTTCATGGCTTGCGGCCTGTTCACCGACAATCAGAGCCCATGACTACAAGTAATTCCAATGTCGATCCGGCCGAACTGGCCAAATTTTCAGATCTGGCCCACCGCTGGTGGGACCCTGAGAGCGAATTTCGCCCACTGCACCAGATCAATCCGTTGCGCCTCGAATGGATCAATGGCTTGGTGCCCTTGGCGGGCCTGAATGTCGTGGACATTGGTTGCGGCGGCGGCATTTTGGCCGACGCCATGGCACGCAAGGGCGCGCAGGTGCTGGGTGCAGACCTGGCCACTAAATCACTCAAAGTGGCCCAACTGCACGCTCTTGAGGCTGGGACACAAGGCGTTCAATATCGCGAAGTCAGCGCCGAAACCTTGGCCGTTGAAAAGCCCGAGCAATTTGACGTCGTTACCTGCATGGAGATGTTGGAGCACGTACCCGACCCCGCTTCAGTGGTCAAAGCCTGCGCACAACTGGTCAAACCCGGCGGCTGGGTGTTCTTTTCCACGCTCAACCGCAATCCCAAATCCTTCCTGTTTGCAATCGTTGGGGCCGAATACATCCTCAAACTCTTGCCCAAAGGCACACACGAATTCGCGCGCCTGATCAAGCCCAGCGAGCTGACGACCTGGGCGCGTGAAGCCGGGCTGGACGCCCAAGGCTTCAAGGGCATGGAATACAACCCTTTCACCAAGCGCTATTGGCTCAGCCAAGACACCAGCGTGAACTATTTGTTGGCCTGCCGGAAAACCTGAACATGTTTCAAAACGCTCAAGCCGTCTTGTTTGACCTGGACGGCACATTGATCGACAGCGCGCCCGATCTGGGCGCCGCAGTGGATCAAATGCGTGTGGCACGCGGTTTGTCGTCTCTTCCGCTTGAGCACTACCGGCCCATGGCCGGTGCCGGGGCTCGGGGTATGCTGGGCATTGCCTTTGGCATGACACCCGAGCACCCCGACTTTGAGGCCATGAAGGAAGAGTTTTTCGTCACCTACGAAAACTGCATGACCGAACGCACCCGCATCTTCGACGGCGTGGTGGACATGATCGAGCGCCTGGTGGCTCTAGGGCTGCCCTGGGGCGTGGTTACCAACAAATCCAGCCGATTCACCGATCCGTTGACCGCAGCCATGCCTTTGTTTGCCACAGCCGGCGCCATCGTCAGCGGCAACACCACGCCGCACGCCAAACCCCACCCGGAGCCTCTGTTTGAGGCCGCACGTCGTTTGTCGATTGACCCGGCGCGCTGTGTGTACGTGGGCGACGATGAACGAGACATCGTGGCCGGTCTGGCCGCTGGCATGGGCACGGTGGCCGCGACCTACGGTTATTTGGGGCAGCAGACCGATATTTCGCGTTGGAATGCCCATTTGCACATTGATTCGCCGATAGACCTCTTGAAATTCCTCAAGAGCACCTAAAATAGGTTCCTCAGGGGCTGCACTGGTTTCGACATGGGTTCGGACGCGTGGCAGGGCATGTCGAGGTTCTGATCCTCGTTAATCTTCGGAAAAAAAACTAACTGCAAACGACGAACGTTTCGCACTC
>JBIKSF010000142.1:0-4030 GCA_044348785.1 Limnohabitans sp.
GAAGTGCTTTTGCGGTGCCGAGGCGTCGAGCAAACGGTTGGTGAAATTGCAGCGCCCGCCGCCCGAGATGCGGATCTTTTCGGCGATCTTGTCGCTGTGGTCAATGACCAGCACCTTCAGTCCGCGTTGGCCCGCCACACCCGCGCAAAACAAACCGGCAGCCCCGGCCCCCACGATCACCACATCCCATGTCTTCATGGGGCGAGAGTGTAAGGGGCAGGGCAGTGCCAGCGACCCAACGCACCATTCGCGAGCAGGGGCTCGCTCCCACTTTAGGTCTCAGTTCAGGCGAACCGCTGCGCCTCTGTCTGTGTCGCTGTCTGCTGCCAAGCTCGGGCCCCTTGCACCACGTCCCCCACCACGATGATGCTGGGGCTTTGGAGTTGTTCGCGTTGCATGGTGTCGACCAATTCGCCCAGCGTGGTCAGCGCCTCGCGCTGTGTAGGCAAGCTGGCGTGCTGAACCACCGCCACAGGGGTGTGGCTGGGCAAGCCTTGCAGCAAACCTTGGCGGATGTGATTGAGGCTGCTCACACCCATGTAGATCACCAGCGTCAATTTGGCTTGGTGGGCGGTGGTGGCCAATTGCACCCAGTCGGTGCCGCTGTCGCCGGGTTTGGCGTGGCCTGTCACAAACACCACGCCGTGCGCATGTTCGCGGTGGGTGAGGGGTGCACCCAAGCTGCTCATGCCCGCAAGCCCCGAGGTGATGCCGTTGACCACGGTCACATCAATGCCCGCTTGGCGCAAGTGTTCCACTTCTTCACCGCCCCGACCAAAAATGAAGGGGTCGCCACCTTTGAGGCGCACCACCCGCTCACCTTCGCGGAAAGCGGTGATCATCAGTTTGTCAATGAAGGCTTGGGGCGTGCTCTGGCAGCCGCCGCGCTTGCCCACATGGATGATGCGTGCGGTGGGTGAGGCGTGAGCCAAGACGTCGTCGTTCACCAAGTCGTCCACCAACAGCACGGTGGCGTTGGCAATGGCTTTCACAGCTTTGAGCGTGAGCAGTTCCGGGTCACCGGGGCCAGCACCGACGAGGGTGCAGCTTGGGGCAATAAGTGCGGGCATGTGAGGTCAGAAAATCGGCAGGGGTGTTCAATGCTTCCAATTTTCTGATCTATAGCCGGCGCTTACAAATACATATTTGGCATAAGCTGAATGACGCAGACCCAAGCCGGCGGTCCTGCCAAGGTGCCAGCGCTCAGGCCGTTTGCATGCCGTGTTGCAACTTCAGCGGGGTGCAAGCTGCCGAGACCCAAAACGCCAACAATGCTTGCATCGCTTCGGGCTGGCTGCTGGTGGCCGCCACCGAGCCAGAGAACGTGGTGATGATCTCCACCGCCTGCGGCAGGCCGCCCACGATGGTGATGCCGGGCACGCCCAGCATTTCGCTCAGCTGCTGAAAGCCCAGTGCCACGTCGCCCCGTGCCACCAGCGAGCCCACAGGCACGCCGGGTTGGGCCTGCACGATGCGCGGCGCGATGGTCTCAGCGATGCCCCAGGCCTCGAACTGTTTGGCCAATTGCACGCCGCTTGGGCCCGTGGAATAGCCCAGCGTGGGTGCGGCAAGAACAGCGGCTTTGAGCGCAGCTTCGGTCGAGATGTCCGGCACGGCTTGGCCCGCAGGCACGGCCACCGCCACGCCCGAGCGCACCAAGTCGGCGCGGCTGCCTGCCCGCACATGGCCGCTGGCCACCAGTTTGTCGATCGCGTCGCTGGCCAGCACCACGCCGTCAAAGGCTTCGCCTGCCTGCACGCGTTTGGCCGCATCGACCCCGCCGACCGACTCGACCTGGATGTGAATACCTGGAGCCTGCGCTTTGTACAGCGCCACCAAGTCCGCCAGCAGGGGTTTGGTGGCCATGGAGGAAATCAGTCGGAGTGTGGTCATGTCTGGGCTTTGAATGGGGGAGTGTTGTGGGGGCGTCGCTCCCACAAAGGATTATGGCCAAGGGCCAGGCCAGCCCCATGTGCCGCTTAAACTCGCTGTTATGCGAATTTTGGGTATCGAATCATCATGCGACGAGACGGGTGTGGCCCTGGTGGAAACCACCGGGTCCGCCATGCCACGTCTGTTGTCTCACGCGCTCTACAGCCAGATCGAGATGCACCAAGCCTATGGCGGCGTGGTGCCCGAGCTGGCCAGCCGCGACCACATCCGCCGCGTTTTGCCGCTCACGCGCCAGGTGTTGACCGAGGCGGGTGCCACTTTGGCCGACATCGACGTGGTGGCCTACACACGCGGGCCTGGCTTGGCCGGGGCGCTGCTGGTGGGGTCGGGCGTGGCCTGTGCACTGGCGGCGTCTTTGGGCAAGCCGGTGCTGGGTGTGCACCATTTGGAAGGGCATTTGCTCTCGCCTTTTTTGAGCGCCGATCCGCCCGAATTTCCCTTCATCGCCTTGCTGGTCTCGGGTGGCCACACGCAGTTGATGCAGGTGGATGGCGTGGGCCGCTACGAACTGCTGGGCGAGACGATTGATGACGCTGCAGGCGAAGCCTTTGACAAATCGGCCAAGCTCATGGGCCTGCCGTACCCGGGGGGGCCGGGGCTGTCGCGCCTAGCCGAGCAGGGCAACCCAGCCGCCTACAAATTACCCCGCCCGCTGTTGCACAGTGGCGATCTGGACTTTTCCTTTGCAGGCCTCAAGACGGCTGTTCTCACCCAAAGCCAAAAAATCGGCCCTGCCGCCCACACCGAAGGCGCACCCGAGCGCGCCGACTTGGCCGCTTCGACCCAGGCGGCGATTGTGGAAGTGTTGGTTAAAAAATCCATGAACGCGCTCAAATCCAGTGGCATGAAGCGTTTGGTGGTGGCCGGTGGCGTGGGAGCCAACCGCGAGCTGCGCTCACAACTCAACGCCGCCTGCGCCAAAGCCAAGGTTCGGGTGCATTACCCGGAGCTGCATTTGTGCACCGACAACGGCGCCATGATCGCCATGGCCGCCGCCATGCGCTTGCAAGCCGGTGCGCAGCAGGCCCAGGCGCGTTACAGCTTTGACGTCAAACCACGCTGGCCTCTGCACGAACTGGTTTAACGTGTTTCCCCTGTGGGAGCGAGCTCCCGCTCGCGAAGGCTGGAAAACTACACCTCCCATTCCTTAGTGATTGGCCTGCAGACATTCGGCCGCAGGGTCAGCCTCCCAGAAAAGCCTTTTAGCTCAGCCGTCAAATGTCGGGGCAAACAGGGCAGTTACACTGCGCCTGCTTGTGCTTTTACCCGACTCATTAGGTTCTATTTTCAATATGCGATCGTTGTTCATTTCCCGTCGTACTTTGGTTTCGCTGACGGCCAGTTTGCTGTTGTCCCCCGTTTGGGCGCAGTCGCCTGCTCCTATCAAGCTGGCGCTGATCGAAGGCCTCAGCGGTCCCTTCGGCAACACGGGTGAAGCGGTGGTGCGCAACATCGCCTGGGCGGTTGAGCGCGTGAATGCGCGCGGCGGCGTCAGAACGCCACAAGGCAAGTTGCCCATGGTGCTGGAGCGTTACGACAGCAAAGGCCAGAGCGAGGAAGCCTTGTCGGCTCTGAAGTCGGCCATCGACGATGGTGCGCAAGTGATCTTGCAGGGCAATTCATCGGCCAATGCGGCTGCTTTGATCGACGCCATCAACAAACACAACGAGCGCGAGCCCGCCAAGCGCGTGCTGTTTTTGAACTACTCGGCGGTGGACCCCATCCTGACGAATGAAAAGTGCAGCTTCTGGCATTTCCGTTTTGACGCCCACGCCGACATGCGCATGACCGCGCTGATGCAGGTCTTGCAGGACGACAAGAAGGTCCAGTCGGTGTACCTGATCGGTCAGGACTACAGCTTTGGCCAGGCTGTTCTGCGCGAAGCCAAGCGTCAGCTGGCGGACAAACGCCCTGATGTGAAGGTGGTGGGCGACGAGTTGCACCCCATGGGCCGTGTGAAGGACTTCTTGCCCTATGCCACCAAGATCAAGGCCAGCGGTGCACAAGCGGTGATCACCGGCAATTGGGGCAATGACTTGACCCTCTTGGTCAAGTCGGCTCGCGAGGCCGGATACGA
>JBIKSF010000125.1:0-5191 GCA_044348785.1 Limnohabitans sp.
GTGCAGGCTGCCGTCTTTTTTGCCTTTGCCACGCGGTGTGCGTATGGCGTCATAAACAAATGCTTCGCTCATGCTGTCTCCTGGGGGTCATCAAGGGGTTTGCCCGGTATTTTCGGGATGCGACAAACAGTATAGACTTTTACCAAGCAAACGCTTTGTAAAAATACCAACCCTCAAGTCTTATAGGTGACACGCATGATCGAACGCACACTTTTCAACCCCGACCACGAAGCCTTTCGCGACAGCTTTCGCCGCTTCATGGACAAGGAAATTGCCCCCCACCACGAGGCCTGGGAAGAGCAGGGCTATGTAGACCGGGCTGTTTGGAGCAAAGCCGGTGAAAACGGCTTTTTGTGCATGACCCTGCCCGAGGCCTATGGCGGCTCGGATGCGGACAAGCTGTATTCGGTGGTGCAGATGGAGGAACTCTCACGCGCAGGTTTCACCGGCATCGGCTACGGCCTGCACAGCGAGATCGTCGCCCCTTACATCCTGCATTACGGCACCGAAGCGCAAAAGCAAAAATACCTGCCCAAACTGGCCAGCGGCGAGATGGTGGGCGCGATTGCCATGAGCGAACCGGCTGCGGGCTCGGACTTGCAAGGCGTGAAAACCACTGCCATGCTGCAAGCGGACGGCACCTATTTGATCAACGGCAGCAAGACCTTCATCACCAACGGCTGGCACGCCGACCTGGTGATCCTGGTGGCCAAGACCGACCCGGCTGCGGGTGCCAAAGGGACCAGCTTGTTCTTGATCGAGAGCGGCACGCCTGGCTTTGAGAAAGGCAAGCGCTTGAAGAAGCTGGGCCTGAAAGCGCAAGACACGTCCGAGCTGTTCTTTGACAACGTCAAGGTCAGTGCCGACCAGTTGCTGGGCGGCACGGCCATGCAGGGCAAGGGCTTCATTTGCTTGATGGAGCAGCTGCCTTGGGAGCGCCTGCAAATCGCGATTGGCGGGATTGCCGCAGCGCAAGCGGCCATCGACTGGACGGTGCAGTACGTGAAAGACCGCAAAGTGTTTGGCCAGGCCGTGGGCAACTACCAAAACACCCGCTACACCCTGGCCGAGCTGCAAACCGAGGTGCAGGTGGCGCGTGTGTTTGTGGACAAGTGCTCTGAACTTTTGCTGCAAGACAAACTCGACACCGCCACAGCCAGCATGGCCAAGTACTGGTGCTCGGATTTGCAGTGCAAGGTGATGGACGAGTGCGTGCAGCTGCACGGCGGCTACGGCTACATGTGGGAATACCCCATCACCCGCGCCTATGCCGACGCCCGCGTGCAACGCATCTACGGCGGCACCAACGAGATCATGAAAGAAGTGATCTCGCGCAGCATGGGTTTGGCGGGACGCTGAAGCGCGGACACCGTGTCACACCCCTCAGCTGTCACCCTGGGCCTGACTCTTGCCTTTGTCACCCCGGGCTTGACCCGGGGTCCATCCCCTTTCACGCATGGATGCCGGATCAAGTCCGGCATGACACCCCCCTCTGTCACCCCAGGCTCGACCCGGGGTCCATCCCCCTTCGCACATGGATGCCGGATCAAGTCCGGCATGACACCCCGCTCTGTCACCCCGGACTCGATCCGGGGTCCATCCCCCAACGTGCATGGATGCCGGATCAAGTCCGGCATGACATCTCAAAAATGATCAGCTCCCCCACCCTCGTTGAGCCCAAACGCGCACGGGGCCGCCCCCGCAAGACCGAGGGCGAGCGCGACGATGGCAACAGGCGCCAGGCGCTCATCTCGGCAGCAGCGCAGCTGTTTCACCGCAAGGGTTATGACGCCACCAGCACCCGGGAGATTGCGGCGCTTGTCGGCATGCAACCAGGCTCACCGTTCTATCACTTCGGCAACAAACAAGACCTGTTGCTGGCGGTGATGGTCGAAGGCATGAAGCAGGCCAGCCAGCGCCAAGAAACCGCCCGCGCGGGTCTGGCCGATGACCTGCCCCCACGCGAACAATTGCGCGCACTGATCCGCAACCAGTTCGATGTGCTGCTGGGGCCTGACAGCGATTTCATCCCGGTGATGCTGTACGAATGGCGGTCCCTCAACTTAGAGCAGCGCCAGACCATCACGCAAATCAAGGACGAGTACGAAGCCGCCTGGACGCCCGTGCTGCAAGCGCTACATGCGAGTGGGCAGTTGCAGGCTCCGGTGCAACTGGCTCGCTTGATGATTTTTGGCGCGCTCAACTGGGCGGTGCAGTGGTACCAGCCACCGGCACCGAAAGCCAAACAAAAAAGCTCCCCACGCGCATCGCTGGACGATTTGACCGATGCTGCACTGGCCTTGTTTTTGAGAGACCCCACATGACAACACCCACGCCTTATCGATCGGTCTTTGCTCCCGGCTTGCTCACGGGCCAAGTGATCCTGGTCACCGGCGGCGGCTCGGGCATTGGCCGCTGCACCGCACACGAACTGGCCAGCTTGGGCGCGCATGTGGTGCTGGTCGGCCGCAACCCCGACAAGCTGACCACCACAGCGCAAGAGATCACGGGTGACGGCGGCCAAGCCAGTTGGCACAGCTGCGACATTCGGCGCGAGGACGATGTGAAGGCCATGATCGCGCAAGTGGTTCAGCAGCACGGCCGCATCCACGGCTTGGTCAACAACGCGGGCGGTCAATACATCTCGCCTCTGGCCAAAACCAGCGCCAAAGGCTGGCAAGCCGTCATCGACACCAACCTCACGGGCGGCTTTTTGGTGGCGCGTGAGTGCTTCAACCAAAGCATGCAAGGGCACGGCGGCGCGGTGGTCAACATCGTGGCCGACATGTGGGGCTCGATGCCGGGCATGGGCCACAGCGGCGCAGCGCGTGCGGGCATGGTCAGTTTCACCGAAACCGCTGCATTGGAGTGGGCGGCGCAAGGCGTGCGCGTCAACGCCGTGGCCCCGGGCTACATTGCCAGCAGCGGCATGGACCACTACCCACCCGAAGCCGGAGACATGCTGCGCGCCATGCGCAACACGGTCCCGCAAGGCCGCTTTGGCACCGAGGCCGAAACCTCGGCCGCGATTGTGTTTTTGCTGTCACCCGCTGCCAGCTTTGTGAGCGGCACCGTGCTGCGCGTAGACGGTGCCCGCCCGCAAATGCGCATGGGCTGGCAGCAAGGTGTAGCCCAAGCCGATGTGCAAGAACGCGATGCCGTCAAACCCTTTGACGGCTTTCACCGCGCCGTGACCCCCAAGGTTTTCCAATGAATTTCGAATCCACCTGGAACCCGCACAGCCCTGTGGCACAGCAGCGGCGCGAGGCTGCACTGGCCCGCTTGGCGCAGTGGCAGGCCCTGCAAGACCGCGCAGCTTTTGCCTCGGCCCAGTCCAAACCGGTGTTCGACAAACGCGGGCAGTTACTGCCGCGTGAGCGCGTGGCCTTGCTGCTGGACCCAGGCGCACCCTTCTTGCCGCTGTGTGCCTTGGCGGGCTTCATGCAGGACACACCTGACCCCACCAAGTCGGTGCCCGGCGGCGGCATGATCGCGGGCATTGGGTTCATCAGTGGTGTGCGCTGCATGGTGGTGGCCAGTGACTCGGGCATCGAGGCCGGAGCCATTCAGGCCCGAGGCCTGGAAAAGATCTTGCGCGTACAAGAGCTGGCCCTCGAAAACAAGCTGCCCTTTGTGCACCTGGTCGAAAGCGCCGGGGCCAACCTGATGCAGTACAAGGTTGAGGGCTTTGTGCTGGGCGGCAGCCTGTTCCGAAACCTGGCGCGCCTGTCGGCAGCGGGCTTGCCGGTGCTCACGGTGCAACACGGCTCGGGCACGGCAGGTGGGGCCTACATGCCGGGCTTGAGTGACACCGTGATCATGGTGCGCGGCAGGTCACGGGCTTTTTTAGCCGGGCCGCCTTTGCTCAAAGCCGCCACAGGCGAAGTGGCCACCGAAGAAGAACTGGGCGGAGCCGATATGCACACCAGCGTGTCGGGCCTGGGCGAGTACCTGTGCGAAGACGACCGCCACGCGCTGGGCACGGCACGCGATGTGGTGGCGCGTTGGGACTGGGCTGCGCACTCAACACAAAGACAAGCCAAGCCCCCGCGCTGGGACGCCGAAGAGCTGCTGGGCCTGATGTCCGCCCACCACCGCGAACCGATCGACATGCGCGAGGTCATCTTGCGGCTGGTGGACGATTCGGATTTTCTGGAATTCAAACCGCTGTTCGGTGCGGCCACCGTGTGCGCGCAGGCACGCATCGGTGGGCATGCCGTGGGCATCATCAGCAACAACGGGCCGATTGATGTGGCCGGTGCCAACAAGGCCACGCACTTCATCCAGTGGATGTGCCAGCTGGGCCACCCCATCATTTACTTGCAAAACACCACGGGCTACATGGTGGGCAAAGACAGCGAGCAAGGCGGCATGATCAAACACGGCTCCAAGATGATCCAGGCCGTGACCAGCGCCACCGTGCCGCAGATCACCATCCAGTGCGGGGCCTCGTTTGGCGCGGGCAACTATGGCATGTGCGGACGTGGCTACGCACCGCGTTTCTTGTTCAGCTGGCCGGGAGCCAAGACGGCGGTGATGGGCGGCGAGCAAGCGGCCCGCACCATGCAAATCGTGGCCGAGGCCGGCATGGCCCGCAAAGGCATCACGCCCGACCCCGACAAGATGCAGGCCCAGTTCGACAAGATCGTGGCCTTGTTTGAGGCCCAGGCCGACGCCTTCTACACCAGTGGTTTGGTGCTGGACGACGGTGTGATTGACCCGCGTGACACGCGCAGCGTGCTGAGCTTTTGCCTCGACACCTGCTTGGAATCTGCAGCACGTCAACCCCGCGCCATGACCTTTGGCGTGGCCCGGATGTGAGTCCCATGACCATGCACAAGCACATTCCGCTTTATCACTCCGGGCTTGAGCCTTTTCTCTGCCACCCTATGGATGACCCTCTTCTCTGTCACCCCGGGCTTGACCCGGGGTCCATGCCTGTTCACACATGGATGCCGGATCAAGTCCGGCATGACAGGCATTTGCATCATCCCCGGCATGACAAACCTTGGCGTCAGACGGCATAACAGACAACCCAACAAAGTATCAGGAGACAAGCCATGCAATACACCCACGAACACCGCGAAATCCAGAACACGCTCAAGCGCTTCATTGAGGCCGAGATCAACCCCCATGTGGACGAGTGGGAAGCAGCTGAGATTTTCCCGGCGCACGAGGTCTTCAAGAAGAT
>JBIKSF010000052.1:0-14532 GCA_044348785.1 Limnohabitans sp.
GCGACCTGATCCAGGAGGGCAATGTGGGCCTGATGAAGGCGGTCAAGCGATTCGACCCCGAGCAAGGCGTGCGCCTGGTCAGCTACGCGCTTCACTGGATCAAGGCCGAGATTCACGAGTACATCCTGAAAAACTGGCGCATGGTCAAGGTGGCCACCACCAAGGCCCAGCGCAAGCTGTTTTTCAACCTGCGCTCGATGAAGCAAGGCTACAAAGCGGATGCCGATGAAGGCACGCACCGCGACACCTTGACCCCCGACCAAGTGGATTCGATGGCGCACAGCCTGAACGTCAAGCACGAAGAAGTGCGCGAGATGGAAATGCGCATGTCTGGCGGCGATGTGCTGTTGGACCCAGCCCCATCGGACGACGGTGAACAGGCCTTTGGCCCCATTGCCTACTTGGCCGATGTGAACCACGAGCCCACCGCCATGATCGAAGCCCACGAGCGCGATGTGATGGCCAGCTACGGCTTGGCCAGCGCCTTGAATGTGTTGGACGAACGCAGCCGCCGCATCGTGGAAGAGCGCTGGCTCAAGGTCAACGACAACGGCTCGGGCGGCATGACACTGCACGACCTGGCCGACGAATACGGCGTGAGCGCCGAGCGCATCCGCCAAATCGAAGTCGCGGCCATGAAGAAGATGAAAAAGGCGCTGGTCGAGTTCGCTTGACCCCTGGCCATATTGGCCACCTGTGATTCAGATACCCGGTTTTGACCGGGTATTTTTTTGCCCACAGTGCGCTAAAGTCACTGCAGTTTTGTTTTGAAAGCATCCACCATGACCGCTCGCACCCACACTGGTTTTTCTCGCCGCCATCTGACACTGGCCATCAGCGCTGCTTTGGCTTTGGGAATGACACCTTCATGGGCCAACCCATCGACCACCGGATCGGCAGCGGCATGGCCCACACAAACCGTTCGCTTGGTGGTGGGTTTCCCGGCAGGCTCGAGCCCCGACCTGACCGCCCGCGCACTGGCCGAACCTTTGTCCAAGGCCTTGGGCCAAAACGTCATCGTCGAAAACAAGGTGGGTGCTGGCGGCAACATCGCGGCTGACTTCGTGGCGAAATCCACCGACGGCCACACCCTGGGCCTGATGATCAACGGCAACATGACGATTGCGCGCATCTTGAACCCCAAGGTGCCTTACGACCCCCTCAAGGACCTTGCGCCCATCAGCCTGATCGGCAAAGCGCCCTTGGTGCTGACTGTTCCAGCCAACGCGCCTGGCCAGACGGCTGCCGAGTGGCTGAGCCAGGCCCAAAAGGCAGGCGACAAGCTCAGTTACGCATCGCCAGGTGTCGGCACCGTGGCGCACTTGGGCATGGAGCTGCTCAAAACCAAGGCGGGCATCGCCCCGGTGCATGTGCCCTACCCCGGCAACCCGCAAATCATCACCGCCATGTTGGGCGGCCAGGTGCAGCTGGCTTTGCTGCCACCAGCCATGGCGGCAGCTCAGGTGCGCGGCGGCAAGCTGCGCGCCATTGGGGCTTCGAGCACCGGGCGCAGCCCGGTGGCCGCCGAAGTGCCCAGCCTGTCCGAGATCGGTGTGAAAGATTACCAACTGGAAATCTGGAACGCGGTGGCCGCACCGGCTTCGATGCCCGCAGCTGTGGCCACCCGACTGTCGGCCGTGGTCAGCGAAATCGTGCGTGCCCCTGAGATGCGTGCACGCTTGTTCCAGCAAGGCTGGCAGGTGGTGGGCTCTTCGCCTGAGGGCTTGCGTAACCGGGTCTTGTCCGACACGAAAGCGCTGGGTGACATCATCCGCAGCCAGAAGATCGAGCTGAATTGAAGTTCCGAATCGTTCTTTGAAGCGGCGGTTTCAGCCCCGGCCCCTGAGGGCTGGATTCACTTGCCGCTGAGCAAAATCTTCACATCCGCAGCCAGCGCATCGGCGCCGCTGGCGTGGCGGTTGTAGAGGCGAATGCGCCCTTGCGGGTCAAAGGTGAAGCTGCCCGCCGAGTGGTCCATGGTGTAGCTGGTGGGGGTTTTGCCATCGACCTTTTTGTAATAGATCTTGAAGTCCTTGGTCACCTTGGGCAACTGCTCAGGCGTGGGGTGCAAGCCCACAAAGTCCGGCCCAAAATTGGCCATATAGGCCTTGAGCAACTCCGGCGTGTCACGCTCAGGGTCTACGGTGATGAAGACGCCCTGGAGCTTGGCACCGTCTGCGCCCAAGAGCTGTTTGGCCTGGGCCATTTCTTGCAATGCGGTCGGGCAAACGTCAGGGCATTGGGTGTAACCAAAAAAAACCACCACGGCCTTGCCCGCGAAGTCCTTCAGGGTGCGCACCTGGCCGTCCTGGTCGCTCAACTCCCAGCCTTGGGCATAGTCGGCGCCGGTGATGTCCACGCCGCGGAAAGACGGCTTGTCTTCGCCACAGCCGCTCAAGCCCCATACCGCGCTGGCCACACCCAGGGCCAGGGCCGCTCTTGTCCATACTCTGCGTTGCAACATGCCTAGAGCCTTAAAAAATGTAGTGGTCCAGCAGCAAAGCGGCAAACAAGGCGCTCAGATGGATCAAAGAAAAACGAAAGGTCTTGCGGGCCAATTCATCCGAATAGGCGCGGTACAAGGCCACTGCGTAAGCGATGAAACCGATGCTCAGAACGACTGCTGCCACCAAGTAAAGCCAAGAGCTCATGCCGTAGACAAAGGGCATCAGGCAGGACGCCATGAGCACGATGGTGTAGAGCAAGATCTGCAGACGGGTGAACTCGTTGCCGTGTGTCACGGGCAACATGGGCAAGCCCGACTTTCGGTAGTCCTCGACCCGGTAAAGCGCCAAGGCCCAAAAGTGCGGTGGCGTCCACAAGAAAATGATCAGGAACAAGATCAGCGCCTCAGGTCCCACTTGTCCGGTCATCGCGGCCCAGCCCAGCACCGGTGGCATAGCCCCACTGGCCCCGCCAATGACAATGTTCTGTGGCGTAAGCGGCTTCAAGATCACGGTGTAAATGATGGCGTACCCCACAAAGGTGGCAAAAGTGAGCCACATGGTGAGCGGGTTAACCAGCACGTACAACACCGCAGAGCCCAAAGCACACAGCACCGCCGAAAACAGCAAGGCCTGCTGGTCACTCAACTCACCCTTGGCGGTAGGCCGCCAGGCGGTGCGCTTCATTTTGGCGTCGATGGTTTTTTCAACCAAGCAGTTGAAGGCCGCAGCGGCACCCGCCACCAACCAGATGCCGATGCAGGCCCAAAGACCCAGCTTCAACTCGGCCAGGCTGGGCACACCGGGCACGGCCAGCACCATGCCGATCAAGGCACAGAAAACGATCAATTGAACCACGCGCGGTTTGGTCAGCGCGTAATACTGTTGCCAGGCAGTCAAAGGCAAACGGGCGGTGGCGACGGTCATTCGGCAAGCTTTTTGGAAAGGGGAACAGGCCCTGAATTATCAGCCCGGCTGACACTCAAGGCCCAGGTGAGGGTCAAGGCCATGGCAGCGGCTCCTCCGGTGTGCATCACGGCGGCCAGCAAGGGCCAGCCCAGCACCACATTGCTCAAGCCGGTGGCGAACTGCAGGGCACACAGCCCCAGCAACCAACGCCCAGCCACAGCCAAACCCGGCTGCACACGCAAACGCCAGCCCACCCACAGCAGCACCGCCAACACCAGCCAAGCGGCCGAGCGGTGCACAAAATGGATCGATGCCAGCGCCGAGAAAGGCAAGAGCTCACCGCTTGGGGTGTAACCCAGTTCACGCCACAGGGTAAAACCTTGCCAGTTCATCTCGGGCACCCAATGGCCGTGGCAGGTGGGGAAGTCGGGGCAGGCCAGCACCGCGTAATTGGTGCTGACCCAGCCACCCAAGGCAATTTGCAGCCACAGCAACAGAAAGCCTGCCCACAAACCTGCGCGCAATGGCGACGGCAAGGGCCGCGTGCCTGCGCCGTCATAACGTACGGCTTGCGCCATCAACAAAACTAACAAACCAATGCCACCCATCAGGTGCAAGGTGACGATGGCCGGAAACAGTTTCATGGTGACCGTGAGTGCGCCGAACGCCCCTTGCATGCAAACCCACACCAAGGTCAAAGTGGGCAACCAGGGGCTGACTTCTCGGCTTTGACGGCGCAACCACCAGGTCATGGCAGCCATGGTCAAGATCAGGACGCCGACCCCCGTGGCCAAATAACGGTGCACCATTTCAATCCAGGCTTTGCTCTTGGTGACTGGCCCCGTGGGCATGGCGGTCTCCGCGGCCTTGATTTCTGCTTTGGCACCGATGGGGGTTGCGCTGCCGTAGCAGCCTGGCCAATCGGGGCAACCCAAACCGGAGTCGGTCAGCCGGGTAAAGGCCCCGAACAGCACCAGATCAAAAGTCAGAAACAAAGTGATCAGTGTCAAGGCCTTGAGCCGCCCCGATGGAGAAGCACTGCGTTGTCGCCACAGCCACCAGCCCAAAGGCAATGCCGCCACCGCCAAGCCTACGGCCATGAGCTCCAATATGGGCTCCAGGTTGTACAGGTCAACTTCGGTCATGCCTTAACGCCCCGCGTTGTCCCAAGACGATGAGGCCTTGAGCAATCGGTCCAGATCTCGTTTGGCTTTGGAGGCGCCGGGCACGTCCATGTTGGCCGGGAAACGCATCATGAAGTTGCCCATCGGATCGATCACATACAAGTGGTCCTGCAACTTCTGGCCCGGGGCAGGGCTGATCCAGCTTTGCACCGTGGCCACATCCATGCGCAACACATGCGCCATGTTCAAAGCGGGCAATAGACTGGGGGTCACAGCCGCTTCGTCGGTGACCAACCAGACGCGGTCGAGGCGGTCCTTTTCGCGGCCCAGGATTTCACGCAACTGGCGCTGGAAGTACAGGTTTTGCTGGCAGCGTTCGTCGCAAGCGCCCGAGGACACCGTCACCAGCAACCATTGACCTTTAAGGCTGGCCAGGGTGACCGACTCACCCTGCAGGTTTTCGGCGCTGACCTGGGGCATGTCTTTTTGCGGCTGAATCAGCTCGCCATAGACACGGCGGCCTTCAGGGCGGATCACGTAATACGTGAAATACGAGGCGATCACCGGAGAAGCGCAGATCAACATCATGGCGATCATCTTCCAGCGGCCCATGCGGGTGCGCTGGGCATCGGCTTGCACAACAGCACCGGGGCTGGGCATGTCGTGCACCGTCATGGCCAAGGGGCTGTCAGGCAGGTCGTTTTTGGCGGCGGGGTTGGACAATTTGGAACCAGACATAAAGTAAAGCGATCAGGCCACTGAGGCCAAACCATTGGAAAGCGTATCCGTGGTGTTTTTCGACACCACTGGCCACCACAGGCCATTCGCGCAGCAGACCCTCGGAGGGTCCGCCAGACTGCACAAGTGTGACTTCGAGCAGTTTCAAACCCGTTTCTTGTCGGTAAGCAGTCAAGTCCAGATTTTGCCGTATTGGCCCCGTCTCGGCACCGCCAAAGTCATAGAGCCTTGATGGCCATGGGGCCAAATGGCCTTGCACTTGGACCAAGCCTTCAGGTGTCTGCACAGGTGGCAGTGCGGCGCGGTCGGTGAAGGAGCGCTGCGCCCAGCCGCGCTGCACCACCAAGACCTCTCCCGTGCCTTCGATCTGCAAAGGGGTCAGCACAAAAAAACCGGGTTTGGCATTCATTTGCCGGTTGTCCAGGTTCACCGTGTCATTCGGCAGCCAACGTCCCGTCACCACCAATCGGCGGTGAATCAACTCGCTGCGCTGCGCCACACCTTCAGACCCACCACTCAGGGTGCGGCCGTCCAGCGCCTCTTTGCTTGCCTGCTGCGTGCGAGCGTCTTGCAGAGTGGTTTTCTCATGGGCCCGACCGAGCTGCCACAGCCCCAGCGAAAAGGTGATGGCCACACCCATGGATGCCACAGCCAGCACCAACCATCTTTTCCAGCGAGGGGGTTTTTCAGTCATTGGATAATGTGTTCATGAAAATTCTTGTTGCCATCGCGTTTCTTGCCATTTTGGTCAGTCTGGGTTCGGCCCTGATGTACATGATGCGTGGTAGCGCTCCACCCGCCGAGGGCCAAGCGCCCAAAAAGGGCAACATGGCCACCGCTCTGGCCTTTCGTGTCGGCTTTTCCATTGTCCTCTTCATCTGTGTGCTGGTGGCCTGGAAAATGGGCTGGATCCAACCTACAGGCATCCCCCCTGGGGCTTGATTTTTTTCTTCGCCCTTGCGGCCCCCCACCATTCCCATAAGATCGGTCATTTTCCGCAACTCACCTCACCAACAAAAAAGCGCCCTTGGGCGCTTTTTTGTTGGAGCCGAAGGCAGGCTTACATCCAATACACAAGGATATACAGGCCCAACCAAACCACGTCCACGAAGTGCCAGTACCAAGCCGCACCCTCAAAGCCGAAGTGACGGTCTTTGGTGAAGTGGCCTTTTTGCAAACGCAGGGTGATGAACAAGAGCATCAGCATGCCGACAAACACGTGAAAGCCGTGAAAACCCGTCAGCATGTAGAAAGTGGAGCCATAAATACCGGATGACAATTTGAGGTTCAGGTCACCCCAAGCGTGTGCGTACTCATAACCTTGAACGAACAAGAAAATCACACCCAAAAGAACCGTCATCCACATGTACATGATGGTTTTGCTGCGATTGCCCACTTGCAGAGCATGGTGAGCAATGGTCAAAGTAACGCCCGATGTCAATAACAACGCGGTGTTTATGGTCGGCAACCAGAACGGTCCCATGGTTTGGAAGGGCTCAACGAAACCGGCTGGCGATGTGGTCGCACCGGGCACCACGCTGGGCCAAGCGGCTTTGAAATCAGGCCAAAGCAATGCGTTTTCCAGGCTACCGAGCGCAGGGATCGAATGCGAACGGGCCCACCACAATGCGGTGAAGAAAGCGCCAAAGAACATCACTTCAGAAAAGATGAACCATGTCATGCTCCAGCGGTAGGACAGGTCGATTTTGCGACCGTACATACCGGTTTCGCTTTCGTGCACAGCCTCGGAAAACCACTGGTACAAGACAATTAACCACCAGGCCATGCCGAAGAACAGGCAATACATGCCCCATTCGACGCCGTTGATCCATTGGCCTGCGCCCAGGATGACGAAGAACAAGCCAATGGCCGACATGACCGGGTGGCGTGACTCGTGCGGAACATAGTAGTAAGGCGTGCTGCCGTGTGCTGCTGAACTCATGGGAACTCCTGCTCTCTCTTCTATCTAAATCTTATTTTCGGCGGTTAAAGGCCAGTGGGCTGAACCACGACCCAGTTGACCAGGGCTATCAGCCCCAGAACAAACAACAATGCCGCAACAATGGCCACACCGATGATGTGGAACGGGTTGAGTTTTTCAAGGTCTTGCTGGTAGTCGGCATTCTTGCGGAGGCCGACAAAGGACCAAAGAACAGCCTGGATGGTTCGCAACCAGGACGTTTTGGACACAGGCATCTCAGGCGTGGTCATGATCCCCAACCTGTCTTGACTGGCAAGGGCTGGACTGCAGCAGCCAAAGGCGCTGTTGGCGCAGCCGGTGTCTTGCCGCCCACCTCAAAGAAGGTGTAGGACAGCGTGATGGTCGTCACGTCTTTGGACAACTTGGGATCGATCACAAAGGCGACGGGCCAAGACTTCTTTTCGCCGGGCTCCAGGGTGTACTGGTTGAAACAGAAACACTCGAGCTTGTTGAAATGATTGGCCGCGTTGCGTGGTGCATAGCTGGGAATGGCCTGAGCCGCCATGCGGCGATTTTGCACATTCTGAAACTCGTACATCACCGTGCTGAGTTCGCCAGGATGCACCTGCATGGAGCGCTTCTCGGGCTTGAACTCCCAAGGGCCACGCACATTGGCGTCGAACTCGACGGTGATGGTGCGGGTGGTATCGACTTGGCTGTTGCGCAAAACCTCAGCGGCTTTGCCAGCTTTGGCATTGCCCGGGACCTGTGTCTCGGAAATTGACAGGATGTTGATGCCTGTGATTTCGCAAATCGCCTTGTAAATAGGCACCAGCGCGTAACCGAAGCAGAACATGCCCGCGGTCACCACCGCCAGTTTGCCCACCATCTTCAGGTTTTCACCGCGCAGGTTCATCACGTTCTTTCAGGGGTTGAGGATCAACAACTTGGCCACAAAACCGAGCAGCACAGCCAGTGCCACCGAGGCCAGGATCAGGCCCAGGCGCACATTGCTTTTTCTTTGTTCGGGTGTCATGGCCATGGCAATCAACCAATCACGCGGGTCGCGGTTGCGTCCAGCTTGGGTGGGTTTTCAAAGGTATGGAATGGGGCAGGCGAAGGCACTTCCCACTCGAGGCCTTCAGCACCTTCCCAAGGCTTCTGAGGCGCCTTCTCGCCTTTGCCCATCATGGCAGGCAAGACGATGAACAAGAAGAAATAGACTTGTGCAAAACCGAAGAAGAAGGCACCCACCGAAGCGATCATGTTGAAGTCGGTGAACTGCATGGGGTAGTCGGCGTAGCGACGGGGCATGCCAGCCAGACCCAAGAAGTGCATCGGGAAGAAGGTGATGTTGAAGGAAATCAGCGACCACCAGAAGTGGATCTTGCCGCGTGTTTCGCTGTACATCACACCCGTCCACTTAGGAATCCAGTAATAGACGCCGGCAAACAGTGCAAACAAGGAACCAGCCACCAACACATAGTGGAAGTGGGCCACCACGTAGTAGGTGTCATGCAGGGTGTAATCGATGCCCGCATTGGCCAGGACCACGCCGGTAACGCCGCCCACGGTGAAGAGGAAGATGAAGCCGATCGCCCAGAGCATGGGCGTCTTGAAGTCCAGGGAGCCGCCCCACATCGTGGCGATCCAGGAAAAGACCTTCACGCCCGTTGGCACGGCGATCACCATGGTGGCCGCCACGAAATAGGCCCTCAGGTCGACCGGCATGCCCACGGTGTACATGTGGTGGGCCCAGACGATGAAGCCGACGAAGCCGATGGCCACCATGGCGTAGGCCATGGCGAGGTAGCCGAACACGGGCTTGCGCGAGAAGGTGGACACGATGTGGCTGATAATGCCGAAGCCCGGCAGGATCAGGATGTACACTTCAGGGTGCCCGAAGAACCAGAAGAGATGCTGGAACATCACCGGGTCGCCGCCGCCGGCGGGGTCGAAGAAGTGGGTGTTAAAGTTCCGGTCCGTCAGCAGCATGGTGATGGCGCCAGCCAGCACGGGCAGAGACAGCAGCAGGAGGAAGGCGGTCACCAGCACCGACCAGGCGAACAGCGGCATCTGGTGCAGGGTCATGCCCGGCGCGCGCATGTTGAAGATGGTGGTGATGAAGTTGATCGCGCCCAGGATCGAGCTCGCGCCCGCCAGGTGCAGGGACAGGATGGCCAGGTCCATGGACGGTCCGACGTGACCGGAGGTCGAGAGCGGGGGATAGATCGTCCAGCCGCCGCCAAACCCTTTCCCTGGGCCGCCGTCGACGAACAGGGACATGCACAGCAGCACCCAGGCCGCCACCAGCAGCCAGAACGAGATGTTGTTCATCCGGGGGAAGGCCATGTCCGGCGCGCCGATCATGATCGGGACGAACCAGTTGCCAAACCCGCCGATCATCGCTGGCATGACCATGAAGAAGATCATGATCAGCGCGTGGGCGGTGACCACCACGTTGTATCCGTGCTTTGAGGCTTCGACGACGCCGAGCTGGTCGAGCCAGCCGCCCTTGACGAAGATCTGCAGGCCGGGCTCAGCCAGCTCAAGCCTGATGAGACCCGAGAGGGCCCCGCCCACCAGACCCGCCATGATGGCGAAGATGATGTAGAGGGTGCCGATGTCCTTGTGGTTCGTGGAGAAGAGCCAGCGAACCAGGAAGGGGGGCTTGTGATCGTGATCGTGATCAGCGGTGGAAGCGTGGGCCATTGAACTTATCCTGACCTCAATTCGACGCCGGCGCCATGGCCGGCTCGGGCGTGGCGGAAGGCGGGGATGCGGCGTCCGGAGCTGCGACCGGAAGGGCTGCGGGAGTGGCGGCCGCGACGGGCGAAGGCGCCGGCGCCGGGGCGCCGCCCACCTTGTAACCGCCCTTGGAGGCGACCCAGGCGTCGAACTCGGCCTGGCTGACGGCATGGACCTCGATGGGCATGTAGGCATGGTCCACGCCGCAGAGTTCGCGACAGTTTCCATAGTACACGCCAGGCTTTTCAACCTTGAACCAGGTCTCGTTCAGGCGGCCCGGGACAGCGTCGCTGATGATGCCGAAGGCCGGCACAGCGAAGGCGTGGATCACGTCCGCGCCCGTGACGATCACCCGGACGGGCTTTCCGACGGGAACCACCAGGGGCTCGGTTGCGGCCAGGAGGTAGGGAACGTTCTTCTCCTTGGCCTTGTCCTCGGGAAGGATGTTCGAGACGAATTCGCTGATCCCATTGTCGGGATACTCGTAGCCCCAGTACCACTGGTACCCCGTGGCCTTCACCGTCATGTAGGGCTTGGGCATGTCGTGGTAGGCGTAGAGAAGCCGGAACGAGAAGATGGCGATGAACATCAGGATCAGGACCGGAACGACCGTCCAGATCACCTCGATGGTCGTATTGTGGCTCCACGTCGCAGGCGTGGGGTTCGCCTTCTTGTTGTAGCGCACCATGACCCAGACCAGCAGGGCCAGCACGAAGAGCGTGATGACCGTGATGATCGGCAGGAGAATGACGTCATGGAAGAAGGCGGCGTCATGCTTCAGCGGGGTGACCCCCGGTTGAAGCCCGATGGCGCCCGGCGTCGGCTGCCCGACAAGAACTTCATCGGCCAGGGCGGGAAGCGCCCAGACCGTCGCCATGGCGGCTGCGGCGGCGCCTGCCAGCCATGCCCGAATGCCTTGAACCCTAGACTGCATGTCCCCTCGGTCATTGCTTACGGGCGGGTCCGACCCGGGAGGGCGGCCCCGCCGACGTCTTCGTGGACCGCACCGCCGGATAGCCGAAAGCGGGTCCCTCGAGGGCGTCCATACGCGCTCGCGCCCCACTTGCCAAGCGCCCCGAACGCCTTTCGAAGCGCCTCCCGCAGGGTGACGTAAGGGCCCACAGGTCCTATCTGTCTTCCGACGTTCCAAGACGGAGTCCTTCATGTCCCGCCCCCCCGAATCCGCCGCCCTCCTTGAGACCCACGGCCTGGCCCCCGAAACCGCCAGGCGCGTGCTCGCCGAGGCGATCGGGGATGCCGACGACGGTGAGATTTTCCTGGAGCGGTCCCGCAGCGAGTCTTTCCTTTTCGACGATGGAAGGCTGAAATCCGCCGCCTTCGACACCTCCGACGGGTTCGGTCTGCGCGTCGTGGCGGGAGAGTCGGCGGGCTACGCGCACTCCAGCGAAGTCTCCGAGGCCGCCCTGAAGCGCGCTGCGGGGTCCGCGGCCCTCGCCCGGCGCGGCTACTCCGGCACGGCGGATGAAGGGCCGCGCGCGACCAACCTGCGCCTCTACGACGACGTCGACCCGACAGACTCCCCCGACTTTGAGGCCAAGGTCGCCCTGCTCCAGGAGATCGACGCCTGGTGCCGGGCCCGGGATCCGCGGGTGGTGCAGGTGATGGCCTCGCTCGCCGGCGAACAGAGGACGGTGGAAATCCTCCGGGCGGACGGACGACTGATCCGCGATGTGCGCCCGCTGGCGCGAATCAACGTCCAGATCACCGTCGAGCGCGATGGACGCCGGGAGACCGGCTTCGCCGGCGCCGGCGGGCGGGCCGGCTTCGAGGCCTGGATCGCTCCGGACCGCTGGCGCGCACAGGCCGAGGAGGCCCTGCGCCAGGCCCTGGTCAATCTGGAGGCGGGCCCCTGCCCTGCGGGCGAGATGGATGTCGTCCTCGGCGCCGGCTGGAACGGGGTCCTGCTGCATGAAGCGGTCGGCCACGGACTGGAAGGTGATTTCAACCGGAAGGGCTCGTCGGCCTTTGCCGGCAGGATCGGCGAACAGGTCGCCGCGCGGGGCGTCACCGTCTACGACGACGGCTCACTGCCCGGACGCCGTGGGTCCCTGACCGTGGACGACGAGGGCACGCCGACCAGCCGCACGGTCCTGATCGAGGACGGGATCCTGGTGGGCTACATGCACGACCGGATGAGCGCCCGCCTGATGGGCCTCACCGCGACGGGCAACGGCCGCAGGCAGTCCTATGCCCACATTCCCATGCCGCGGATGACCAACACCGCCATGGAAGGCGGAAGCACGCCGCGTGAGGAAATGATCGCCTCCACCAAGCGCGGCCTCTACTGCGCCAACTTCGGCGGGGGCCAGGTGGACATCACCAATGGCAAGTTCGTCTTCCAGTGCACGGAGGCCTACCTGATCGAGGACGGCCGGATCACCCGGCCGGTGAAGGGCGCGACCCTCATCGGCGACGGTCCCACCGCCCTGACCCGGGTCACCATGATCGGCGACGACTTTGACTTCGACCCTGGCGTCGGGGTCTGCGGCAAGTCAGGCCAGTCGGTGCCGGTCGGCGTGGGCCAGCCCTCGCTGAAGATCACCGGCCTGACGGTAGGCGGCGCCGGGGGCTGAACCCCGCCGACCGCCGCCGGACGCCCGCTTCAGGAGGCCTGGGCCGGAGGCTCTGCCCGGACCGGCTTGTCCGCATGCGCCCAGGTGCGGACGACGAAGCTGATCGCGATGAAGGCGACGCCACAGACCACCCCGCCCCATCCCAGGGTCCGGAACCCGCTGATCGCCGTATTGAGCGCAAGCTCCGGGTCCAGCACCTCCCCGCCCACGGACTCGGTAACCAGGAAGCCGGCGATCCAGCCGCCCACATACTGGGCGATCGATGAGGCGAGGAACCAGACCGCCATCATGAAGGAGACGACGCCGGGCAGGGTCAGCTTGGTGATCTCGGACAGGCCCACCGGAGAGAGGAAGAGCTCACCCAGGGTGTGGAGCAGGTAGAGCAGTCCCAGGAGAACCAGGGGCACGCGGAAGGCGCTGTCGTGGAGCCCCGCACCCCAGACCACGATCAGGAAACCCAGCCCCACCTGGATCAGTCCCAGGCCGAACTTCAGGGTCGGGTTCGGATCCTTCCCCCTCTGGCCCAACCAGGTCCAGAGGGCGGCAAGGAGCGGTGCGAAGATCAGGATGAAGCCGGCGTTGAACGATTGGGTCTGCGCCGCGCCCACCGAGGTGTCGATCCAGCTCCACCAGGCCGAGGGCTGGACCCCGGCGGCGGCGAGCTGCTCAGGCGTGCCATACGGAATGCCCAGGAATCGCCCGGCCTCCTGGGTCAGCGACAGGTCGACATTGGTCGAGGCGAAGAGGTTGAGGGACGAGCCGGCCTGCTCGAAAAGGGTGAAGAAGATGACGGACCCCAGGATCAGGATCACGGCGAGCCCCATTCGCTGGCGCTCCACCCGGGTCTGGCAGACCCGCAGGATGATCCATGCCAGCGCCAGCAGCGAAAGCACGATCGCCGCGACAAGGGCGGCGCCCACGAGCCGACTGTTCTGGACGGTCAGGAAGACGACGCCGATGGCCAGGATGGACATGATGTAGGTCATCCACTCGCGGCTGATGAAGCCGGCGAAGGGCTCGCGAAGCATGCGCGGATTGGGGGGCTCACCCTTGCCTTCCAGCAACGGCTTGCCCAGGACGAAGACGATCCAGCCCAGGAACATGCCGACCCCGGCGAGCCCGAAGCCCGCCCACCAGCCGAAGTGCTGGCCAAGCAGGCCGCAGAGGATGGCGGCCCAGAAGGCCCCCAGATTGATGCCGTAATAGTAGAGGGTGAAGCCGGAATCCCGCCGCGGGTCACCCTGCGCATAGAGTTCGCCCACCACGGCCGAAATGTTCGGCTTGAGGAAGCCGACGCCGAGGATGATCAGCGAGACGGCGAAGTAGAACATGCTCGCCGAGCCATTGTTGATCAGGGTGCGGACCTCGTAGTCCCCCTCCGGAATGGACGTCGGGAGCCCGGAGGCGATCGGTGCTCCGGGGATCTCGATCCCGCCGCCCTCCCGGGCTCCGAACTCATACTTCTTGCCCTCCACCAGGATGAACGCCACCCGGTCGTCCATCCGGCCTTCGGAAACGATGGGGTAGACGTTGCCGCCGTAGATCAGGTCCTGCTGAGACGGTCGCCCCTCAAAACCCATCGAGATGTGGCCGGCCACGAGCAGCAGGGCGCCGAAGGCCACCGCCTTGCGGGCGCCCAGCCAGCGGTCCGCGATGAAACCGCCCAGAAGAGGCAGAAGGTACACCAGGGCGGTGTAGGAGGCGTAGAGGGCGCTGGCCTCGCTCCTGTCGAACATAAGGTGCTGGGTCAGGTAGAAGATCAGAATGCCGCGCATGCCGTAGTAGGAAAAACGCTCCCACATCTCGGCGAAGAACAGGACAAGCAGTCCGCGGGGATGCTCACGCAGAAGCTGGCGAAGGACGGGTAAGCCGGTGGCCAGGGTGACGAGCAGACCAAGCAGAATGACGATGTTCATCTCAGGGGATTCCGTCGCGGGGCGGGCGCAACGCACCCGCGGAGAGTCTGAGACCCAAGCAGATCATGCGCCGCCGGTTCAGGCAAGCAAGCGGGCGGAAGGGCTCAGAAAGCCAGTTCCCGCCAGACGGGATCGACC
>JBIKSF010000005.1:0-42352 GCA_044348785.1 Limnohabitans sp.
CTTGGTCATCCAAGCTGACGCGTCATAATCTGACCGCGCTGCCTGGGGGAATTTGGGGTGGCCACGGGTGGGGGAATTTGGACTGGCCATCAGGGCGCTCCCACAAATACAACTCACCAAGACCTTGATGCGAGCCTGAAAACGACAAAAGAGCCTTGCGGCTCTTTTGCGTCGTGCATTCTGACCAACCACTTCAGTACAGAGCCAAGAGAATCAGAGCGACTTTTGCAGCCATACAGAATCAATCATTCGAAGGGTTTTCATAGCGCTTCACCTCTCGCTCAAGGAGCCCGCAAGCTCCTTGGACATCCGAGAAAATTGAGATCTGACCCGATAAATCTGTCTCAGGCAACGATGCGAAAGTCAGTTCCCTTAACGATTGGGCGAACATGCCTATTCTCACGTTTCATTTCAACAAATCCGTAGTTGGACATTGTTTTCAATGTTCGAGACAGGTTACCTGGCTTGCGGCCAGTGATGTCAGCCAAAGATGAAATTGACTCTGGTTTTGAATCCTGAATGACTTTGAGCAAGGCGCGATTGTCGTCACTCAAAACCTCTGCCAACGATCTCATCGACGTAAACCAGATTTTGGGGTCGGTTGATTTTGGTTTGCAGTCACCGCGAGCGATAGACAACATCCGCTCGCGAATTTTCTCTTGCGACAAGATTCCAACAACGATTGTCTTCATGACTTCCTAGCCTCCTTCAGCACTCGATCAACTTCCACAAAAAAGTCGCTTAACAATTGATGTGCATCCTTGAACTCGTAAGGCACACCCTTGTCGCTGACATGCCTATGTTTGTGGTCATACGGCAACTTTGCCCCGGCATATTTGAATTTCTTGGGCGGCTTCACCGCATGGGCATTGTCGTATCCAAGAATGCGTTTGCCATAGGGCTCGTGCAGTGTCAGCGCATACCGAACCCCATGCGGAATGTCCTTTGAGACGGGTACAACCCAAGCCTCTAACTTGACCCAATACCCATCTCCTTGATCGATAATTTGATCATGGAGATCGAGGAGAGTGGTTATGCCAACATCATCACGCATTCGATGAATGTATCATCTGATGATAAAAATCGCAAGCGATATACCTCAGTGGCATCCGACCCGCCCCCTCTCTGTCACGATAGTTGTCCGTTGTCTCGATAAAGCCAAGCCCAGAAACGTTCTGGGAGCCCGCAGACTCCTTGAACATCCAAAACAATTGGGATATGACCCCAATTAACAGCCAGCATGAGCATTGGCATCAAACGGTAACTTGGATACCCGCATGCGCGGGCATGACAGAAATTTGTCACCCCCTACCCGATCGGGGGTCCATGTCTGCCGCCCTCGAACACCCTGGATACCCGCATGCGCGGGCATGACAGCAATTTGTCACCCCCGACCCGATCGGGGGTCCATCCCCTCACCGCGTCACCCGATACACCCCCAACCCCAACCACTCATGCAATGCCGTTTGCCACAGCAGCAAGCTGCGGGCCAACGAATACTCAGCCCACAGCGTGGCTTCGCCCGTTCTGAAGTCCACCGGATAGGGCGTCACCTTGCACCCCACCCCCTCAAACTCGGGCACAGACCGGGGCATGTGCCATGCCGAAGTCACCAGCAGCCAAGGCTGTTTGCAGCGATCGCCCAACAACGCGGCCACTTGCAAAGCGTTTTCTCGGGTGGTGCGCGAGCCGCTTTCCAGAATGATTCGGCGCATGTCCACGCCCTGCTGCTCATAAAACGCCTTGGCCAGTTCGGCCTCGCTCACGCCCGTGGCCAGCAAGCGTCCCTCACCGCCGGAAAAAACCAATTGCAATTGAGAATGCTGCCGCATCAGCTCCACCGGCACAGACATGCGCTCGGCCGCTTGGCCCAAAGGCACCTGGCCATGCGCCAGATAAATGTCAGGGTGCTCAAGGGCACCGCCCAACACAATCGCGCCCACATGGCGGCCCACAGCCTCTGGGGCGGGCACGGGGTATCGGTTTTCCAAGGGGCGCAAAAGCGCGTGGGGTAAGGCCTCAAAGCCCAAAAGCCCCAGCACCACCAAGCCGCCCCACAGCATGCGAACGGCCGCACGCCGCCAAGACAAAGACATGCTCAGCATGACCAGCGCCAAGCCCCACCACACAGCCAGCCAAAACATGGGCTGCGTGATAGCCGACATCAACTTGGACAAAACAAACATAGCGACCTTTTTCAAAGCCTTCAAACGACAAAAGAGCCTCTCGGCTCTTTGTTGTCAAAAATGGGGATCTGCACCCAATAAGTTCATGCTTTGTTAAGTAAGTGTTCCATGTGACGGCTCTTTAGGCGAATTGGTAATTCCCTTTGAACGTAATCGACTATTGATTTCTTGCTCTGCCGAAACAAGTCGACTTCGGATGACATCAATAGATCGAAAACCTGGAAGGTATCGCGCTTCGCTGGCGGTGAGGGCTCTTGGTTCGATGCCAAAGACTTCGAATCAAAGCTAGGGAGCAGGCAAGAAAAACGGAGAAAAAGTAGCTGCAGAACGATAATTGAACTTATAGGTATCCCCGGCAGCGAACATGAGATCTGGCCAAGCCCCTTGTCAAAATTTAATCGGCACAGAGAGGGTGGATTCACCCTAGATCACCATTATTCATGCGATTTTAGAGCTTTTGCATGGACGACTCTTTAAAATTACCGAGACGATAATAAAATAAATTATTGCGACTGGGAAATAATCCAGGATACGATTTGTCAAAAATATTAATCCAAATATAAAAAGAGACAGCAGAGTAAATCTATTATCGACATGTCGTTTGCGCCATGCACAGACAGTCCAGTAAACGTGCAAAGATAGAAATAATATTAAGAATGGAGCTCCAAAGCTCCCCAAATAGGTCAGCAGCTGACTATCCATCGGCCAATAAGGCAACCCCTGCAGGTGCCCAACAATCAAACCCACTGGATCGACTGCCAATTCGCCAAAAGTGCGCTCATGCATTTCTATCCGTTGTGAGACGCTTGCAGATGAGTCTACGTTATATTCTACGAGCGACAGCAAGGCACCAACTGCCATCAATTTATGCTCTATGAATCCCATTTCTCCATCATCACTTTGACCGCCTAGCAGTAAAAAAGAACCCAAGGTCAAAAAAAATCCTAGAATAAATGCAAGAAAAGTGTGACGCCAAGAGGTCGATATCCAAACCATAAGCACCAGTGCGATAGCAAGCACCGCAAACATCGACTTAGTTTGAAAGGCCCCAAAGGTTAACAGGATGACGAGCATCCAACGCTCTCGACCAACTGATGGATGAAAAATATAAAATGTTGCCCCCAAGGCACAAAGCAAACCGAATGAACTGGGATTACCGAGGCCGCCGACGAAAGCCGTACTTAACCAAAGCGATTGACCAGTCTTCCAGATTAGAATATCAATTAGTACCTGAATCCCTAGGACTCCAAAGATAAACTTAAGCCATCTAGCATAGTCAATTTCAAAGCGAGTTCCAACAAGTGCCAATAGGACTGGTAGTTGAATTATCGTATTTAAAAAGAAGCTATCATTTAGATGAGCATGCCAACCAGCAGCAAGCACATAGCTGAAGGCACCATACAAAAACAAGCCCTGCATCATCATTGAAGACCATGACCGCAAGCGGATAGGCAGCAGAGTCGTCACAATGCAAGTCACTGCAATGACACGCATTAAAAAGGTCAGCACTCCCACCCCTTCGGTACTGCCCTCCTCGAAATTACCACCATAATTTAAATAGTATACGGATAGTCCAAGTAATGAGCCTGCGTGGAGCAGAGATCGCCTCCATGGCGAAATTTTTGCTTTATTAAAATCGGCTAAGTTCATTGCTTAACCTTCAATACATTGGATGCCTAATATGTCAAGACAGGCGCCGAGAGTATTATCTGGTGCAAGTCTCAAACTGCACATAGCGACTGTATTCTCGATCTTTAGATCGGCAGCCTGGATCTCCAACTTACCCTCACCAGAAGGTAAATTGAGTTTGCGCTTACCCGACATCACCGCAAGCTCTTGAGTTGCCCGCCAGGATATCTGGAACCGATAGTTTCCTGGAGGTACAGACAAAGCCGCAAGAAAGGGTGCACTCGCATTGACTTCAATGCAAGTGCCACGCTCGTCACGTCGTAATCGTGCGTCAAGAAGGTAGGGGTGATCCACATCACGGGCCGGATCAAGACTTGATGGCGGAACCCATTCAAGCCGCCGCCCTATCACGCGCGCCGGACTGCCACCGACCACGCTGTAGGGCGTTACATCATGCGTCACCACCGAATTTGCCCCGACAACACTGCCTTTGCCTATAGTCACTCCCGGGCACACGACGACGTTGGTTCCAAGCCAGCAGTCATCTTGTACCCAAATCGGCCTGTCTAGTTTGGCCATTTCAGCCGCGTCACTGGATAACCGACGCTCCTGCGCGCGGATGTGCAAATGGGGGACGGCGCGAAACGGATGAGTGCCTGAGGAGATGAATACTCCCGGAGCGAGGATGCAGTCGCGACCCAGTATCGTGCTGCCATTGATCGTGGAACGACGTTGAATTGATGTGCCTTCGCGAATTCTCACTTCGCTGTCCGTCTGTATCTCCACGTCGGCAGCAACCCAAACCCGCTCACCAATCATTACGCGCCCCACCCTTCCGGGATCAATGCGTACCCGTGGACCCACTTTACAGCCACGACTAAGTTTAACTTGCGACGCGCTGCCCAGAAACAGTGCTTGGGGATGGACTCGAGCGTAATACTTAAGAGCAGACAGCGCACGCAACCAACGGAACGGAGGTAACATTGCCAAAAATCGATTCATCCAGCTTTCTCTCTAAATTCCCTAGAGTAATACCATGCCGCCCAAGCAGCCACGGCATAACTCATAGCTGTTAATAACAATGCCAGCAAGGCTACTTGATTGATTTGCAGCACATTCTCATCGCGACGGGTCCATAAAATCCATGCAAGGGTAGCGACAGATGCGCTGAGAAAATTGATGGTAAGGAGACGCGCTTCTTGACCGATCACCAATAAATAGCTTGACCAGAAATCTGAGAGTCGTAGAACAGCAATGATCAGAAATATTGGCAATAGACTGCGTGCCTCTTGGTAAGCAACAAACCACCTTGTAATGGAATAGTCCAGCAATGCCCATAAGGGCAAGGACGCTAACGCACCACCGGCAAAGAGAAAAAGCGAAGCCTTGAGTGTTGTGCTGTACGCAATAGCCCCCCCCCGCATTGCGAAGCACCTAGAAAGCAATGGAAAGAGGGATGCGTTGATGACGCCCTGCGCCGATTGAGCAACCATCAGCACAGTCCAGGCGAAAGAATACTGTGCAAAGGCGGATACAGGGAGCTGCTGCGCTGCTAGCCACCGATCTGCGTTCGTCACAAAAAAGCTAAAAGAAGCTACGGCCAAAAGCGCCAGCGCTGACCGCCATGGGATAAGTGGAAAGCGACGCCAAGCAAGTGCTATCGCAACAGTCAGCCGCAATGGAATAGTATAAAAATATTTTCGAAAAATCCAAACAGCAAGAGACAGTGACGACACGGCTTCCGTTATAAGCACTGCTGCTGCGCCTAGCCCAGATGCAGCGACTGCAGTACCGGCGGCCATGAGGACCAAGGCACGAAAAAGATTTTGATTTGCGAATCGTAACGGCTGGCCTCTACTGCGGCTCTCAACAGTAGCCACGAGAAAGAGTTGTAGCGAGAGCCCATGGATCAGTGCGATGACTAAAAGTAATGGGGAAAGGCCAGCCAAAGACATGCCACTCAAGGACACGGCTGCTGCACCAGCCGCTGCGCAAACAGTAGCCACAAGACCGCATTGCATCAGCAAGACACCCCCAGCGAACTCTCGTCGACGAACGACAAGCATTGGCAACTCGCGCTGCAGTAATGATTGCAGACCTAAGCAGCTCAGCATAAGAAAGCTACTTGATACCAGTAGGCCGGCGCTGTAGGTGGCGTATGCAGATAAGTCAAGTATGCGAGCCATGACTAACAACCGAGCCATCATCAGGCCCAAAGCTAGCGCAAGCACTGGCGCATACCAGAGCTGCCGAAGTCGATGTGATGTCAGCCAAATAGGCAGGCGAAAAGTCATCCGAGCAATCACTTCAGGCGATTTGAGCTAGCGTCTGAGGTGCGCGGCGATCATGCATTGCGCCGTAGTCGAACAGTGCAAACTGCAATTGCAGCAATAGACGCGCCTCGTGCTTAGGTGTACTACCTTTGTGTATGCACAGGGTATTTTCAGCGAAGCCGGTGCCAGCATCACCGCAGATCTCTCGTACCAGATCCGAAGGATAGGTTGACCTAATCTCGTCGTCGCTGTAGCGTCGAATATTCCAGCGATCCCAGGCCTTTAACTCTGGGGGATGGCGATGTGATGCCACTACGCAGACATGAGCACCCTCACCGGCTGCGACATCAGTTAGGTAGAAAAAGAACTTAAAAAAACGGAAATCGTCTACATCGCGGTGATAGACGTGTGCATGCTTCTCTCGGTCAGCTTCACGCGCATGCACAGGAAAGGTCCACCAGAGATTAGCGCCGACGAAGGAGGGAAGTGACCCAAGGTAACTGGCAGCTACCCAGCGTAGAACAGGGTCAGCCGCAAGCCGGCTGATGGCTGGGCACTCCGTTGTAGTGTTGAAATACTGAGCCAATAGTATCGGCTTGCCCACTCTTTGTTCGGCGGCGCTACGTTCATTTAATCGGAACCCCAACGCTGGATCACGATCAGCGTAGCACGGCTGCTGATCTGCCCAAGCACGAATCTCCTCTACCACTGTTTGTGGCAGCCTTAACCCAAACGCAATACCCTCATCGCGCAGACGTTGCACGAAGTCGGTTCGATCTAAGTTTGTAAACCACGACTCAGCTACACGCTTTTCGCAAGCTACGAGAAATTCTTGAGTCCTCGCATCATGCAGAGCACTTCGTGTGCCAGCTACAAGCGTTCGCACACTGCTAAAGCGAGCGGCACCACGCATCAGTGTATAGCTAGGCTGCGTCGCCAAGCTGTTCAGGACAGTAGTAAAGCGAGACAAGTCAATCTCCTAATGAGTTCAATTGGGTTCACAGGTCACCACGCGGCAATAATTCACGAAGATGGTCAATTGGCCGCATAAACCAGCGCCGTTGCACACTGCGTCGCGGGGTATTTGTCGTCGCTGGTGCGGCTTCAAGCAAGGCCTGCCACTGACGTGCAGCGATAAGTGTTAGGACCTCGTTCTCTCCTGTGAGGTCGCTTGCATATGAGGCGTCATCGGCTTGCAACACACCAGTACGCAGCAAGGCTGGTAGGCGATCCAAGTCTGCGCCTTCAAAGTATTCATAGCGGGTCGTAGTCACACAGCGCACCTGATCTACGTATTGCGACAGGCGAAAGTTCATCGTGTAGGCAAAACGCAAGGTTTGACGCGCGATACGGGCTGATCGCTGCTCACGCTCAGCCTCATCAAGCGTTGCATGAAGTACCAAGTTGCGCAGAGATTCCGGAGAGTAGGCGTCGCTCTGAAACCCAGCCTTCTGGTAAACAGAAGGAGCCACAGCAATAACTTGTTTCCCAAGGAGTCCCGCCTCCAACGCTGCACTGCCGCCGTTTACCACGACGGCATCGCAGAGTTCGATAAGGCCCATGGTACTGGTCGGGTCTGTACTGGCGATGCAATGAATCCCACGCCGATTCGCCCAGTCTGTGTAATAACGCTCAGCTTTACGACCATCGGCCGATCCGATGTATTCACCCCAGTTGGGATGGCAACGCAGCACTACATCGTCGGCCCTCAGGCCTAAGTGGTCTATGAGCGCGTCGAATGCAGCGGTATGTTCTTGCCACTGAGACGTCCAGTCGGGGTGGCCCCAAACTTCATTACGACTGCCCGGAACGAGGAGCAAACGGTATCTTGCCCGCTCTATCGGCCAGCCGGTAATGTGGGCTGACAGGTTGTAGGCGCGCCACTCCTTTCCGTTACGCCGAAGGAAACGTGATGCCACGTGACTCGCGGCTTTCAAGGCCTGCGCTTGCGTAAGTGGCTGGTCTCGACAATCAATCATCATTTTGTCTACGGAGCGCAAGCCAAGGCAATTTTCACCCGGGAGCATGAGCAGGCCGTCACCGAACCAGGTGCGCTCGACACTCACAAACGGTAAATGGGCGGCACGTGCGGCCTCTAGCACGGCCCGGGTCGCATCCATGCGGCCATTAAAAAGGCAAATTGCATCGAGCCGCTCTTGATCGATCCATCGTCGAGCCGCGCTGTATACGCGCTTTGTTGGCCCATCGAGTCGATGCACAAATGCCTGGTAGTCGGCGCTAGCAAAATCTGCATCTGACTCAAAGCGGCCTAATGTACTCGCGCTGGAGCGACACCAATCGCTAGCTTCTACCGGCATTTCTACTGGGTCTGTTGCCAAGCTTCCAATCGAGTGCACGTCACAGCTCTCGTAAGAACGTATACCGCCAACCCTACAACGCGTGCAGTGCACGACATCATTGCGCTGTGGCCGTAGTTCCTTCGTATAGCAGGAAGCGAGGTCCGCATCGCACGTCAAGAAGCTAGTTTGGTGCCCGGCCTCACGCGCCAATCCAGCAAGGTAATGCAAGTGCTCGACGTGAGGGCGCCAAGCATATATGCTGGCAAAACCTATTCGCATATGACCCACCTAGCGAGCAACAAAATAGATGTCAGAGTAAGCATCAAAGTCTTCCCTTTAATACGCGCCAGTAAAGAGACATAAAGCCGTATCCGGTAAATATCACCGGTAAAAGCAACGGAAATGCCCAGCCCCAACCACCGCGCTTGGCAGCCAAACGGGGCACACGCATGACCTTACGTACATGGCGCAGCTTGTTGGCAGATAGTGATTGCGGTAGTCGCCTATAAGCGACCAGTGGTGTTTCGATTCGAAGCACCTTGAAAGACGGCCTCTCCATTAAACGAAGCCACAGATCATAATCCTCTACCGCAACAAGGTCTCGCGCGGTGTTGAATCCTCCACTTTCTATCAGCGCTTCGCGGCTACACAGGGCGCTGGAGGTAGCAATTCGATCCTTTAGCAACATCTGCCAATAGGGCAAACCATGCACCGACAAACTGTCCGCAGGCACTTGGTCAGGGAGGATGGGCTTCGTGCCATCGATAAAGTCTTCAATGGCACTGCACACCAAATCAGCGCTCTCACGCTGAGCGAGGTCAATTTGCAGACGTAGCTTACGGGGATGCCAAATGTCGTCGGCATCACAAAAAGCGACCCATCTGCCATTCGCAGCGTGAACCCCCATGTTGCGTGGCCCTGCTGGACCTCCGCTGTTTGATGGCATGCACAAGTACTGAACACGTCCATCGACAGCGGCTGCAGCAATTACTATTTCCGCAGTTTGATCAGTGGAACAGTCGTCAACTACCAAAAGTTCAAAATCTACATCCTCTTGGGCGAGAACGGACAAAATAGTTTCAGACAAAAACTGACCAGCGTTGTATGCAGGGATCACCACCGTAACCTCTGTACCGGTCGACTCCATCGTCTTAACTTGAGTGAGTTTGTTAAGCTGCATTGAAAATTTCTTAATTAAATTGATCCCAACTCACTGGGGATCCAGATGAAACGTCGCGATTTAATGTTTTCCCCAAGATTGCATCGATAAACTTTGGGGGAATGCCAAAGCCAGGTCGCACACTTCGAACCGAGCTTTTTTCAACCAGTTCACCTGCTCTCATATCCGCTACAAAGTAAAGTGAGCGGCGGAATTTCACGTTACCCTGCTCGCTGGACTTACGGCCATAGTCCACCTTGCCTAGCGCAGCCCACGCGGTTTTGGCACCTTGACACAGATCGGCCAGTTCTGCGGGTTCTAAAGAAAAGCTGTCGTCTGGCCCACCGCCGCTTCTGTCCAGGGTGAAGTGCTTTTCGATGATGCTGGCCCCCATGGCCACGCTGGTGATGGCGGTGGTGTTGTCCAGGGTATGGTCTGACAAGCCCGTGACCAGGCCAAAGCGTTGGATCATGTCGGGGATGGTTCGCAGGTTGTAGTCTTCTGCCGGGGCGGGGTAGCCGCTCACGCAGTGCAAAACCGCCAACTCCTTGCAGCCGCCTTCGCGTGCGGCGTCAATGGCTTCTTGAATCTCTTCGGCGTCGGCCATACCTGTTGAGATGATCATGGGCTTGCCGGTACTGGCCGCGTATTTGATGAGCGGCAGGTCCACCGCCTCAAATGAGGCGATTTTGTAAGCGGGCGCGTTCAGGTCTTCCAGCAAGTCAATGGCAGTGTTGTCAAACGGCGAGCTGAACAGGGTGATGCCAACTTTGCGCGCATGCTCAAACAGCGGCTTGTGCCATTCCCAGGGCATGTGGGCTTCTTCGTACAGCTCGTACAGTGTGCGCCCATCCCACAAACCGCCCCGGATCTTGAAGTCTTCGCTGTCGCAGTTGAGGGTGATGGTGTCCGGCTTGTAGGTTTGCAGCTTGGCGGCATCGGCCCCGGCTTTTTTGGCTTCCTCGATGATGCGCATGGCGGTTTCGAGTTTGCCGTTGTGGTTGGCAGAAACCTCCGCAATCACATAAGGAGGATGGTCTGGCCCAATGGGACGGCCTGCAATTTGTATTTGTTTCATAGTTGTTTCCCTTGTGTATGGGCTTGCCATTCATTGGCAAGCAGTCCAAAGCAAATGAGTGTTTGGTATTGGTTGTTCATGCGCTTTTGATCCCGCAGAACTGCCTCGCGTTTGAAGCCCAATCGCTCATGGAATCGGATCGACGCTTTGTTGGTGTCAATGGCCTGGCCACACACTTTGTGCAGTTCCAGTTGGCCGAAAGCATGACCAAGGGCTAAGGTGCCCAGCTTTCGGCCCGTGCCTTTTGGTGCGTCAGGGCGTGCATAAAAGCCCCAATCTGCAACCCCACCAAGCTCCACATTGCTGAACTGCACATAGCCAATGGGGCTGCCTTGCTCTTGCACAATGAGCAAACGCCGCGTGTTGTCTTGCACAACCCGCATGAACCACTGGGTGTGTTCTGTCAGGCTGATTTCGTGTTGCGTGAACATGAAGCGGCGAACTTCGGGGTGGTTGCGCCACGCGAGCACTATGGTCAGATCTTCTTCGGCCATGCTGCGGATCTGAAGGTTTTCAGTCATGCGTTCATTCCGTGAGCATCGCAGCAACGATGCGTTGCACGCCAAGACCGTCAGTGACTGCAGCTGAAGCCAAGGCCCAGTTTTTGAGTTGCACACTGGCACCGCTTTGCATGTGCTTTTCAAAAACTTGCGATACGTTTTGGGCGTTGCCCACGACCATTGCTACGCCAGCTTTCTCTAAAGCTTGGGCACCCGGTAGTTGGTTGTCGGCAAGCACCAGCAGTAAGGTTGGTAAGCCAAGGCAGCAACGCTCCCAGGACGTGCCCCCTGCGGCGCCTATGCACAGATCGCTGTCCGCCATGAGTTGCGCCATTGCGTTCACACCCACCAACACTTGCGTTGGCCCCTGCATTTGCGCCGCTTGTTGTTGGATGTCTGCCAAGCAGGGTGCGTGGGGCCCCATGACCACGGTGATGCGCAAATCTGGAGGCAAGTGGCATGCGCTCAGCGCTTTCAGCACTTGTCCTGTGACGTTGTCTTTGTCAACGCCGCCCATGGTAATGAGCAAGTGCTTGAGCTGCGGCTGGGTGCGCCGGGCCAGGCTTTGGCTGCGCAGTTGGGCAAACTCTGGGCGAAGTAGTGCGTATTGCGGGCCTATGTATGTGGTGGTGTGAGGTTTGAGCAGACCGCCATAGTCTTGGGCACTGCGGCCGAGGTTTTGGTCCAGCAGCACGTCGCAGTCGTGGTGCCGATCGGCGAGGTCGTCTATGACCATGAGATTTTGGCAATGGGGGCGAAGGGCATGCTCCCAGCGGAGGTCCAAGGCGTAATGGTCCACCACCAGCCAATCAACGCTGTCGTTGCCCAATGCCTCGCTGGTTTGCTGTGCGTCGGTTTGCCAGTCAGTGCCTAACCATGCTGCATGGACCAAGTCGGCTTGCATGTGGTGTGTTGTTGTCCCGCCATTGGGCAAGGCCACGGCATGGTGTCCACGTTGGGTAACCATGTCCAGCAAATGACCACTTTGCGGGCGGCATATGAAGGTGCAGCGTGCGCCACGCTCGCGCAGGGCATCTGCCAGCGTGAGGCAGCGCATGACGTGCCCTGTGCCGATTTGCAGCGAGGCGTCGGTACGGAAGACGATTTTCAAAAATCAACTTTCGTTGATAAATGCATCTTTTTCTTTATAAAGTATTTGTGTAGATACGCGCTCGTCAGCATCTGCATCAAAGATAGGCGAACGATGTGAAAAAGATTTTTTACCTGTCAAGTAATAAAGACCTGCTGCGGTGTAAAGACTGCCGTAGTTTTGCTTGAAAGAAAAAAGACCGGGAAAATGAGAATAAGCCCGTTTGCGTTGCGTGCCTGGATCGAAATCGGTAATGACCATGTAGCCACCGGGTTTCAGGACTCTATCGGCCTCAGCCAGTGACTTTAAAAGGGTATTTCGATCAAACAAATATAAACAAAATGCAAAATTAACGACATCAAATGAAGCATCAGCAAAGGGCAGTGAATCACCTGTCCCTTGTACCAGCGTGACAGCATCGTGTTTCATCGCATTGCCGTCCTTGACCGCCTTTTCAGATGGCTCAATGCCAACACCTTTAGCACCCAGCACATCGCACAGTTTTTTTAACTTCAGCCCACTGCTGCATCCAATTTCCAATATATTTTCTATTTGATTTTTGACGGGTAGCAGTTCTGAAAGGATGTAGCTGACATCGGGTTCATCAGCAATATTGATTTGTGTCAGGTGATTTTGATTACGCTTGTACCAAGCATCGCCTTCGCTGTTCAAAAATATTGAGTTTTGTTTCATGGTCTTAGTTCAATCGTTTAAAGCCGCCATGGCAAATCGGACCTTTGAGCAGACTCATCACGTCTCGTCCTTCTTCACACTCCTTGATCGTTGCAAATAAGGGGTCAAGTGCGTCGAAGTAACCCTCCACCACTTCTTGTGTGTGCTCGGTACAAACGTAAACACTGTTGCTGGCCAGATAGCCCTTTGCCAACATTTCCTGGGTGATCAGTGTTTTGTAGGCCAGTGCGTTGTCGCTTTTAAAGGTGTAACCCGTCAGTGCTGCCAGCCCCCAGTGGCTAACGCCAAGTCCATGCTTGTCTGCCAGCTTTTGCCAGCGTTCACGGATGTGCAGGCCTGTTTGGGTGATGGTTTCCCAGGATTTCACACGCTCCATGACTTCAAGCGTTTTGAGCGCTGCAGTAGGGCCAATGCGCTCGGTCCAGAAGGTGCTGCTGATGAAGGTGGTTTGTGCTGCCTCCATGATTTCACGGCGGCCAATGGTGGCTGTGATGCCGTAGCCATTGCCCAGGGCTTTGCCAAACATGGCCATGTCGGGTTCAACACCGTATTTTTTGTGCAGCCCACCAAATGTCTCTCGGAACCCGGAGGTGCATTCGTCAAAAATCAAGACAATGCCACGGTCAGTGGCGAGCTTACGCACTTTGTGTAGGAAGTTGTCTTCCGGCCCCATATTGCGCACGACTTCCATCTTGATCACTCCGATGTCATGCTTGTTGACCAGCGCTTCGAGTTCCGCGTAGTTGTTGTAGTTGAATGGGAACACGGTGCCACGCAGGTTTTGCGGCACACCATTGGGATCAAGACCTGGCAGCAAATGGCCAGCCAGATTTTCACCATCACCCAAGTTGGCTGACAGATACCAGTCGTGCCAACCGTGATAACCGCAAACAGCGACTTTGTCACGGCCCGATGCCGCTCGTGCAATGCGAATGGCGATGGCGTTGGCTTCGCCGCCCGATCGTGCCAGGCGCGCCATGTCGGCCCAGGGGTGGATTTCAACCAATTTCTCGGCTAGATAAACTTCTTCAGGGCAGTTGAATGTAGACATGTTGCCAGCATCCACTGTTTGACGGACTGCGGCATCTACCTCTTCGTGGCCATACCCCAAAATGTTGGTGCCAATGCCCATGATGCTCATGTCGGTGTAGCAATTACCGTCCATGTCCCAAACTTGGCAACCCTTGGCTTTGCTGAAATATGCAGGCCATTGGTCAGGCAAAAACATTTCCGCCCGCTTGGACAGCAGCATGTTGCCACCGGGGATTACGGCCTTGGCGCGTTTCCAGAGTTTTTGACCTGTGCCCATAGTGGCTCCTTCGTTGCGAATGATGTTGTGGTTGGCGGCAAAGATGTTTGGGTTTTGTCGTTGCAAAGCCAATACGTCTGTCCACGAAAAATGTATGTTGGGTGCAAAGTGCTGAAAAACTTTGCTAACGACTTCAAAGTCTGCAGGTTCATCTACGGTCCAGCGCAGGCCGGAGAGGTCCTCTTCATGTGTCAGTGAATCGGTTTTGAACAGACCGGGGCGACGCAGATAGGGGGTGACATGCTCATGATCAAACGGGTCTTGTGTCTCTCGGCCTGCCCGCTCAAGCGCTTGCATGCTGAACACCTCAGTGTCAAGACCGTCAGGATAAGTTGCTGGGCTGGTGTTGCTCAGGTAATCAACGTTGCTGGTGTTGTAGCGCTCAATGGTTTGATCCACCAATACAGCATCGATCAATGGGCAGTCTCCAGTGATGCGCACAACAACGTCGGCGTGGACCTGCCGTGCCGCTGCAAGAAATCTGTCCAGAACGTCAGTTTCGCTACCGCGTATACAGGTGTAGCCCAGACGTTCAATATGCTCGACAAGTGGCGCATTCTTTGGGTCGCTTGACGTCGCAAGTACGATTTGGTCAATCTGGTTGGATTTCGACAAACGTTCCAGCAATAGCTCAATCATGGGCACGCCCATCAATGGCTTCATCACTTTGTTGGGCAGACGAGTTGAACCCATTCGGGCCTGCACGATGGCGACAACTTTCATAGTTGGCTCCAGGTTGCTGGGTTGATTAATCTGTCGTCATGCAATGACTTGAATTGGGGCAGGCTAGGCAAGGGGCCCTCATGCGCGGCTAGGATTTGATCTAACTGTGTGACGCTGTCTACACCAACGATTATTTTGTCGATGGCATCCATCATATTGGTCCATCTTAGGCACGCTTGCAATGGCGTTAGCCCCGTTGCTTCAAGCCAATGGTCCCATTCGGTCCAAATGTATTCCCATCGGTTGAATTTTGTGGGTCGTTTTGTGTGTGGTGCGAGCAAAAGGCCCTGCAGGAAGGCCGAGCGTGTGTGGATCTCAATGCCCTCATTTTTCAGGCGCTGTGCCCATCCAGAATCTACCAACGTGCGGTCCACGATGTTGAGCGGCGCTTGAACCAAATCGAAGGTGTATCTACCGAACAGGGCCTCCAACTCTGCGGTGCCATAAACCGACACCCCAATTTTGTCGACAATGCCATTGCCCTTAAGGGTCTGCAAAGCAGCATTTAACTCAGGGCCAATGTCTTCCAGCAATTGAGTCGGTCGGTGCAGTAGCAAGGCGTGTACTCCGCCAAGCTTTAAACGCGCAAGCGAGGCCTCCACTTGCGCGTTTACCCAGCTGCTGATGTCGTCGCAATGCTCAGGCACGGCAGGCAGTTTTGTAACGACCTTCCAAGGCCGTACTCCGATATCACCAAGGACCGTCTCGCTGCTGCCATAGGCCATGGCGGTATCGAGCGTATCAATGCCCGCGGCATATGCACGTTGTGTGATCGCCTGGGCTTGCGATGGGTTAACTTGACCCACTGTATTGGTTACCCCATATGGGAGACCGAATTGAACTGTACCGAGCCCTAATTTCATTTTTTTAGGTATGAGTTTGAGACAGTTAAAGAAAAAATCAGCTTCTTGAAAGTCTTCGGGTGTGCCGAGATCATAGTCACGATGACGGGGCAAGAGGACTGATGCTGTTGCCTCTAAAAACAAGCAGCTGCTCGACCCAAATAGAACTGCGCTGCATCATGAAAAGATGGCTCCAAATCCTGTGTGCGCTTTTCAAAATTTTCTGATTTAAAGATTTTGACTTTTTTGAGCGGTGTAAGTCATCCAGCCTCAAACACCCATTGCCTCGCGCAGGCTGCTGGCCAAAAATTGCAAATTTTCATCGGTCAAATTGACGTGCATCGGAATGCTGATGGCCTCACGATAGTACTTCTCGGCTTGAGGGTAGTCACCCTGTTTGAAACCCATTTGCAGATAATAGGGTTGGGTATGCACCGGGATGTAGTGCAGGTTAACCATGATGTCTTTTGACCGCAAGGCTTCAAACACTTGGCGGTGGGTTGCGCTGATTTTGTCCAACTGCAGACGAATTACATAAAGGTGGTAAGCGCTGTGGCTATCGGGGTGCTGCCAAGGCAATGTGAGGGGCAGGTCGGCCAGCAGTTCGTTGTAGCGTTGAGCGATCTCGTGGCGGCGTTTGACGTAGTCAACCAATCGCGTCATTTGGCTCACGCCCAAGGCTGCCTGCATGTCGGTCATCCTGTAGTTGAAACCCAGCGCCACTTGTTGGTAGTACCAGGGGCCGTGCATGGGCTCGGTCATGAGGGCTGGGTCGCGGGTGATGCCATGGCTGCGCAGTAGGCCCAGACGAGTGGCAAGTTCGGCGCTGTTGGTCAGGGCCATGCCGCCTTCGGCGGTGGTGATGATCTTGACTGGATGGAAGCTGAAGACAGTAATGTCACTGTAGCGGCCGTTGCCAATGGGCTCGCCTTTGTATTGGCCGCCGATGGCGTGCGAGGCGTCTTCGATAATTTTGAAACCGTATTTTTGGCCGAGCGCATGGATGGCCGCCATGTCACAAGGCTGGCCAGTCAGGTGCACGGGCACGACGATTTTGGGCAGCTTGCCAGCTTGCGCTGCAGCGATGAGTTTTTCTTCGAGCTTAGCGGGGCAAAGGTTGTACGTGCGTGGGTCTGTGTCCACAAAGTCGACTTGTGCGCCGCAATACAGGGCGCAGTTGGCCGATGCCACAAAGGTGTTGGGCGTTGTCCACAACCAGTCTCCAGGGCCAAGGTCAAGCGCGAGGCAGGCGATGTGCAGGGCTGCGGTGGCGTTGCTGACCGCCACGGCGTGCTGGGCTCCCGTGTGGGCAGCAACGCTTTGCTCAAATTTTGTTATTTGTGGGCCTTGAGTCAGGTAATCTGATTGCAGGCACTCGATGACCGCATCAATGTCTGCTTGGGTGATGTCTTGGCGGCCGTAGGTGATCATTTTCAGATGCTCCCGATTTTTTCGCGGTGGTCTTCAATCCAGGCCTGCAGGTCTGCGTCACTCATCCACTCGGTGTTGTTGTCACTTGCATAGACAAAACCTTCGGGGACTTTTTTGCCATCCTTGATGCGTTCGGGGCTGACGCCCCAGTCGTTGATGGTAGGCAGAATTTTGAAATGCTCAGGGTATTCAAAGGTGTAGTAGGAGTCTTCAGCACCAATCATTTGCTCATGCAGTTTTTCACCGGGCCGAATGCCGACCACCTCTTGCCTACATTCGGGTGCCACAATCCGGGCTAGGTCTGTCACCTTCATGGAAGGGATTTTCTTGACATAAATTTCACCACCCACCATGTCTTCAAAAGCGTGCCAGACCAACTCCACGCCTTGTTCCAGGGAGATCATGAAACGCGTCATGCGGTCGTCGGTGATGGGTAAAACGCCTTTGTCTCTGATGGACATGAAAAACGGGATGACAGAGCCGCGTGAGCCCATGACGTTGCCATAGCGGACCACAGAAAATTTGGACCCGTGTTCACCAGAGTAGGCATTGCCAGCGACAAACAGTTTGTCTGAAGTGAGCTTGGTGGCACCGTACAGATTAATCGGGCTGCTGGCTTTGTCGGTTGAAAGTGCAACAACGCCTTTGACCTTTTTGTCGATGCAGGCATCAATGAGGTTCATCGCCCCATTCACGTTGGTTTTGATGCATTCGAAAGGGTTGTATTCGGCTGTCGGCACGATTTTGGTGGCCGCTGCATGGACGACATAGTCCACACCATCCAAAGCGCGATAGAGGCGCTCTTTGTCGCGGACATCGCCGATAAAGAACCTTACCCGGTCGTCACCGTTGAATTTCTTGGCCATGTCCCACTGCTTCATCTCGTCACGCGAAAAGATGATGATTTTTTTGGGGTTGTATTTGGCCAGAGTCATCGGCACAAATGTGTTGCCAAAGGAGCCTGTGCCGCCGGTGATGAGGATGGTGGAATTTTTTAGCATGGTCGTTTATTTTGAGCTGGTTAGCAGGGTGTCAAAATATTTGATGGTTTTTTCTAAACCATTTTTCAGTTGAATTTTGGGTTCCCAGTTGTTCAAATACTTTTTGGCAAGTGTGATGTTTGGTTGCCTTTGCATTGGGTCATCTTTAGGCAAAGGGTGGTATGTGATTTTGGATTTTGAACCCGTCAGGTCGATCACAATTTCTGCCAATTCCTTGATGGTGAATTCACCAGGGTTGCCAATGTTGATGGGGCCTGGATAAGCAGGTGTACCATCTGCAGACGTGTCGATATCCATGAATCTGATGAATGCTTCAATCAGATCTTCCACGTAGCAAAAACTGCGGGTCTGAAGACCATCACCATAGAGTGTTATGTCATTGCCTTGGAGCGCTTGGACGATGAAATTACTGACAACCCTGCCGTCGTTCGGGTGCATGCGTGGGCCGTATGTGTTGAATATTCTGCCGACGCGAATATCGACATGGTGTTGACGGTGGTAGTCAAAGAATAATGTTTCTGCGCATCGCTTGCCTTCGTCGTAGCAACTCCTGGGCCCAATGGTGTTGACGTTACCCCAGTATTCTTCAGTTTGTGGGTGCACAGTGGGGTCGCCATATACCTCGCTGGTACTGGCTTGGAATATTCTGACATTTAAACGTTTGGCGAGTCCCAGCATATTTAACGCACCAATTACACTTGTTTTGGTCGTTTGTATTGGGTCGTGTTGATAGTGTATTGGGCTCGCAGGGCACGCTAAGTTGTAGATTTGATCCACTTCAACAAAAAGCGGCTGACTTACATCATGCCGAATAAATTCGAAATTTTTGCAATTCAATAAGTGTTCAATATTTCTTTTGCTGCCAGTAAATAGGTTGTCAGCACAAATCACATCATCGCCTCGTTCAATCAACCTATCAATTAAATGGCTACCCAAGAAACCGGCTCCACCGGTCACTAAAACACGTTTTTTTGATTCGTATGTGCGCATTTATGTTTCTTCTCAGCTGTCAATTCCAAAAATATCTCGTGTGTAAACTTTTCCCTCTACATCATTCAAGGCGTCGGTTTGTCGGTTGGCAAGGATGACGGTGGATTGTTTTTTAAACTGGGCCAAATCGTTGACCAGTTTAGAGTTGTTGAACTCGGTTGCTTGTAGCCCCGGTTCGTGAACGATGACCTCAATGCCTGCGGACTTGATGCGATTCATGACGCCTTGGATGGCGCTGGCTCTGAAGTTGTCTGAGCCAGCTTTCATGATGAGGCGGTAGATGCCGACAATGGGCTTGCCGTTGGTTTGGGCTGCGTGGGTTTGGGCCAAACGGATCACTTCGCTGGCTGCAAAGCTCTTGCGCGTGCTGTTGGCGCTGACAATGGCCCCAATCAGCGTTTGGGGGACATCGGCGTAGTTGGCCAAAAGTTGTTTGGTGTCTTTGGGCAGGCAGTAGCCGCCATAGCCAAAGCTGGGGTTGTTGTAGTGGTTGCCAATGCGGGGGTCGAGGCAGACACCGTCAATGATCTGGCGCGTGTCGAGCCCATGGGTGGCTGCGTAGGTGTCGAGTTCGTTGAAGTAGGCCACGCGCATGGCCAAGTAGGTGTTCGCAAATAGTTTGATGGCTTCGGCTTCGGTGCTATTGGTGAGCAGCACGGACACGTTGGCTTTGATGGCGCCTTGCTGCAAAAGGGCAGCAAAGGCTTTTGCGCGTTCACTTTGCTCGCCTACCACGATGCGGCTGGGATGCAAGTTGTCGTGTAGGGCTTTGCCTTCACGCAAAAATTCGGGACTGAAGAGCAAGTTCGCCGTGCCCAGTGCTTGGGCAGTTTTGGCGGTGTAGCCCACGGGCACGGTACTCTTGATCACCATCACCGCCTGTGGGTTGATGACCGACACGTCCCGAATCACCGCCTCGATGCTGGCGGTATTGAAATAGTTGGTCGTGGGATCGTAGTCTGTCGGGGTGGCAATGATGACGTAGTCCGCGCCCTCGTAGGCCTCGTGCTTGTTTAAGGTGGCCCGCAGGTTAAGCGGCTTCTGGGCCAAGTAGTGCTGAATTTCGGTGTCTTCGATGGGCGACTGCTTGCGGTTGATCATGTCAACTTTGTCAGCGACGATGTCGAGCGCAATGACTTCGTTGTGCTGCGCTAGAAGGATTGCATTAGATAGTCCGACGTAGCCGGTGCCTGCGATGGCGATTTTCATGGGGTAGTTTGTTTTTAAACAGTTGATCGCTTAGTGGTAATGCGACCGTGATGACAAGTGCTTTAAAGCTAGTCAGCACTGATTTGTTTTTTAAAAGGTCTCTGCTTTTGGTGTGGCACTTGATAAGGAGTCTTTCGCCGTTGGATTCCGCGGATCCGAGATTGAGCCTGGAAAGCTCACCTTCAGCACCTGAGCGCTTCGATTTACAGCTTCAATGCATCGTACTCGACCATCTTGCGATTGAGGAAAACCCAGTGTGCAAAAGTAGCCGCAAGCGCTTGCCGGAGCCACCACGGTGGCGATTATCGGTATGATTTAATAACGAGTTCATCAAAAAAGTGAAGAAGCTCAAACCAGCGGGTGGTTTGCTGGAGTGGGCTTGACCAACAAAAACGAAATGGGCGAATACCAGCGTTGCTTGACCATGCGCGCATAAATGGTCACATAGCCAAGGGCCAAGCCCACAAATGCGGCGACTGACCAACCGGGAGATGCATGTGTAAAGCTGGCCAAAACAATGGCAGTCAAGGTCATAAACCCTATCAGTGCGCCAGTGATGGAGTTGCGCACAGCGTTGGAGTGGTGACCAAACCATCGTGCGACATAGCGCCGCTTGACCAGGCTGTGGAAATGCAAGCGGTCAGGCATACCAGGGTGGTCTTTGCGGACTTTGCGGCGGAAGATGCTGAACAGCACTTCGGTGACCGGGTGCACACAAATGACGACAGCGGCAAAGGCTGACACGCCTGGGTTGCGCTCGATCAGCAACACGGCAACCCAAGCCAAGGCAAAGCCAATAAAGTAGGAACCGCCGTCGCCCAAAAAGAGCTTGCCAAAAGGCCAGTTGACCCAGAAGAAGCCCCACACACAGGCAGCCAAGATCAACGACACACTGGCCAGTGTGGTGTCGCCCACCTGCCAAGCGATCATGCCAATGCCAATGAAGGCCAGTGTGGACATGGTGCTGGCCAGACCATTGAAGCCATCGATGATGTTGATGGCGTTGGCAACACCGCCGACGGCAAAGGCCGTGAAAATGACAGACACCAAAGTGAACTTCAGCAACGCGTCAGCACCCCAAACGTCAATGCGGCTGAGCGAGTAGTCAGTAATCCACCAAGCCAACAGCCCCGACGCCATGGTGGCCAGGAGGCGCTGCATGACGCCCACACGCTTGGTGATGTCTTCGGCCACGCCAAACAAGAAGGCAGGCATGCCGGCAAACAAGATGGGCATGAGCATGGCCTGCACGTCTGCCGGTGCCCTGCCCCAGGCCACGATGAGGCCCAGCACGATGGGCACACCGCCCACGCGGGGGGTGGGCGCAGTGTGGAACTTTTGCACGCCGTCGGTGAAGTCCATGGTCAATGCGCCGTGCCAGCGCTTGGTGATGACCAGCAGCACACACAACACGAAGGTGCTGACAAACCCCCAAGCCGCAGAGGGCAGGACTGGGGATTGGAAGACTCCGGTGAGGGCGTTGATGAGCATGGAGGCAGCTGAGGTTTGCGGGCATTCGCGAGCGGGGGCTCGCTCCTACAGGGAAGAGGGGGTTATCGGCCCAGGGCTTTACGCCATGCAGTTTGGATGGCGCTGAGTTTTTGGGCGGATTCTGCATCTTGGCTGGCGTTGCGCAGCGCTTGGCGCATGAAGACGAAAAGCAGCAGGGCAAAGCCTGCGGCCAGTGCGGCCATGATGGTGACGAGACCGCGTTTGGGGGCCGTGTGTTTGGTGGGCAGAGTGGCTTCTTGCAACAAGGCACTCTCGTCCAGGCCTTGCAGTTGGCGCTCGATGTCGAGCTGCGTGGCTTGGCTTTCTTTGACGACACCGATCATTTGGGCATAGCCTTGCGCCACTTCGGATGCACCTGCAGTGCCACCGCCTTCCATTTTGCGGCCGAGCAGTTGGGCTGTCTGGGTGGCTTCTTTTTCACGGGCTTGGGCTTGAGCCATTTGCTTTTGCAAGCGCAGCTTTTCGCTGTCGCGTGGCTGGCTTTGGGCATAGGTTTGCTGCAGCACGGCTTTGGTCAGCGATTGCGCGGCCTGGGGGGTGTCGGCTTGCGTGGTCAGGGTGAGCAGTTTGTCTTTGGCGTTGACGTTGGCTTTGATCTCACTTTTGAGTTTGTCGCGAGCTTCGTCTTGATTCAGCTTGGGGGTGTAGCCCAAATTGGCGGCAATGGGGTCGAGCACAGCGGCGCTGAGCATGAGGCTGGCTGTCACCTGCTCTGCCTTGAGGATGGCTGTGCTTTCGTAGGTTTTGGGCCAGAGCGACGCCCCAGCCAGCGCCAGCAAGCCCACCACGATGGGGCCAATGACGAGCAGGCGCAGGTTGTCTACGATGGTTTGCAGCAGGTCTAGGAGACTGATTTCGTCGTCTTCTGGGTAGTGGGGGGTTTCGGTCATTTTCTCTTGGAATGGGAAGGATGGGGGTCATGGATACCCGCATGCGCGGGTATGACAGTGGCGCGGGTATGACAGTGGCGGGGGTATGACAGAGGGGCGGGTATGACAATTACGGGAGTTCGGCCTCGGCTAGGGGTTGGGCGGTTTGGTCTTTGGCGGAGAGTTTGGGTTGCAGGCCAATGGGCCAGGTGATGCCGATGGCTGGGTCGTTCCAGGCGATGCAGCGTTCGTGCTGGGGGGCGTAGTAGTCGGTGGTTTTGTACAAAAAGTCTGCGCTGTCTGACAAGACCACAAAGCCGTGGGCAAAGCCGGGGGGCACCCAGACTTGTTTGTGGTTGTCTTCGCTCAGCTCGACCCCAGCCCATTGGCCGAAAGTGGGGGAGCTTTGGCGGATGTCGACCGCCACATCAAACACCGCGCCGCGCACCACGCGCACCAGCTTGCCTTGGGGTTGCTGCACTTGGTAGTGCAGGCCACGCAGCACGCCTTGGGCGCTGCGGCTGTGGTTGTCTTGCACAAATTGCACGTTCAGGCCCGTGGCTTGGTTGAAGTCTTGCTGGTTGAAGCTTTCAAAAAAGAAACCCCGCGCATCGCCAAAGACCTTGGGCTCGAGGATGAGCAGGTCGGGGATGTGGGTGGGGGTGACGGTGTAGGGCATGGATTCACGTTTCAAGCTGGGGCCGCCGCAGATTTGCGTGGGCGTCCGCCCTTGGCCCCATTGACTTTGGCGGCTTGGGCTTTGGCTATTGATCTAACGCGGCCTGCTTTGGCTGCATGTGTGCGCATCCAGCTGCGGCTACCAAAAAGTCCTGCCAGAAGGCCTTCGACGGTCAAGTCGGTGTCCAGTTTGGGCCAATGCAGTCCAGTACCTAGTGGTGATATTTCAATGTCGGTCAACTCTGAAGCTTGTGCGTTGCCCAGCCCTTGTGCCAATTGGGGCGGGAAAGAAAAAGATGAGCCGTTTTCGAGCGCAATGACAATCAGCTTTTTTCGTGAGTCGTAGTGTGCAGAAGAGGCGCGTAGGCGCGAGGCTTGCTCAATCTGCCCCCTGGCTTGCGCTTCCTCAACACGAGCCAGTTCTGCCTTGATCCATTCGGGTGTGTTGGCTTTAGTCATGCAATTGTCATGCTCGACTTGATCGGGCATCCATTTGGTATTTGCATAGGTCTCAATGGACTGGCTCTGACCAGGCAAAGCCCAGCGTTTGAGCAACTGACAGCAACCTTTTGTCTCGGGTCCAGAGCTTGAAGCCAGAGATGAGTGCACTGGCGCAGAGGTGGGCATCGATATAGCCTATGCCTTTGCCCATGAGGTCGTTGCTTTCAATGAACTGCATGACTTCATGGTCCATGGCACCTTTGACCGGGGGCAGTGATTGCAATAGCTCAATCACGGTTTGGCGGTTCTTGAGGTTGCCGCAAGCGAGCTCTCCGATCACAAATGGATGGATCGCGGCTTGTGTTTGCATCAAGGCTTGCACCAACTGTGGTTCGCCATGTCGCAAGTGATCTACCCAAACCGAGGTGTCTACCAAAATCATGCGGCCGACTGCTTCCTTGGTGTTGGCACGAGTTGCGGCTCGGAGCCGCCCAACTGCGCCAAACGGTGGGCGCTTTCGCGTTGAACCAGCGCCAGCAGCGCTTCGCGCAGCAGCTGCGTGCGCTCAGTCAGACCGCTGATTTTTTGGGCTTGCTCCAGCAACTGGTCATCGAGTGTCAGTGTTGTTCGCATGGTTTACTTCTTTTGAGTCATCAAATTTCGCATCATTTTATTCGAAATTTGATGACTTTACAACCATCACTTTACCCGGCACGGCGTGAGACGTGCTTGGGATGATGTGGATTTGGACAGAGGTGACGGTGTACGGCATGGGGGGCTTAAGGTGCAAGCTTGCCGATTTGAACCGCTAACCGTTGGGCTGTTGTGATCAATACAGGCACAAATTTGTGACCAGCCTGCAAAGCACTGATCAGGACGGGGTCTTTCTCCATCTTTTGCAGACTCTCCAGTGTCATGGGGTCTGCAAAGAGTCTGTTGTCGGTTTCATGCAGGTAGAGGCATTCTTTGTGGGTGACACGTGCCAGAAACTGGAGTCGCTCCCATTGGCCTTCTGCAACCCTCACAGTGCAACCCCTTGTTGCGCAGCGATTCGGTGAATGGGTTGTTCAAGCAAGTTGGGGGCTTTGAGGAGCACGTCCACCTTGCGCCCATGCATGGCACGTGAGACCCTGCTGGCAATTCGGGCCGAGACCAAAGCAGGCTCGGGCAAGGCCCGACTCACTTCGATCATCAGGTCCACATCGCCGCCTTTGGCCGCGTCATCCACCCGAGACCCAAACAGCGTGACCTGCACGCCCTCACCCAGCACGGCGGTGGCGGTGCTTTTAATGGTGTGGATTTGGGCGGGGGTGAGGCGCATAGAAATAAATCGTCATGCCCGACTCGATCGGGCATCCATCTCCGACTATCGGTATGTGTTTTGGCAGAAAGCGGTCAATTGGTCGTGCCAGCGCAAAAGCTCTGGGGCGGCTTGGATCATTTGATCAAAAAACTCGTGAAGAACCGCTGGGTCGTCTTCGTATTCGTGGTTGACGGCGTTGCTCAGTTCGCGGATGTCTTTCCAGCGGTCCACCGAGTCGATGCAGCCGAGCTTTTCCATATAAAGCAACACAGCGGTGAAGGGCTCTGAGGGTTTTTCTTCATCTACAGCCACGGCTTTCATGGTTTTACCGATGTGCTCTTGGTATTCGCTGAAGCGTATACGGAAAGCGGCCAGCGTTTCGTGTTGGTCGGGCTGCAGGGCTTGCCAGTTTCGGATGGGCAACAGGGCTGCCACTTGAGCAATGGAATAGCTCAGGTATTCGCGCATGCGGGCCAAGTGGTCCAGCTTTTTCCAGATCAGAGCGATGTGCTCGCTCACAGGCGAATGCCTTCTTGTTTGGCGATCAAGGCGATGGCGCTGCGGTCCCCAAAGGATTTGACGATCAGGTCCACCGGCATATCGAGCTGGTCTTGCAGGCTGACTTTGCAACGGATTTTCTTCATCAAATCGGGTTGCGTGGTTTCAACGTAAAGGTCGACATCGCCACCCTTTTGGTGGTCGTGAACCCGAGAGCCAAACAGCGTGACCTGCACGCCCTCACCCAGCACGGCTTGCGCGGTGCTTTTGATGGTGTGGATTTGGGCGGGGGTGAGACGCATGAAAATGAATCGTCATGCCCGAATTGATCGGGCATCCATGGTTTTACGGGGATGGATACCCGCATTCGCGGGTATGACAGTGTGTGTGGCGGGCATGACAGTGTGTGTGTCGGGCATGACGGTGTGTGTTGCGGGTATGACGGTGTGTGGCGGGCATGACAGAAAAAATCACTTGAGCAGGTTCAGCAGGTATTGGCCGTAACCGTTTTTGGCCAAGGGCTGAGCGAGCTTTTGCAGGCTTTCGGCGGTGATCCACTTTTGGTGGAAGGCGATTTCTTCGGGGCAGGCGACCATGAGGCCTTGGCGCTTTTGCAGGGTGGCAATGAAGCCAGCGGCTTCGAGCAAGCTGTCGTGGGTGCCGGTATCGAGCCATGCGTAGCCACGGCCCATGATTTCGACGTTGAGCTGGTTTTGTGCCAGGTAGCGTTTATTAACATCGGTGATTTCGAGCTCGCCGCGTTGTGATGGCTTGATGTCGGCAGCGATGTCGCACACCTGCTGGTCATAAAAGTACAGGCCTGTGACGGCGTAGTTGCTTTTGGGCGCTTTGGGCTTTTCTTCGATGCTGAGGGCGCGCTGCTGGTCGTCAAAGTCGACCACGCCATAGCGCTCGGGGTCTTGCACGTGGTAAGCAAACACGCTGGCGCCGGTGGTGCGGGTGTTGGCGTTGTTCAGCAACTTGACCAAGTCATGGCCATAAAAGAGGTTGTCGCCCAGCACCAGTGCGCTCGGGTCGTTGCCAATGAAGTCTTTGCCGATGATGAAGGCTTGCGCCAAGCCATCGGGGCTGGGCTGCACGGCGTATTGGATGTTCATGCCCCATTGGCTGCCGTCGCCCAGCAGGTCTGCAAAGCGCGGGGTGTCTTGCGGGGTGCTGATGAGCAGCACATCTTTGATGCCCGCCAGCATGAGCGTGGTCAGCGGGTAATAGACCATGGGCTTGTCGTACACCGGCATGAGCTGTTTGCTCACGGCTTGCGTGACGGGGTACAGGCGAGTGCCCGAACCGCCAGCGAGGATGATGCCTTTGCGATGGGTCATGGAGGGAGTGTTTTGGGTTGCAGGCAGGCTACCGCAGTCCGGCAAGGGGTTTTGCAGACTTGGGGCCCAAGGCCATTGGCTTTCAGCTTATGCGCGCAGACTGACGCGAAGCTTGGCAAATGGGCCGTTTTGGGCAATCTACGATTGTATTCTTGAGAACCATGAAGGCGCGCAGAAAATTAACCCAAAATGGTGCGTGTCTAAAAGATTTAAGGGAATTTGTAGAATTTCGGCGCGGGTTAACCCGATGGGTTAGCCCTCAGCAGGCCGGTGCCCTGCAAGCATCAAAGTGGTGCAGAGGAGCCGAAGCGGCGGTCACGACCAGCGAACCAGGTGATGGCTTCTTTCAAGCGCGCAGGAGAAAACTCGGGCCAGAGGTCGTCGGTGAAAAACATTTCGGCGTAGGCCGCTTGCCAGAGCATGAAGTTGCTGACGCGGGATTCGCCGCCCGTGCGGATGAGCAGGTCAACCTCGGGCGCATAGGCGGTGCTGAGGTAGGGGGCCAAGCCTTCTTCGGTCAGCGCTTGCAGGGTTTGACCGGGGTGGGCTTGCTGCCAGGCTTGCGCAGCCTGGATCATGTCCCAGCGGCCACCGTAGTTGGCACACACCGTGAGGGTGATGAGTGTGTTGTTGGCGGTTTGCTGCTCGGCACGGGCAATGAGGTCTTGCAACACCGGCGCAAAGCGGGTTTTGTCGCCCACCACTTTCAGGCGCACGCCGTTGGTGTTCATGCTGTCCACTTCTTTTTGCAAGTAGGTCATGAACAGGCCCATGAGGCTGGAGACTTCTTCTTCAGGGCGCTTCCAGTTTTCGGTGCTGAAGGCGAACAGGCTCAGGTGCGGTACACCGAGCTCGGCACAGGTCTTGACGATCTCGCGCACTTGCTTGGCCCCAGCCGCGTGCCCCAGCGCTGCAGGCATGAAGCGGTTTTTGGCCCAGCGACGATTGCCATCCATGATGATGGCGATGTGCTGCGGCAAGGGGTTGGTGGGCGTGGATGAAGACAAGGTGGCGTGCAGGGCTGAATGGTTGCAGATTTTAGAGGCATACGCTCGGGCGTTTGCGAAATGCTGTGCGGTTGTGACGGATCCAGATTCCTCAGGTTTTTGTCACCCCGGACTCGATCCGGCACCCGTCTTGTCATTGTCACCCCCGACTCGATCGGGGATCCATCTTGTTATTGTCACCCCGGACTTGATCCGGGGTCCATGGCTTCTGCTGACATGGATACCCGCATGCGCGGGTATGACAAATGGGGTGCGCGTATGACGGCTCTTTTGTCATGCCCGCGCATGCGGGCATCCATCCCCTTCAGTTGTTGACTTCAACTTGATGGTGTTCGAGCTGCACCACCGTCGGGCGGCCCAGAATTTCGAGCAGCACGGCGACGCGTTTGCTAGAGACGCTTTGAATCAGACCTTCCACACCGCCCAAGGCCGTGTGTTTGAGGCGCACGGTTTGGCCGGCCTTGAGGTTACTGAGCTCTTGCAGGGTAGCGTGGTTACGGTCTTGTTCGAGTTGGCGGATGCGTTGCACGAGGTCGTCGTGGAGCACGGCGGGCTCGAAGCCAAAGCGCACGATGGTGGCGATGCCTTTGGTGCTGCGCACAGCCGAGATGCTTTGCTCCGGCTTGCTGGGCCTGAACAAGATGTAGCGCGGGAACATGGGTTCGAACAGCGCAACGGGGCCTTGCTCGGTTTTTTTGAATTTTTTGTACAGCGGCAGATAAGCCTCAAAGTCTTGCTGCTGCAGGTTCGCCTCGGCGATTTTTTCTTCGCGGGGTTTGGTGTAGGCCAGGTACCAGCGGTCAGGTGGCGTGCTTTCGATGAAAAGCTTGTCTGGCGTTGGCGGGTTTTGCGTCATTTGTCTTCTGCGGGCTGTCTCTGGCGGTATTTTAGGCGGCCGCATATTGGGCCGTCTGTGCGCATGGGCATCACCAAAACAAAACCCCGCTTGCGCGGGGTTTGGTGTGTGGGCTGAAACTAAATTCAGGCGATCACAAATGGGGTGCGGTCTTTGCCTTCGATCCATTTGGGGGCTTTACCGCGGCCTGTCCAGGTTTGGCCAGTTGCGGGGTCGCGGTATTTGGCAGCGACTTTACTGGCGGCTTTGGGGGCACCCGATTTGGCGGCGCGGCCGGGGAAAATGTCTTGTGCAGTCAGGCCATATTCGGCGACCAGTTCGCGCACTTTGGCGACGGCGCTTGAGATTTCGTTTTGGCGGGCTTGGACAATGGCTTGCTCCAGGGCTTCGCGTTGGGCCAATAATTCTTTGTAGCTGGTGGTCATGGTAGATCCTGTTTAAATGATAAGAGCGCTGAATATACACCATCGCCATCGAAGATATTCAAAAGATTGGATATATAGCGATTTTTTACAGCGTTTCAAAGGGGTGGTTGGGGTTGAGTATTTTTATGATTTCTTGTATCCGAACGGAATATACATTCAACGGAAATACAGGCCTTGGAGGATTTAAAGCATTGAATGGTCGACTGTGGGCTGGGTTGAAATGGATACCCGCATGCGCGGGTATGACAAATACCGCGTCACCCCCGACCTGATCGGGGGTCCATACCCTGTACCTCGTCACCCCCGACTTGATCGGGGGTCCAGCTTTTGGTTGTCTTGGATACCCGCATGCGCGGGTATGACAGACCATTTGTCATGCCCGACTTGATCGGGCATATATGCCCCCTGAATTGTCACCCCCGACTCGATCGGGGGTCCAGCTTTTGGTTGTCTTGGATACCCGCATGCGCGTGTATGACAGACCATTTGTCATGCCCGACTTGATCGGGCATCCATGCCCCCTAAATTGTCACCCCCGACTCGATCGGGGGTCCATGTATTTAAATGCCTTGAAAATCACAAAATAGATTCATACAAATCTAACCAATTTGGATTTCCTTTTTCTATCAAGCTAATTTTCCACTCACGCTTCCAGTGTTTCAGCCGTTTCTCGTACGCAATCGCCTCGTGAATGCTTTCAGTTTGGTCAAACCAGACCAATAGCGTGACGTTATAACGGGCAGTAAATCCATCAACCGCATGCTGTTTGTGCTCATGGACACGGCGAATCAAATGGTTGGTAACGCCGACATACAAAGTGCCGTTTTTCTGATTGGCGAGCATGTAAACGAAGTAAGCCATAAGTGAGCGTATGGCAAGCATTGGCTGTTGGCAAGGGGGATGGATACCCGCATGCGCGGGTATGACAAGTGGTGGGGGTATGACAGCCCTACTTCGTCACCCCCAACTTGATCGGGGGTCCATGGATTCTGTCTTCGTCACCCCCGACTTGATCGGGGGTCCATGGCTTCTGTCTTCGTCACCCCCGACTTGATCGGGGGTCCATGGCTTCGGCTGAGGTGGATACCCGCATTCGCGGGCATGACAGAAATGTGCGCGGGCAGGACAGAAGTGTGCGCGGGAATGAAAGAGATACGCGCAGATATGGCAGTTACGGTGCGGGCGTAGACATTGGCTGCGTGGCCATGACTTTGTCGATGCGACGGCCTTCGAGTTCGATGACTTGAAAGTGCCAATCGGCCAATGAGATGACCTGCCCCTTGGCGGGCAACTGGCCCAGCGCATACATGAGCAGGCCTGCCAGGGTGTTGTAGCGGTTTTTGTCTTCAGCGGGCAGCTCTTTGATGTCGAGGCGTGCCTTGAGTTCGTTAACGGGCATGATGCCGTCGAGCAGCCAGCTGCCGTCTTCGTTTTGGGTGGCCCAGGCATCGGTTTGGGTGTCGGGCTTGAGCTCGCCGGTGATGGCTTCGAGCAGGTCGAGCGGGGTGAGCAGACCTTGGACCTCGCCGTATTCGTCGACCACAAAGAGCATGCGGCTGGAGTGGTCGCGCATTTGTTCGAGCAGTTCCATACCGGTCAGGGTTTCGGGCACGAAGTGGGCGGTTTGGGCGTGGTGTTCGATTGCGCGTTCATCGCTTTGCGGCAGCGCCAGCAGGTGCGACAGGCTGATGACGCCGATGACATGGCCCAAACCGTCGCGGCAAACGGGGTACCAGGAGTGGTTGCCTTCACCGCGCATTTGGTTGATGCGGTCCATGGCTTGCTGGGGGGTGAGGCTGGCTTCGAGCCACTGGATGTCGCTGCGCGGCGTCATCATGGATGTGAGCGCACGGTCGTCCAGGTGGAAAACGTTGCGCACCATTTGGTGCTCGTGCTCTTCAATCAAACCGGCATCGACACCTTCAACCAGGCTGGCGGTGATTTCTTCTTCGGTCACGGCACGGCTGGCGTTGCTGTCGATGCGCATGAGCTTGAGCATGCCTTGTGTGGAAAGGGACAGCAATTTGACAAACGGTCCGGCGGCTTTGGCCAGCCAGGCCATAGGGCGTGCCACCAATCGGGCCACGGCTTCGGGATAGAGCTGACCAATGCGCTTGGGCACCAGTTCGCCAAAGATGATGGTGGTGAAAGTGATGATGGTGACGACGATGGCAGTGGCGGTGATGCTGGCCACCGATTCGGTCAGGCCCCATTGCATCAGTTGCAAAGCCACGCCCCCGCTGAATGCGGCTTCACCCACGATGCCGTTGAGCACACCAATGGAAGTGATGCCCACTTGCACGGTGGACAGAAATTGGGTGGGCTCTTCGAGCAGTTTGAGGGCAGCGTGAGCGCCTTTGTCCCCCGCCTCCTCCATGGCGGCCAGGCGGGCTTTGCGGCTGGAGGCCAGTGCCAACTCGGACATGGCAAAAACGCCGTTGAGCAGGGTGAGGAAAACGATCAGTAAAAAATCCATAACCGCCATTGTGCCAAGAGTGGATACCCGCATGCGCGGGTATGACAAACATCTTGTCAGCCCTGACCTGAGCGGGGGTCCATGGCCAGCGTCTCGTCACCCCTGACCTGATTGGGGGTCCATGGCCAGCGTCTCGTCACCCCTGACCTGATCGGGGGTCCATGGCCAGCGTCTCGTCACCCCTGACCTGATCGGGGGTCCATGGCCAGCGTCTCGTCACCCCCGACCTGATCGGGGGTCCATGCCTTCTGACTGCTTAACGAATGATTTGGGACAATCCCAGCAACGAGGTGTTTATGGCTGTTTATTGGGTGGGTGATGTGCAGGGTTGCGATGCGCCTTTGGGGCGCTTGCTGGACGAGGTGGATTTTTCGCCGAGCCGGGACGCTTTGTATGTGCTGGGCGATTTGGTGAACCGGGGGCCTGCGTCTGAACAGGTGCTGCGCCGCTTGATGGCGATGGGCAATGCGGTGCAGTGTGTGCTGGGCAACCACGACTTGCATTTGCTGGCGGTGGCGGCTGGCGCTGGGCGGCTCAAGCCGATGGACACGCTGGAGGGCATATTGCAAGCGGCCAACCGCCCTGCCCTGCTGGACTGGCTGCGGCACCAGCGCATGGCCATTTGGGAGCATGGGGTGTTGATGGTGCACGCGGGTGTGCTGCCTTCGTGGTCGGTGGCGCAAACCTTGGCTTTGGCAGGCGAGGCAGAGGCGGTGTTGCGCGGGCCCGATTTGAACGATTTTTTGCACCAGATGTATGGCAACGAACCAGCGGCTTGGCGCGATGATTTGACGGGTGTGGGCCGCTTGCGGGTGATCGTGAATGCGTTGACACGGCTGCGCTTTTGCTCGGCGGCAGGAGTGATGGAGTTCGCAAGCAAAGAAGGGGCCGGTGCGGCACCTGCGGGTTTCATGCCGTGGTTTGAAGTACCGGGCCGGCAAACGGCCGATGTGACGGTGGCTTTTGGACATTGGTCAACTTTGGGTTTGCTCAAGCGCGATGACGTGTGGGCAATGGACACGGGGTGCGTGTGGGGCGGCTGCCTCAGCGCGATGCGGCTCGGACCAGACGGGCAGCGCGAGGTGATTCAGGTGCGGTGCGAGCAGGCGCAAAAGCCAGGGTGAAGAGCAAATGGGGTCTGACCCCAATTAACAACAGCCTCTCTCCCTGTAGGAGCTCGCCCCTGCGGCCGAAGGTGTAAATAGGTTCAACACCGGTTATGCCAGGTCATTTTGTGGCACGATCAGCGGGTGAAAATCAATGCCCTGCAAGACCTCAAGAAGGTCCAGAAACAACTCGCCGAGGCCCATGAAAAAGCCAAAGCCGAAGAGGCCGCTCGCCTTGCCGCTGCTCGCCAGCGCGAGGCCGAGGCCAATTTGTTTGTGCGTGCGGTGGGTGTTGTTCAGCGGCTGCCCTTGCACGACCAAGCCACCATCAGCCCACCCGCGCCCGCACCCGTGGCGTTGCAGCGAAAAAAAGACGAAGAAGCGGTTTTGCGCGACGCCTTGAGCGACGGTTTTGATGTGAGCACCTTGCTCGACACCGATGACGCCCTGAGCTTTCGGCGTCCCGGCATCGGCATCGACGTGACCCAAAAGCTGCGCAAAGGCGGCTGGTCCATTCAGCGTGAGATTGACCTGCACGGTCTGCGCAGCGACGAGGCCCGCGTGGCACTGGCCGAATTCATCCGCATCGCCCACCGTCAAGGCCTGCGGTGTCTGCGCGTGGTGCATGGCAAAGGCCTGGGCTCGCCGGGCAAAACCTCGGTCCTCAAACCCAAGGTCCACAGCTGGTTGATTCAAAAAAACCAAGTCATGGCCTTCGTCCAGGCGAAACCCGCAGAAGGCGGGGCCGGTGCCTTGCTGGTGTTGCTCAAACCATCGGGTTGAGCTGCTTGCGTCTTCTCGTTCCCAGTTGTCATACGGTTTCGTCATTCCGTCTTGTCATTCCTGCGAAAACGGAAATTCATGTGATTCTTGTTGACCCAGTTGCATCAGCAAATCCCCTTTTGTCATACCCGCGAAGGCGGGTATCCATGCCATCAACAACATAGATTCCCGCCTTCGCGGGAATGACGAAGAAATACGCGGGAACGACAAAGAAATACACGGGGATGGCAGAAATATCCGGTCACGAAACAAGCAGTGACGAAAGATCAAGCGCCGCGGTTGCGCATCCAGTCGGCGGTTTTGAAGAAGCTGGCGTTCAGGCGTTCGCGCAACACCGGGTCGACTTGGGTTTCTTGCATGGCTTGGTCCATGCAGGCCAGCCATTGATCACGCTCCAGGGTACCAATTGAAAACGGCATGTGGCGCATGCGCAGGCGTGGGTGACCAAAGCGTTCGGTGTAATGCTCAGGCCCACCCAACCAGCCGCACAAGAACCAGAACAGTTTGTCCCGTGCGTCTTGCAAGGTGCTGCCGTGCGCGACACGCAGTTCTTTGTAGCCGGGCTCCAAGTCCATCAGGTCATAAAACCGCTCGGCCAAGGCCTTGACGCGGGCCTCGCCGCCGATCCATTCGAACGGGGTGTCAAACGGGGGTTTGTCTTCGATTTGCATGGTTTGTATTTTGCAGGAAGCGGTGGACGGGAATGGACCCCCGATCGAGTCGGGGGTGACGAGGCGGAGTTGTCGTACCCAATACCACTTGTCATACCCGCGTATGCGGGTATCCATCCGAGCAGAAGGCATGGACCCCCGATCGAGTCGGGGGTGACAATCATAGGTGTCGGGGGTGACACGCATGATCGTCTGAGGTGACATTTCTTGTCATACCCGCGCATGCGGGTATCCATGGGCTCAAAGGCATGGACCCCCGATCGAGTCGGGGGTGACAAAATTACTCCCCCGCTTGCCTCAGGGTTTGTCGGGGATGACAAAAGTTACTCTCCCGCTTGCCGCAGGGTTTGCATGACGGGTTGACGCAGCACGCCGGACAGGCTGAGGCTGCCTGCAGTCCAAGCCAGCAAAGCGCCCAAGGTGCCGCCTGCCAAGGGGGCCCAGAGCGGCGGTTGCCACGCGAATTCGAAAGCAAAGCGGGCCAACGCCCAACCGACCACCAAAGCCATGCTGCTGGCCATGAAGCCAGCCAGCCAGCCCAAGCCCAGCAACTCGGTGCGCTGTACCTGAGCGAGCAAAGCGCGCCCTGCCCCGAGCGCCCGCATGATGGCGTATTCGCGCTCTCGCGCCTGGCGGCTGGCGCCCACGGCGGCCAGCAGCACCATCAGGCCTGCGGCCAAGGTGAAGGCAAACAGGTATTCCACAGCCCGGATGACCTGATCCATGACGCGCTGCACCTGAGCCAAGGTGCTGCGCATGTCGACGCTGGTGATGTTGGGGAACTGGTTGACCAACGCGTTGTCAAAGCCCGCCAAGCCTTGTGGCGAGCGGAAGGCCGCCATGTAGGTCATGGGCAGGTCGGGCATTTGCGAGACAGGGAACATCATGAAGAAGTTGGCGCGCATGGAGGTCCAGTCCACTTTGCGCAAGCTGGTCACGCGCGCTTCGCGGCTTTGGCCCGCGATGTCAAAGCGCAGTTGGTCGCCCAGTTTCAGGCCCAAGGTGTCGGCGATGCCTTGTTCCACACTCACGCCATCGGCTTCTTCGGGCACCCAACGGCCTGCGGTAAGCGGGTTGTGCGCGGGCAAGGTGGCCGAGTGCGAGAGGTTGATTTCGCGGTCGATCAGGCGTTTGGCGCGGTCGACTTCGAAGTCGGTGGGGCTCACCTCGCGGCCGTTGATGGCGACCAAACGGCCACGGATCATGGGGAACCAGTCGGGCGATTGCACGCCGGCTTTGTTCAAGCTCGCCAAAAAGTCGGTGGCTTGCTCGGGCTGCACGTTGATGACAAATCGGTCGGGGGCGTTGGCGGGCGTGGCTTGCTGCCAGCTGGCAATCAAGTCGGTGCGCAGCAGCACCAGCAGCGCCAGTGCCAGCAAGCCCACCGACAAAGCGCTGACCTGCACCACCGCAAACACTGGGCGTGCCGCCACTTGGCGCGTGGCCAAGCGCAACCAACTCGGCGACTTCTCACCGGGTATGGCTCGGCGCAACAGCCACAAGGCAACAGCGGCAAGACCCGCAAACACCAACAGGGCCACGGCAAAACCGCCCACAGTGATCAAGCCCAGCGTGAGGTTGCGGCTGACCATGAGCAAGGTCAGGGCAAAGCCCACCAGCCCCATGACCAAGACCAACCATGAGCGCACTTGCACGCTGCCCAAGTCCCGACGAATCACGCGCAAAGGCGGGACCTGCGCCAACTGCAGAACTGGCGGCAAGCCAAAGGCGACCAACAAGGTCAGGCCCATGGCCATGCCCATCAACGCCGGTTGCAGGGTGGCGGCAGGCAATTGCGCATCGACCAGACCTGCCAGCAAGACCACAAAGCCGAGGTGAACGGCATAACCCGTCAGCACGCCCACGGCGCTGGCCAGAAGGCCCGCGCCCAAAAATTCCAAGCCGTAACTCAATGTGAGTGTGCGCTGGCTTTGACCCAACACCCTGAGCAGGGCACAGGCATCGAGCTGCCGCTCGGCGAAGCTGCGGGCCGCCAAGGCCACCGCCACGGCACACAGTAAGGCGGCCAGCAAAGCCACCAGATTCAAAAACTGCGAGGCGCGGTCCAGCGTCTGGCGCATTTCGGGGCGACCGCTGTCCAGCGATTCGATCTGCACGCCACGCACATGAGCCAACTCGACCTCGGGCCGTGCCCACTGCACAAAGCGCTCGGCTGCTGCCGCATCACCTGCCACGGCCATGCGCCAAGTGATGCGACTGGCCGGTTGAACCAAACCGGTCGATGCCAAATCGGCCGCGTTCATCATGACGCGTGGGGCAAAGGTCATGAAGCCTGCGCCCCGATCGGGTTCGCGCTCGATGACGGCCGAGATGCGGAAACTGCGCTCGCCTAGACCCAACATTTGCCCGGTTTTCAGGCCCAAGTTGTCGAGCAACGCGGGGTCGACCCACACTTCGCCAGCGGGGGGGATGGCGGGTTGAATGCCCGTGACGGCTGGCTGGCCTACATCGGGCACAACAAGCAACTTGCCCCGCAGCGGGTAACCAGGCTCCACCGACTTGAGGGCGACCAAGCGGCTGGCGCCGCCTTGTTCGGCCATGGCGCGGGCCATGGTTGGAAAGCTCACATTGGTGTTGGTCTGCAAGCCCAGGCTTTGGGCTTTCTGCACAAAGGCGGCTGGCGTGCTTTGGTCGCTGACCACCACGGCGTCGCCACCGAGCAGCTGACGCGCATCGCGCCACAGGCCTGACTGCATGCGATCGGCCAAAAAACCGACCGCCGTGAGCGCGGCCACCGCCAGCGCCACCGACACCATGAGCAGCCGCAACTCACCCGCACGCAAATCGCGCCACAAATTGCGCGCCCCCAGCCGCAGGCCGTGCATCCATCCTTGTTTGTTCATATCCCAACCTTACCGCACATGCCATTCACGGCGGGGAGCAAGGCATTTTGGAGTACCCGTTCCACCATTCGGCCACAGGGGTAGCCTCCTCCAAGGACATCCTGTGCATTGCCACACCCACGCACAATCCTGTCATGCCAGAGCACAACCCTGTCATACCCGAGCACAACCTTGTCACTCCCGCTCACACCAATACCATACCCGCTCAAAACCCTGTCATACCCGCGCATGCGGGTATCCATCGCAATTCAAGGAGGTCAGGCATGGACCCCCGATCAAGTCGGGGGTGACAGAGGTATGTCATACCCGCTCACATCTCTGCCAGACCCGCTCACAACCCTGTCACTCCCGAGCACAACCCTGTCATACCCGCGCATGCGGTTATCCATTGCAATTCAAGGAGGTCAGGCATGGACCCCCGATCAAGTCGGGGGTGACAGAGGTATGTCATACCCGCTCACACGAATACCATACCCGCCAACAACACTGTGATACCCGAGCACAACTCTGTCATACCCGCGCATGCGGGTATCCATCGCAATTCAAGGGGGTCAGGCATGGACCCCCGATCAAGTCGGGGGTGACAGAGGTATGTCATACCCGCTCACATCTCTGCCAGACCCGCTCACAACCCTGTCACTCCCGAGCACAACTCTGTCATACCAGCGCATGCGGGTAGCCATGGCAGGCGAAGGCAGTCAGGCCAGTTCGGGTTGCCAGACCAAACGCTCGGGGGCGCTGAAGCACAGGAAGCGCTTGTTGGTAGCGCGGCCGATGGCGCACAGGCCCAGGCGCTTGGCGACATCCAGGCCCATTTGGGTGATGCCGCTGCGCGAGACGACCACGGGCACACCCATTTGCGCGGACTTGATGACCATCTCGCTGGTTAAACGGCCGGTGGTGTAGAACACTTTGTCTTCCCCGTCGATGTCGTTCATCCACATCCAGCCAGCAATGGTGTCCACCGCGTTGTGGCGGCCCACGTCTTCGACGAACATGAGCATCTCGTCGCCCTGAAACAAGGCGCAGCCATGCACCGAGCCGGACGATTTGTAGGTGGTTTCTTGCAAGCGAATGGCGTTGACCAAACCGTAGAGCTGGCCTTGCGTGATTTGGGCGGGCGGCAACTCGATCTCATCGATGTGTGCCATCAAATCGCCAAACACGCTGCCTTGACCGCAACCGGTGGTGACCACCCGATCGGCGCTGCGTTCGATGACCACCTGGGCGTTGGCGCGGGTTTTGACAGCAGCCACGCCGGGCTCGCCCACTTCGCCTTCGCCAATCGTCCAGTCCACCGTGATGGATTCGATCTGGTCCACCGAGTCGATGAGGCGTTGGTTGCGCAAGAAGCCCAGCACCAACCACTCGGGCTCGGCGCCCAGCGTCATCAGGGTCACGAGTTCTTTTTTGTCCAGGTAGATGGTGAGCGCGCGCTCGGCGGGGATTTGGGTCTCGGAGACTTCACCGAATTCGTTATGCACGGGCACTGTGCGCGTGAGGGGCGCACGCGCTCGGGTGATGTGGGGCTTGGGCGGGGCCGGTGCGGCAACGGGAGCGTTCAGAACAACAGACATGGCTTGAGCCTAACGTAAAAATCCCCCGCCGTTGCCGACGGGGGATTTTGCAGAGACGCAGAAAAAAGGATCAGCCTTTTTTGGCAGGTGCTGCCGCGGGCTTGGCACCAGCGGGTGCGGCAGCAGGCGCTGCAGCCGTGGTTTCGGCAGGCTTGTAAGCGCCTGGGTCCACACAAGCTGGCGTGGCTGTGGGTGCAGCTTTGCCTTTGCCGTTGGTTTTGTAATAGTGCGCAGCCACTTTTTCGCGTGACTTGCACAGCTGGAAGTCGGCCACTTTGTTGCCGTGCGCTGTTTTGGCAGCGGCTTCGGCGGCTTTGGCTTTGGCCTCGTCGCTCAAGGCGGGCAATTTGGCCATGGCACCAAAGCTGATGGCCAGCGCAGACATGACAAGCAGGTATTTTTTCATGGAGTTCTCCTGGCTCAAACCGAAGCCGTTTTAGCGGGTGTTGCAGCTGCATCCGATGCAGGCACAGAGCGCTGCGCGGGGATCTTGCCGGACTTGACGTCGTTGTACCAAAGTTCGTGATGCTCTTTGGCCCAAGTTTCGTCCACATAGCCTTCGCGCATGGCTTTGTAGGCGCCGCGCATGCCGATCGTGCCCATGTAAATGTGACCAATGAACATGGCCATCATGAACAATGCGGCCACGCCGTGGATCATGGCTGCAATTTGCATGGTGCCGCGTTCGTAGATCAGACCGGGGATGAGCATGTCCAGCACCAAGCCGGAACCCACCACGATCAAACCGAGGAACAACACACCGCCCCAAAACACGACCTTTTCACCGGCATTGAAGCGGTGCGAAGGCACTTCGGTGCCGGAGAACAAGCCGCCGCCTTTGGCAAGCCACACCAGGTCATCCTTGGAGGGCAGGTTGTCTTTCAGGAAAGTGACGAACACGATCACCAAGGACACGGCAAAGAGCGGGCCTGCAAAGTTGTGGATGTTCTTCAACGCAAATGACAACCAGCCAAACAAAGTGCTGCCAATGATGGGCAGCAAGAAGAACTTGCCGTAGGCCATGACGATGCCTGAGATGGCGAGTGCGCAAAACGCGATGGCATTGGCCCAGTGGGCCGATCGCTCAAACGGCGTGAAACGCTCGATCTTGCGCCCGGTTTCTTGGCCGTGCAATTCAAGCGTGCCTTTGCTGAAATAAAACAGCGCCATCGCACCCACGGCAATCAGCAACAAGGCTGCGCCATAAGGAATGATGATGTTGTTGCGCACCTGACGCCACGACTCACCGGCCGAGGCCAGGCGCGAACCGGGGTACTGCACAAAGGGCTGGATCAGGTTGCCGGCTTCGGGCGCTTGGCTTTTGGGCAAGCTGGTGTAACCGTTGACGCCTTGGCCCACCGCACGCCACATGGGCGCGTTGTTGCCGGGCTGAACTTGGCCACGCTCAGCGTTGGTTTGGTCTTTGTAGTTGGCATCGGCATCAGCGCCGGGTGCCAATTGAAAGACGTTGGCGCTTTTCACGCCAAGACTGGTTTCAGTCTTGGCAGCGGGCGCGGGCGAAGCCGGAGCTGGCGTCTGAGCGCAAACGCCCAACGCCGCCATGGCGAGCCCAAAAGTCAATAACATGCGGCGCATGAACTTCTCCTTGGCGCTCACTTGGGTGCGCGGACGTGGTCGTTTTGGCCGTAAGTGGCACGGGCTTTGAGGTGGTTAGCCCAGCCGTCTTTGTCGCCGGCTTTCCAGCCAGGTTCTGTGAAAGGAGCCACACCGGTGCCGCTGTAAGGCGGCTTGTCGGTGCGCACACCTTTGACATCTTGCGGTTTTTCACCACAAGCCACCAACAAAATGGCGCTGCAAAAAATGAAAGCTGCTTTCATGTTCAGGCTCCTTGTTTGGCGGGTTTGGCCTGGTTGCCGTAAGCGGTGCCCCAGCCCCAAACTTCTGCACCGGTACCACGGCTGATCACACGGCCGCGCAAAATGTCTGTGATCACGTCGCCATCACCAGCGAGCAGCGCCTTGGTCGAGCACATTTCGGCACAAGCGGGCAACTTGCCCTCGGCCAAACGGTTGCGACCGTATTTCTCGAACTCGGACTGGCTGCCGTGCTCTTCTGGGCCACCGGCGCAGAAGGTGCACTTGTCCATCTTGCCGCGCAAGCCAAAAGTGCCGTTGGACGGGAACTGTGGTGCGCCAAACGGGCAGGCATAAGAGCAGTAACCGCAGCCAATGCAGATGTCCTTGTCGTGCAACACGACACCTTCGTCTGTTTTGTAAAAGCAGTTGACGGGGCAAACGGCCATGCAAGGCGCGTCGGAGCAGTGCATGCAAGCCACCGAAATCGACTTCTCACCAGGTACGCCGTCGTTCAAGGTGACCACACGGCGGCGGTTCACGCCCCATGGGACTTCGTGTTCGTTTTTGCAAGCGGTGACGCAGCCGTTGCATTCGATGCAGCGCTCTGCATCGCAGATAAATTTCATTCGTGCCATCGTGTTCTCCTGGGGCGCTTAGGCTTTTTCGATGTTGCAGATGGTGGTCTTGGACTCTTGCATCATGGTGACGCTGTCATAACCGTAGGTGGTGGCGGTGTTGACCGCCTCGCCGCGCACAATGGGCGCGGCACCTTTGGGGTAATGCGCCAACATGTCGGCACCTTGCCAACGTCCCGAGAAGTGGAAAGGCATCCAGACGGTGCTGGCATCCACACGCTCGGTCACCAAGGCTTGCACGTCCAAGCGTGCACCGGTGGCGCCCAACAGCCAGACGCGGTCGCCGTCCCGAATACCGCGATCTGCCGCCGTTTTGGGGTTGATCTCGACATAGGCTTCTTGCTGCAACTCGGCCAACCAAGGATTGGAACGGGTTTCTTCGCCGCCGCCTTCGTATTCAACCAAACGACCCGAGGTCAGGATGAGTGGGTACTTCTCATGGGCTTTGTCGGCGATGTTCTTGTCCTGCACGGTTTTGTACAGGGTGGGCAGACGCCAGAAGGCCTTGCGGTCGTCGTGCGTGGGGTACTTGGCCATCAAGTCCGGACGTGTGCCGTACAAAGGCTCGCGGTGCTGCGGGATCGGATCGGGGAAGTTCCAGACCACGGCACGCGCCTTGGCATTGCCGAAGGGGTGGCAACCATGGCCTTTCATGAACACGCGGATCATGCCGCCCGACGAATCGGTCTTCCAGTTTTTGCCTTCGGCCTTGGTTTTTTCGGCCTCGGTCAGCTCGTCCCACCAGCCCAGTTTCTTGAGCAAGATGTGGTCAAGTTCAGGATAGCCGGTGGTGATGTCCGCGCCCATGGAGTGCGAACCGTCTTCGGCCAACAGGCTCTTGCCTTCGCGTTCCACACCAAAGTTGGCGCGGAAGTTACCGCCGCCGTCCATGACGTGCTTGGAGGTGTCGTACAGGTTGGGCGAACCGGGATGCTTGAGCTCGGGCGTGCCGTAGCAAGGCCATGGCAAACCAAAATAATCACCGGTGAAGTCGTAGCCGGTTTCCTTGTCTTTGCCGCCTTTGGCCTTGAGGGTTTTCACGTCGAACACGTTCATGTTCTTCATATGGGCCTTCAAG
>JBIKSF010000143.1:0-3907 GCA_044348785.1 Limnohabitans sp.
CGGGTAAAGGCGGCGCGAGAGCAGCAAAGTGCAGGCAAAGGCGTGCGAGCCTTCTTGGCCGCAACGCGCCAACTCGGCCTGCCAGAACTTTTTGTCAAAGGCCGCGTTGTGCGCCACCATCGGCCTGCCCGCCACAAAGCGCGCTGCCTCGCGCATCACCTGCTCGGCTGGGGGCGCGGCCTGCACCATCTCATTGGTGATGCCCGTGAGCTGGGCGATGAAGCTGTTCACCCGCACCCCGGCATTCATCAGGCTTTGGTAGCGGTCCACCACTTGCCCGCCTTCGAGCATGACGATGGCCACCTCGGTGGCGCGGTCGCCCATGTTGGGAGAGATCCCGGTGGTTTCGAAGTCGATGATGGCGATGGGGTTCATGGGTAGAAATACAGGTGTTTGGATCAATGCTAGCGTGTCTCACGCCATCGCCAAAATAAATTAACCCCGTAAATCAAACATCTGATGTATGATTTACGGGAATGATTAATCGACAAATCGCCTCCATTGTCCACCAAAGGCTCAGCTCCGGCGTGCCCGCTGCGGTATTGCTCGGGCCCCGTCAGGTGGGGAAAACCACGCTTGCGCGTCAACTTGCGGCCGATTGGCCCCAGGGCGCGGTGTACCTGGATCTGGAACTTCCCTCAGATCGCCGCCGCTTGGAAGACCCCGAAACCTATTTGAGGGCACAAGCCCCAAAACTCGTCGTCATCGATGAAATCCACCGCGTGCCAGAACTTTTTGCCGTCCTTCGCGGGCTCATTGACGAAAGACGCGCAGCTGGTCAGCGTTACGGCCATTTTTTGCTCTTGGGCTCGGCCGCTATGGAACTGATGCAGCAATCTTCCGAAACCCTGGCCGGTCGCGTGGCCTATCTGGACATGCATGCCATCAATTTGAGCGAAGCCATCCCTGCGGGTCTGTCTGAATCTGTCCTGTGGAACCGGGGCGGCTTTCCAGACAGTTTGCTGGCGCAAGACGATGCACACAGCATGGCATGGCGGCAAGACTTCATCCGCTCTTATTTAGAACGTGACGTGCCCATGTTTGCCCCCCGGATGCCTGCCGAAACATTGGGCCGCCTGTGGACCATGCTGGCGCACCAACAAGGCGGCCAAATCAATCAAGCGCAATTGGCAGCCAGCCTGGGTGTCAGTGCACCGACCGTAGGCCGCTACATCGACCTGCTCACCGACCTGCACTTGGTGCGCCGACTTCAACCCTGGTTTGCCAATGTGGGCAAACGCTTGGTCAAGACGCCCAAAGTGTTTGTTCGCGACAGCGGCTTGGTGCATGCCTTGCTGGGCCTGAAAGATGAAAACGATGTGCTGGGTCACCCCGTTGCAGGAGCCAGCTACGAGGGCTTTGTGTTGGAAACACTGATCACGCAAGCAGGCCCATCGCTCAAACCCTACTTTTATCGCACCCACGATGGTGCAGAAATTGACCTGCTGTTTGAACGCGGCGGGCAACCCGACATCGCGATCGAGGTCAAACGATCCAGTGCGCCATCCCCCGAGCGAGGGTTCAAACAAGCGTGTGACGATCTGGGCATCACCCAGCGCTACGTGGTCTACCCGGGTAATGAGCGTTTCAGCCTGCGACAAGGCGCACAGGCCATTGGCTTGCAAGGCATGCTCGAATTGCTCAACCCCACCTGAACCCGCAGCACGCATGGCCATACGCCAACGCACGGGCGAGACCCTTTCGAAGGCATGCCCGGTTCAATTGAGCTTTCTGTCCTCAAATCAGAAATTGATATCAGAAACAGGTTTTTGATATCATTCTCACCTTGCTTCAGGAGACCCTGCCATGTCATCCATCACCATCCGCAACTTGCCCGAAGAAACCCACAGAGCCCTTCGCCTGCGCGCCTCATTGGCGGGGCGCAGCACAGAGGCCGAAGTGCGCGCCATTCTGGAACAAGCCGCACGCCCAGCGGGGCGCGTCCAACTGGGATCGCTGCTGGCAGAAATTGGCCAACAAGCTGGTGGCTTTGACTTGAATCTTGAGCGCGACAAAACACCCGCTGAGCCCATGAGGTTTGAATGATCTTGCTCGACACCAACGTCATCTCAGAGCCACTGAAGCTGTCGGCGGACGCAGGTGTTTTGGCGTGGATCGACGCGCAATCCATCGACACCCTTTACCTGTCCGCCATCAGCCTGGCCGAATTGCGCTTTGGCATCGCGGCACTGCCAACGGGCAAACGCCAAGAAACCCTGCACCTGGGCCTGGAGCAACGCATCCTGCCTTTGTTTGCTGACCGAATCCTGCCTTTTGACGCTGCCGCATCGCAAACCTATGCCGAAATCCTTTCGGCAGCACGCGCCCAAGGCAAAGCTATCTCGAATGCTGACGGTTACATCGCCGCCACCGCCAAGCGCCATGGCTTCATGGTGGCCACGCGCGATGCCAGCCCGTTTGAAGCGGCAGGTGTCACCGTCATCAACCCCTGGACAGTTCAGCACTGACTGACAGCGGCGCACACATGAACGGCCCCATCCTCTTTTGCGGCGACCCGCACGGCCAGTGGCAGCACATCATCGATGCCGCGCTGCAAACCGATGCCCGCGCAGTCATCTTGCTGGGCGACCTGGAGCCCGCACGCCCGCTGCACATTGAGCTGGCGGCCATCCGCGAACGCGTCTGGTACATCCACGGCAACCACGACACCGACCACGAGGGCAACTTTGCCCATGTTTGGCAGAGCGAACTGGCCGAGCGCAACATCCATGGCCGCGTGGTCACGCTGCCTTGCGGCACGCGCATTGGCGGGCTGGGCGGCGTGTTTCGGGGTGCGGTGTGGTACCCCAAAGACCGACAAGCCCCCAAGTTTCGCAACCGCGAAGAACACGCCAGCAAAACCCCGCGCCAAGACCGCTGGCAAGGCAGCGTGCACCTCAAGCACTGGTCCACCATCTACCCCGATGAAGTCGAACAACTGGCCGCGCTGCAGGCTGATATCTTGATCACCCACGAAGCGCCCGGTTACCACGAGCACGGCTTTGCGCCGCTGGACGAACTGGCCCGCCGCATGGGCGTGCGCATGACGGTGCACGGCCACCAACACGACAACATTGACAGCAGCGCGCGCTGGGCTGAGCAGGGGTTTGCCAGTTATGGGGTTGGGCTGCGGGGGGTGATGGCGGTGGACTGACCCAGGCAAAGCCCTGGTACACAAGCTCACCCCGCGTCTTTAATCTGGTGGCTTCTTTCACAAGGAGGCCACATGAACACAGACACAGACACCGCAAAAGCCCAAGCACCCGTTTACGGCATTCGGCCCCAAAAACCCGGCATGTATTTGGGCTTGTTCCATGGCCGCGATTCGCCTCATGAAACGATGAACGGCTGGGGTTTTGATGGCCCCGCCCTTGGCCCGCTCAAACACGTACACACCACCTACGCTTGCAGCATGAATGTCGAGTTCACCAGCCTGAGCGATGCCCACTTGCTCACCGGCAGCAACGACACGTTTTTGGAACTGCAACTCGACGGCGACCTTTTGTGCTTTGGCGGCAAGCTGTACGGCGATTGGACGGTCTACATGGTGACGCCCGAAGAATGCTTCAGGCCGCCCGACACCTTCCGGCAAAACACCCGTCCCAACGATTTACGCAGACAAGCCAAACCGATCCCGTGGCCCGACGACCGCTAACATCTGCGGTCAGGGAGAACACAAGATGGCACGATCCACCGACTGGACACGCAGCGAAACGCTGGCGGCGTTTCACATTTACCTGCAACTGCCATTTGGACAGCTGCACCGCAACCAGCCGCGCATCGTGCAGTTGTCGCAGTGGATTGGGCGCACCGCCAGCGCAGTGGCCATGAAGCTGGTCAACTTGGCCAGCCTTGACCCCCAAATACTGGCCAGCGGTCGGCGTGGCATGGGCAACGCGTCCAAGCT
>JBIKSF010000144.1:0-3893 GCA_044348785.1 Limnohabitans sp.
GAAGACCAAGTTGTCGAGGTTCTCGCGGGCGGCCAAGCCGATGGCGCCCAAGGATTCAACTTCGTCCATCTCGCCGTCGCCGCAGAAGACCCAGACCTTGCGGTTTTCGGTGTTGGCAATGCCACGGGCGTGCAGGTACTTCAAAAAGCGCGCCTGGTAAATCGCCATCAAAGGGCCCAGGCCCATGGACACCGTGGGGAATTGCCAGAACTCTGGCATCAACTTGGGGTGTGGGTAACTGGACAAACCCTTACCGTCGACCTCTTGGCGGAAGTTGAGCAACTGCTCTTCGGTCAAGCGGCCTTCCAAGTAGGCGCGGGCATAGACGCCAGGCGATACGTGGCCTTGGATGTAGAGGCAATCACCACCGTGTTCTTTTCCAGGCTCGGCGCTCTCTGCGTGCCAGAAATGGTTGAAACCAGCACCAAACAAACTGGCCAAAGAGGCGAAGGAGCCAATGTGGCCACCCAAATCACCGCCGTCTTCGGGGTTATGTCGGTTGGCCTTGACGACCATGGCCATGGCGTTCCAGCGCATGTAGGCACGCAGGCGCTCTTCGATTTCCAGGTTGCCGGGCGAGCGCTCTTCTTCTTGCGGCTCAATGGTATTGACGTAGCCGGTGGTGGCCGAAAACGGCAAATCGATGCTGTGCTGGCGGGCTTCTTCGAGCAGCTCTTCGAGCAAAAAGTGGGCACGCTCAGGACCCGATTTCTCGATCACGGCGGACAGGGCGTCCATCCATTCACGGGTTTCCTGTGCATCCAGGTCACGGCCCGGTTGTTGTGGTGTTGCCGCTGTCATGCGTGTCTCCTGTTTGTGTTGTTGACCAATGATGGCCGAATTTTCACATATTTTATTTATTATTTCAAATCGTGCTTATTGTTTTTGCATTGTGAAAAATAATGACAATTTTCAGATGCTGTGAATCACGAGTCCGGTGCCATCTCTCATGCCTTGTCCCCTAAACTCAGGGGATGGAATTGAACAAAGCAGCCTCGGTCGTCAAACAAGTCGGACCATGGGCATGGTGGCGCACATGGTGGCATCGCCAATCCCCAAACAGACAAGACCGGTATGCCAATCTGGCACCCGTGGTCGCTGTGGTGCTTTTTTTGGCCGCTATCGCCAGTGCATTTTGGTACCTGAGGGTCGAAGAGATCGAGCGGGAACAGGAAGCCATCAAACGCGATGTGGAATACGCTCAACAGCGGCTTCGCCTGCGTTTGCTGGAACGGCAAGAACAGGTCATGCGCCTGGCCAGGGATGTTTCAAACAAGGAAATCCGCACCGACCAGTTTTTGTCCCGTGCCGAAGCCTTGGTGCAGCAATACCCTGAATTTGTGTCTTTGACTTGGATTGATGACCGCAGACGCATCATGGCCAACCAAAGCGTCTCCAGCATTTCACCCAGCCAACAGATGCGTGCGGGCACGGTGCTCAAGGTGGGCGAGACTGAGAGCCATTTCAGCTTGGCCCGTGACTTGATGCAGCCCATTTATGGTCAGGTCAATAGCGATGAAGACAAAGATGCTCAGTTGGCAGTTTTGCAGTTGCACACGCCCCTGAGCAACGACCAAGGTCGGTTCAGTGGCGTGATCCTGGCCGAATACGCCATGGAAGGCCTTCTTCGGTATGGCATTCCAACCGAAGTGTTGGCCAAGTACGCAGTAGCCCTGCAAGACGGCAAAGGCCATTTGCTGGCGGGTCAGACCATACCGGGGCGAATCGCTTTGTGGAGTTTGCTGCCTGGCAGCGACAAACCGAACAACGATTACGAAGTACCGGTCTCCCCGGTCGGCAATGATTTGATTTTGCGTGCCCAGGCCTGGCGCACTTCGCAAGGCTTGGTCGGTGGCGGCTTGTTCTGGTTGGTCGGTGTTCTGAGTGTGATGACCGCCTGGATGCTGATCGGCAATTGGCGGCATACGCGCAGGCGCATTCAAGCCCAAAAAGCACTCGTTGCCGAAACCAATTTCCGCCGAGCCATGGAGAACTCGATGCTCACGGGCATGCGCGCCCTGGATTTGCGCGGCCGCATCACCTACGTCAACCCCGCCTTTTGTCAGATGACCGGTTGGAGCGAAGCCGACCTTGTGGGTGCTGTGGCGCCATTTCCTTATTGGCCCGATCAAGACCGGGAGCTGCTGATGAAGCGGCTGGAAGAAGAAATCAGCGGGCAACACTCGGCAGGCGGCTTTCAGGTGCGGGTGAAACGCAAAAACGGTCAGTTGTTTGATGCGCGCATGTACGTTTCGCCACTGATCGATGCCACGGGCAAGCAAACCGGCTGGATGACTTCGATGACAGACATCACCGAGCCCAATCGGATTCGGGAGCAATTGGCCAGTTCGCACGAGCGCTTCACCATCGTGCTTGAAGCGCTGGACGCCTCGGTCTCGGTGGCCCCTCTGGGCAGCCAGGAGCTGCTGTTTGCCAACAAACTCTACAGATTGTGGTTTGGCCAAAATACAGAAGGCCATTTGCGGCTGGTTCAACAAGCAGGTGCCACCGACAGCGACACCACAGACGAGATGGACCATGTGGACGAAATGGCAGGCTTGCCCACAGAAAGTCTGACCGTTGCCAAATCCGAAAACTCAGAAATCTACGTCGCCGAATTGGGCAAATGGCTGGAGGTGCGCTCGCGCTACATCAATTGGGCAGACGGTCGACTGGCGCAAATGGTGATTGCCAGCGACATCACCCCTCGCCGCCAGGCCGAAGAACTGGCGGCCCAGCAAGCCGAACGCGCCCAGAACGCCAGCCGACTGATCACCATGGGCGAGATGGCCTCGAGCGTGGCGCACGAGTTGAACCAGCCGCTCACGGCCATCAGCAATTACTGCAGCGGCATGATCTCGCGCATCAAGTCGCAACAGGTCAAGGAAGAGGACCTGTTGTCTGCGCTGGACAAAACCGCCCGGCAGGCCCAGCGTGCGGGGCAAATCATTTTGCGCATCCGCAGCTTCGTCAAGCGCAGCGAGCCCAACCGAACACTGTCGGATGTATCGGCCATGGTCAGCGAATCGCTGGAATTGGCCGAGATCGAGATGCGCCGACGCAACGTTCGCCTGACCCACCATGTGGCCGCTCGACTGCCCCAGCTAATGGTGGACCCGATCCTGATCGAACAGGTGCTGATCAACCTGATGAAAAATGCGGCCGAATCGATTGACAACGCCAACCGACCATTGGGCTTGCGACAGGTGGAACTGCGCATCGTGCCCAAAGAGATCAATAACCAGGCCGTCGTGGAGTTCTCGGTGACGGATACTGGGCAGGGTTTGCCACCGGAAGACACCGAGCGGGTCTATGAGGCGTTTTTCTCCACCAAGGTCGAAGGCATGGGGATTGGTTTGAATTTGTGCCGCAGCATCATCGAATCCCACCAGGGCAGGATCGTTTCAGAGAACCTCTACAATGCCGGCGAGGTGACCGGTTGCCGGTTCTCCTTCTGGATTCCAGTCGAAGCCGCTTTGACCACATAACAACCCACGGGGTAAATGAATGAGCTTGATTCCCAAAAAAGGCACTGTTTACGTCGTCGATGACGACGAAGCAGTGCGTGATTCCTTGCAATGGCTGCTCGAAGGCAAGGACTATCGGGTGCGCTGTTTTGACAGTGCAGAATCCTTCATCAGCCGCTACGACCCTCGCGAAGTGGCCTGCCTCATTGCCGACATCCGCATGGGCGGCATGACTGGACTGGAACTGCAAGACCGCCTGATCGAGCGCAAATCTCCTCTGCCCATCGTGTTCATCACCGGCCACGGCGACGTGCCCATGGCGGTGAACACCATGAAAAAAGGTGCGATGGACTTCATACAGAAGCCCTTCAAGGAAGAAGAACTGCTCGGCCTGGTCGAGCGCATGCTCGACGAAGCCCGTGACTC
>JBIKSF010000055.1:0-12815 GCA_044348785.1 Limnohabitans sp.
CCCGCCGCAGCCCCTCTCGCACTTCGGGATAAATTGGCAGGTCGGTTCATTCGTTGACCCAAGTCAAACCCTGCGCCAGCCAATGCCGTGAACATGGGTGCATGAGCGCCACCATCACCTTCCTCGGCGGAGCCGACACCGTCACCGGCTCCAAGTACCTGATCGAGCACAACCAGAAAAGGATGCTGGTCGATTGCGGGCTGTTTCAGGGCTACAAACAACTGCGCCTGCGCAACTGGAACCCACTGCCTGCCAACCCGGCGCACATCGATGCGGTGGTGCTGACGCATGCGCACCTGGACCACAGCGGGTACTTGCCTTTACTGGTCAAAAACGGTTTTCGGGGCCGAGTGCACGCCACTTCGGCCACCTGCGATTTGGCCAGCATCTTGCTGCCTGACAGCGGGCACATCCAGGAAGAAGACGCATTTTTTGCCAACCGGCACGGCTTTTCCAAACATGCGCCAGCCCTGCCGCTGTACACCAAGCAAGAGGCCATCCAGAGCCTCAAACAATTGCACGCTGAGCATCAAGCTCAGTGGTTCGAGCCGATTCGCGGCTGGAAGGCCCGCTTTCAGCCCGCAGGTCACATCTTGGGTGCGGCGAGTTTGCTGCTGGATGTGGGTGGGCGACGCATCCTTTTTTCGGGCGATCTGGGCCGCCCCGACGACCCGCTGATGAACCCGCCCGAGCCGCCGCCTCAGGCCGACACGGTGCTGATCGAATCGACCTATGGCGACCGCCAACACCCCAAGGAAAAGTTGTTCGAGGAACTCGGGCCGCTCCTGAAAAAATTGGCGGCGCGTGGGGGCGTGGCCGTGGTGCCGGTGTTTGCCGTGGGACGCGCGCAGGCTGTGCTGCACACCATTGCGCAGCTCAAGGCTGCTGGGGAGATTCCCAGAGGTTTGCCGATTTTTCTGGACAGTCCGATGGCGATCCACACCACCGCTTTGTTTGAGCGCCACCCCGGGGAACACCGCCTGAACGCCCAGGAAGTGCGCAACATGGACCATGTGGCCACCATGTTGGAAACACCGGAGCAGTCCAAATCATTGGTGCGGCGACACGGCCCCATGGTGATTTTGGCAGCCAGCGGCATGGCCACTGGCGGGCGTGTGCTGCACCATCTGGCGCAATACGCCGGAGACCACCGCAACATGATCATCTTGACGGGTTATCAGGCCCCAGGCACACGCGGGGCAGCCTTGGCCAGTGGCCGCAACACCATCCGCATTCATGCTCAGGACGTGGCGGTCCGCGCCGAGGTGGCGCAAATCGAATCGGCCTCGGCCCATGCCGACGCCAACCAGCTGCTGAGTTGGCTGCACAAAATGCCCAGCGCTCCAGGGCAGGTGTATGTGGTCCACGGCGAACGCGAAGCGTCCGACATGCTGCGCCAGCGCATCGAGCACGAGATCAAATGGCGGGCCCTGGTGCCCGAGCAGGGCTCGGTCTGGCCCCTTTGAGACCGCTCAGAGAAAACGGTCCAAAAATTTGCGCGAATGCTTGTCCATGGCCGCCAAGTCACGGATCATGAACTGCACCCCATTGGCGTCGTTGATCAGCAGCACCGTGCCTGTCAAACGCCGGATGTCTTCTTCCCCCTTGAGCAAAAACTGCGTGCTGCCCCGGTCGGTAAGAACCGACCAAGTGCTGGGCGTGGCAAAACTGCTGACATCGGTCAACTGAAGGATCTCGGGTAAGAACTCCCGCTCGTTCAGGGCTTGAATGACCTGCGAATACAAAGCTGGCGCCAGCTGGGTCAGGGAATCGATCCAAAAGATCTCGTGCCCATCAACGTCCATGAGCGCCACCCCTTCGTCTGGGGCAGACACTGGGTAAGCCCGCAAGGCGCTCACCGAGGTGTGGCGCGTACCATCGGGCATCTGCAGCACCCAGCGGCCAAAGGCGTCACGTTGCAAATCAAAGGGGTTCATGCGCTCACCTTCTTGTCCTCGTCGCTGCCACCCAGCACCGCTTCAGCCTCGGCCTGGCGCTGCTGCGCTTCGTACAAGCGCCAGTAAGCCCCTTGCGCTTCAATGAGCGCATCGTGCGTGCCCTCTTCGACCACCACGCCTTTGTCCATGACGACCAGACGATCGGCTTTGCGCAAAGTAGACAAACGGTGCGCGATGGCGATGGTGGTGCGGCCACGAACCAAGTTGTCCAGTGCACGCTGAATTTCCTTTTCGGTCTCGGTGTCCACCGCCGAGGTGGCCTCGTCCAAGATCAGGATGCGCGGGTTGATCAACAAGGCGCGGGCAATCGAGATGCGCTGGCGCTCACCACCCGACAGGCCCTGGCCGCGCTCACCCACCAGCGAGTCGTAGCCTTGCGGCATTCGCAAGATGAACTCGTGGGCATGCGCCGCGCGGGCAGCTGCCACAATTTCTTCACGGGTTGCCTCGGGTTTGCCGTAAGCGATGTTGTCGGCAATCGTGCCGAAGAACAAAAACGGCTCTTGCAGCACCAGGCCAATCTGGCGGCGGTAGTCGGCCACCTTGAGCTGGCGAATATCGGTGCCATCGAGCTCGATGACGCCATCACTCAGGTCATAAAAGCGGCAGATTAAGTTGACCAACGTGCTCTTGCCCGATCCACTGTGGCCCACCAAACCGATCATCTGGCCAGGCTGGATGTCGAGGTTGAGCTGGCGAATCACCGCGCGGTTGCCATAGCGAAAGCCCGCATCTCGCACCGTGATACGACCTTGCACCTGGGGCGACAAAGCCACAGGGTTGACCGCCTCTGGCACGCTGGAGACATGGTCGAGAATGTCAAAAATCCGCTTGGCCCCAGCTGCTGCTTTTTGGGTGTTCGAGACAATCCGGCTCATGGCATCCAGTCGGCTGTAAAAGCGTCCGATATAGGCCAAAAACGCGGTCAACACACCGACCGTGATCTGGTCGTCTGACACCAGCCAAATGCCAAAACCCCAGACCACCAGCAAGCCGATTTCGGTCATCAGCGTCACGGTGGGCGAGAACAGCGACCAGACGCGGTTGAGCCGGTCGTTGACCTGCAGGTTGTGCTTATTGGCGTCCTTGAAACGCTGGGCTTCGCGGTCTTCCTGCGCAAAGGCTTTCACCACCCGGATGCCGGGGATGGTGTCGGTCAGCACATTGGTCACCTCAGCCCAGACGCGGTCAATTTTTTCAAAGCCGGTACGCAGTCTTTCACGCACCACATGGATCAACCAGCCAATAAAGGGCAGCGGCAACAAGGTCACCAGCGCCAAGGTCGGGTTGATGGTGAACAAGATGACGGCCGTCATCAAAATCATCAGCACGTCGGTGGCAAAGTCCAGCAGATGCAGTGACAAGAACACGTTGATGCGGTCGGTTTCGCTGCCGATGCGGGCGATCAAATCGCCCGTGCGGCGCCCACCAAAATACTCCAGCGAGAGCTTGAGCAAATGCTCATAGGTGGTGGTGCGCAAATCGGAGCCGATACGCTCGGACACCAAGGCCAGAATGTAGGTCTTGGCCCAGCCCAGGCCCCAGGCCAGCAGTGCCGAACCGAGCAAACCCAGCAAATAAAGCGATACCAGACCAGGATCGATGTCCTTGCCGTTTTGGTAGGGGATGAGAATGTCATCCATCAAGGGCATGGTCAGATAAGGCGGCACCAAGGTGGCGGCGGTGGCCGCCAAGGTGAGTAAAAAGCCGGCCAAAAGCGAGCGTTGGTAGGGACGGGCAAAGCGCCAAAGCTTGAACAGTGTCCAAGTCGAAGGCGGGGCCAGATCCTCCCGGCCGCAGCTGGGGCAGTCTTCGTCTTCTTCGCTCATGACCGTCTGACAGACCGGGCAGACAGAACCTGACAGCACGCTTTGAAGGGGGCGCCCCTGTTCGGCGCTGACACTTTGGGCCAATTGGCTTTCGAACTGTGCGACCCATCGGGCCACAGCGGCCTGCAAGCCCAAGGTGAAACGCCACACCGCCAACTGACCTGCAGCGCTGCTCATGGTCAAACAGCCCACACCAGCATGGTCCGTGAGTTTCAGGACCAAACCCGGCTGCAAAGCCCAATTGGTCCAGTTTTTTTCGCCTTCGAGCCGGGATAAGACCCGCCGATCGGTCAAAATGATGGCACTTTTGGTAAATCGCAAGCTGCTGTCAAGGTCAACCTCCAGCCAGGCTGTTGCGTTTTCATCTGGTTGCAAACAAGAATGGACTTCAACCTGCCAAGCGTCAGGCAAAACCTGACGGGATGCAGTGGCCAAAGAGGAAGTTGATGTCATTGAAAGATGAACCGGAAGCGACTCGAACGACCATGGCGGCCGACGAGACAAAAAAACAACCATTGATGTCGCCCACGACTGCAACCGAACTGCCCATGTATTTCCAAAAATCCAGAGCAATCCACCAGCGCCATGATGGGCCGGTCATTGTATAGCCGCCCTTTTCACGCATGAACGCCAAAAACATCCAATTTCTGCGCATGACGCATTTGCGCGGGCCCAACATTTGGACTTACCGTCCTGTCATGGAGGCGCTGATCGACATCGGCGACCTGGAAGACGCACCCTCCAACACCTTGCCAGGCTTCAACGAACGTTTGACGGCCATGTTGCCAGGTCTCATAGAGCACCGCTGCAGCGTGGGTGAACGTGGCGGCTTTTTGCAACGATTGGCACAAGGCACTTGGGCAGGTCATGTGCTTGAACACGTGGCACTGGAACTGCAAACCCAGGCCGGTATGCAAACCGGCTTTGGCAAAGCCCGCGAAGCCGGTCCCCGGGGCGTCTACAAAGTTGTCATCCGCACCCGCCATGACGCCGTCAGCCGAAGCGCCCTTGAAACCGCCCGCGACCTGATTTTGGCCGCCATTGAAGGCCACCCCTTTGACGTGCAGGCTGAAATCAACCGTCTCAAGCAGATGGTCGACAGCCTGTGCATTGGCCCCAGCACGGCCAGCATCGTGGACGCGGCGGGCGAAAGAGGCATTCCCGCTATCCGTCTGAACGATGGCAACCTGGTGCAACTGGGCCACGGCGCACAACAGCGCAGAATTTGGACAGCTGAAACCGACCGCACCAGCGCCATCGCAGAAGGCATTTCCAAAGACAAGGACCTGACCAAGCAACTGCTCAGCATGTGTGGCGTGCCCGTGCCCTCCGGCCAAATCGTGGACAGCCCGGCGGCCGCCTGGGCTGCTGCGCAGGACATTGGTTTGCCCGTGTGCGTTAAACCTACCGATGGCAACCATGCCCGTGGCGTTTCTCTGGAACTTTCCAAACAGGAAGACATCGAAGCAGCCTACGACATTGCCTTGGCAGAGGGCAGCGAAGTCATTGTGGAAAGCTTCATTCGGGGCGAAGAGCACCGCCTGCTGGTGGTCGGAGACCAAGTGGCCGCCGCCAACAAAGGAGAAACAGCCAGCGTGGTGGGCGATGGCGTGCACACCGTGGCCGAGCTCATCGAGTTGCAAATCAACTCAGACCCTCGCCGTGGCGAAGAAGAAGACTTTCCACTTGACACCATTCGGCTCGATGAGCACACCACTTCGGTGCTGGAACTCAAACGCCAGGGCCTGACGGCCGACAGCGTGCCCGAAAAAGGCCGCAACGTGTTGATCATGCGCACAGGCAACATGGCCCTCGATGTGACCGATGAAGTCCACCCCGAAGTCGCTGCGCAAGCGGTTTTGGCCGCGCGCGTGGTGGGCTTGGACATTGCTGGCGTCGATCTGGTGGCACAAAACATCTCCCAGCCATTGGCCGCTCAAGGGGGTGCGATTGTCGAAGTCAATGCGGGTCCCGGTTTGCTGATGCACCTCAAACCGGCTGTGGGGCAACCCCGCCCAGTGGGCCAAGCGATTGCCAACCATTTGTTCAAGACCGCAGAAACCGGCCGCATTCCGGTGGTGGGAATGATGGGCGACGGCGACACCACCCGCCCGGCCAAACTGGTCGCTTGGCTGCTGCACCTCAAAGGTCTTTACACCGGCCTGGCCTGTGCGGATGGCTTGTTCATGAACCAGCGCCAACTGCAAAGCCAGGGCGGCATGGATTGGGACAACGCCCAACGTCTTTTGATCAGCCGCTCTGTTCAAACGGCCGTGTTCGAGAGTGATGTTCGGCATTTGTTGGCCGAAGGTTTGCCCTACGACCGCTGCCAGGTCGGCGTGGTCACACGCATGCCCAAGGCCCAAGGTCTGGATGACCTGTATCCGGGCAGTGACGAAAAAATGTCCACTTACGTGCGAACGCAAATCGACGTGGTCTTGCCCCATGGCACCGCTGTTCTCAATGCGGGCGATGCGCAAGTCGCAGAGCTCGCCAGTTACTGTGATGGCAGCGTGATCTTTTATGCCGACGACGAAAACAACACGACACTGGCAAAGCACCGGGCCGAAGGCGGCCGCGTGGCATTCTGGCGGGACGGGCAACTGGTCCTGAGCGAAGGTCAGCGCGAGTCGCTGGTGCTGTCAGCCAAACGCCCCGCCGTGGCGCGTGTATTGCAAGACGGCAAGCTGAGCTCAGACGACATGCTGATCGCCGCCAGCGTGGCCTGGGCTTTGGACATCAGCACGGACTTGATCCGTGCCGGCGTCAAAAGCTTCGGCCAGAATACCTCCCACTAACACCCGACGAGCCCTTCGGCCTTACCGCATCACTGGAATACTGGTTCATGGAAGTGTCAAGAATTCGCCCACTGCGCGGCCCCAATTTATGGAGCCGTCACACGGCCATTGAAGCCATCGTGACCTGCCCCGAGGCTGAGCGGAGCCTGGCTGCCAATCACCCCATCGAACAGCGCCTGCGCCGTATCTTTCCCGAAGTGGGCCCCATCGAGGGCACCCGCCCGGGCCAATCTCCCTCCATGGCGCATGCACTCGAAAAAGTGACGCTGGCCTTGCAAGCCCACGCAGGCTGCCCTGTGACCTTCAGCCGGACCACGGCCACCGAAGAAGCGGGCGTCTACCAAGTCGTTGTGCAGTACTCTGAAGAGTCGGTGGGACGTCTTGCGCTTGAGCTGGCAGAGCAGCTGTGCAATGCAGCCATGGCTTCCCACGGCTTTGACCTGGAAAACGCGCTGGCTCAACTCCACGAACTGGACGAAGACGTTCGCTTAGGGCCCTCCACAGGCTCGATCGTGGACGCGGCAGTGGCTCGCGGCATTCCATTCCGTCGCCTGACAGATGGCAGTTTGGTGCAATTTGGCTGGGGCTCGCAGCAGCGACGCATCCAGGCAGCAGAGATCGATTCCACCAGTGCGATCGCCGAATCCATTGCCCAAGACAAAGATCTGACCAAAAAACTGCTGCATGCGGCGGGAGTGCCCGTTCCTTTGGGCCGCCCGGCAAAGTCCCCAGACGAAGCCTGGGCCATCGCATTGGACATCGGTCTGCCCGTGGTGGTCAAACCACAGGATGGCAACCAGGGCAAAGGCGTCACGGTCAACATCACCGAACGCACGGCTTTCGACAATGCCTATGCCACGGCGGTCCGCTATGGCACCGTCATGGTTGAAAAGTTCTTGCCCGGCCACGATTACCGCCTGCTGGTGGTGGGCAACAAGCTGATCGCTGCGGCCCGGCGTGAGCCCCCGTTGGTGGTGGGTGACGGCAAGCACACGGTGCGTCAATTGGTGGACTTGGTGAACGCCGACCCCCGCCGCGGCACGGGTCACTCCACCTCGCTGACCAAAATCCGGTTCGATGACATCGCCATTGGTCGCCTGCACGCCCAAGACCTGGAGCCCGAGTCGGTTCCCGAAAAAGGTCGCCGCGTGATTTTGCGCAACAACGCCAACCTGTCTACTGGCGGCAGTGCTACGGATGTGACCGACGACGTGCACCCCGAAGTGGCCTCGCGGGTCGTGGAAGCAGCCCAAATGGTGGGCCTCGATATTTGCGGCGTAGATGTGGTCTGCGAGTCCGTGCTGCGCCCCTTGGAAGAGCAAAACGGCGGCATTGTGGAAGTCAACGCTGCCCCGGGTTTGCGCATGCACATCAGCCCGTCCTACGGCAAGGGCCGTGACGTGGGCAATGCCGTGATCGACCAGATGTTTCCGGGCGGTGCCACAGGCCGTATTCCCGTGATTGCGGTCACCGGCACCAACGGCAAAACCACCACCGTTCGCCTGACGGCACACCTGCTCAAAGCCCAGGGGCTGCGCGTCGGCATGACCAACACCGATGGCGTTTACGTCAATGGCCGCCAGACCGACTCGGGCGACTGCAGTGGCCCGCGCAGCGCCCGCAACGTGCTGATGCACCCCGATGTGGACGCGGCCGTATTTGAGACCGCACGTGGTGGCCTGCTGCGCGAGGGTCTGGCATTTGACCGCTGCAACGTGGCCATCGTGACCAATCTGGGCGGCGGTGACCACCTTGGCCTGAACTACATCACGACACTGGAAGATCTCTCCGTCCTCAAACGGGTGATCGTTCTTAACGTGGCACAAAACGGCATGGCGGTGCTCAATGCCGCCGATCCGGCAGTGGCCTTCATGGCACCCCACTGCCCGGGCGATGTCACCTTTTTTGCACTCGATGGCAACCAGCCCGTGCTGGCCACACACCGCGCCCAGGGCAAACGTGTGGTGTTCACCGAAGACGGCCACATCGTGGCCCAAAAAGGCAAACAAGTCTTCCGTATTCCGCTGTCTCAAGTGCCGATCACACGGCAAGGCCAAATCGGTTTCCAGACCGAAAACGTCATGGCCTCCATCGGCGCAGCCTGGGCTGTTGGCGTGCCATGGGAGGCCATCGCGCAAGGCGTGGCCACCTTCATCAGCGACATCCAGGGCGTGCCTGGCCGCTTCAATGTGTTTGACTACCGTGGTGCCACCCTCATTGCCGATTACGGCCACAACCCGGATGCCATACAGGCGCTGGTTCAAGCGGTGGACAACATGCCAGCTCAAAAACGCATGGTGGTCATCAGCGGCGCTGGGGATCGGCGCGACCAAGACATCCGCGATCAGACCAAAATTCTGGGCCAGGCCTTTGATGAAGTCTTGCTATACCAAGACGCCTGCCAGCGCGGCCGAGAAGACGGCGAAGTGATTGCTTTGCTGCGCGAAGGCCTGCAAGGCGCTGCGCGCACCACGCATGTCCAGGACATACAGGGCGAGTTCAACGCCATCGACACAGCGCTCTCACGTCTGTCAACCGGCGACTTGTGTCTGATCTTGATCGACCAAGTAGAAGAGGCCTTGGCCTACATCACCGAGAAAGTCACAGCCTCAAGGGCTTGACTTGCCCTCCACCATCTTCAAGCCATGGGGTTGATGAAGAGGGCCAAAGCCACGCTGGCCTTGAACACACCTGCCCAAAGCCACCACCGCCACAAAGACGGTGTGTGGCGCTCTACCAGCCGATAGAGCAGCCCCCCACACAGCAGTGACAGCATCAGTGAGGTCAACATGCCCAGCGCATTGGCCCACAAGGACTCAGGCCACAGCACAGTAACCCCTGAACTCACAGCCAGGCTCACACCAAAATGGATCAGGAAAACCGAATAAGACACCTTGGACAACCACTGCACCATCTGGCGTGCCCTTGAAAAACGCAGCGCCTCACCCGTGAACCAACGGGCGGGTACAGCGATCAGCAAACAGGCGATGACCCAAGCCACCGCCAAACGCCAGCGCGGCTCCAGCCACCAGGCCACCCCGCCCAACACCAACACCAGCGCCCACACATGCCACCGCTGGCTCGGGCCCAGCGGCAAGCTGATGCGCCGCCTGGCCTCCCAAGCCAACAGACCCAGACCATAAGCACCAAAGAAATACACCCCGTGGTCATCCAAATCAGGGTGCAGATTCCACCACCACAAGGATGCGCTGGTCAAGCCCAACCAAATGCCCCAACGCCAAGCCTGCAGGGAAAGCTGCGACTGTTCATGGCCAAAGACCTTGACGATCGTCAGGCTGAGCAAGGCCATCACATACAGCTGCAAGTCAATGGCCACATACCAAATGCCTGCCGATAAGGCCTCCAGGTCCAACACGTGCTGTAAGAGCACGATGTGCGCTAAAGCCTGGCCCCAATCAGGTGGCGCAGACAAACTGGCATGCTCAAAATCGGAACGCACCCATTCAGTGACCAGTACAGTGAAGCTGAGCGCAGCCATCAAGGGAATGGCCAAGCGCAAATAGCGCTGCCAAACCAGCTTCAGGGCCTCGGACAAGTCCAGCGACGCGTAACGCGCCAAACTGCCTGCCGTGAGAAAACCCGCACACACCAAGAAGAACTGCACCGCCAAACGGCCATGGTCGTAAAGCCAGTTCACCACAGCTGGCCAGGCAACAGCGACCACATCCGACATGGGTCCGTAAAACGCCATGTGGTGCAACACGATCAACAAACAGCCTGCGGCCTTGATCGCATCGATCAAAAAAGAACGCCCCGAAGGGCGTTGTGCGGTGTTGGACAAAGCCGCCTCAGGCAAAGACCATCACAGGGCCAGGCGGGCGCGAGCGGCTTGGTACTGCGCCTTGAACTGGGCCACCAACTGTGCCGTGCTTTGCACAGCCTGGATCGCGCCAATACCCTGACCACAGCCCCAAATGTCTTTCCAGGCTTTTTTGGCGTCACCGCCAAAGTTCATCTTGCTGGGGTCGGACTCGGGCAGGTTCTCAGGGTCCAGGCCGGCTGCGCGGATCGATGGGGCCAGGTAGTTGCCATGCACGCCGGTGAACAGATTGCTCAAGACGATGTCGTCAGAGTTGCAGTCCACAATGGCTTGCTTGTAATCGTCTGTGGCTCGCGCCTCTAGGGTTGCGATGAAGGCCGAGCCGATGTAGGCAAAGTCTGCGCCCATGGCCTGCGCGGCCAAGATGGCGTCGCCCGTGGCGATCGAGCCGGACAAGGCTACGGGGCCGTCGAACCACTGGCGGATTTCCTGAATCAGGGCAAAGGGGCTTTTCACGCCCGCATGGCCACCCGCACCGGCAGCCACCGCAATCAGGCCGTCTGCGCCCTTCTCGATGGCTTTGTGCGCGTGATTGTTGTTGATGATGTCGTGCAGCACCACACCGCCGTAACTGTGGGCGGCCTCGTTGATTTCTTCGCGTGCACCCAAAGAGGTGATGATGATTGGCACCTTGTATTTGACGCACAAGGCCATGTCGTGCTCCAGGCGGTCGTTGCTCGTGTGCACGATTTGGTTGATGGCAAAAGGGGCGGCTGGCTTGTCGGGGTTGGCGGCGTTGTAGGCGGCCAGTGCTTCGGTGATTTCAATCAACCACTCTTCGAGTTGCGCTGCAGGGCGGGCGTTCAAAGCGGGCATGGAGCCGACGATGCCCGCCTTGCACTGCTCGATGACCAGCTTGGGGTTGCTGATGATGAACAAAGGTGAAGCGATAGCAGGGAAAGGCAGGTTCGCCAGAACCGGGGGCAACTTGGACATGAAGTCTCCTGAAAAATATCGGTCTATTGTGAGAGAACAAAGGCATCAAACGGTGTCGGCGCGGCGACAAGTCGACCCACTGCGATGGACCACAGCACATCCAAGTCCCCTGTAGGAGCCAGCCCTGCTGGCGATGGTTTGAAACTTTGCAAATGCTTGGTCAAAGCCACGGTGTCAGAACGCGTCGAGCGACATGGCGGTCACGCTGCCTGCGCCTTCCACGATGCTGTCGCGGATGCCGGGGGCCTTGGACAGGATGTGGTCTGCGTAAAAACGCGCGGTGGTCACCTTGGCAGCCATGAAGGCAGCGTCTTGGGCTTGCGCTTCGGGCGTGAGGGCCACCAGCAAGGCGCGGCCCATTTGCCAGCCCGCCATCAGGTTGCCCGCCAGCATGAGGTAAGGCACGCTGCCTGCAAACACGTCGTTGGGATGGGCCTTGGTGTTGCCCGCCACAAACTCGACCACGTCCACAAAAGCTTCGCGGGCGGCTTTGAGTCGCTTGGCCACGGCCTGCGCATCGGTGTTGCCAGAACTGGCCAATTCGCTTTCGGTCTGAGCCACTTGCGCGGCCAAGGCCTTGGCAGTCTGCCCCCCGTCGCGGGCGGTCTTGCGGCCCACCAAGTCGTTGGCCTGGATGGCGGTCGTGCCTTCGTAAATCGTCAAAATTTTGGCGTCGCGGTAGTACTGCGCAGCACCGGTTTCCTCGATGAAGCCCATGCCGCCGTGCACTTGCACGCCCAGGCTGGTGACTTCGAGGCTCATCTCGGTGCTGTAGCCTTTGACCAGCGGCACCATGAATTCGTAGAACGCAGCGTTTTGCTTGCGCACTTCAGCATCGGGGTGGTGGTGCGAGGCGTCGTAGGCCGCAGCGGCCGTGGCGGCCATGGCACGGCAGCCTTCGGTGTAGGCACGCATGGTCATGAGCATGCGGCGCACATCGGGGTGATGAATGATGGGGCCTGCAGCGGGCAAGCTGCCGTCCACCGGGCGGCTTTGCACGCGGTCGCGGGCGTACTGCACCGCACGCTGATAAGAGCGCTCGGCAATCGCGATGCCCTGCACACCCACCGCGTAGCGGGCGGCGTTCATCATGATGAACATGTATTCGAGTCCGCGGTTTTCCTGACCCACCAAGAAACCCACGCCACCACCGTGGTCGCCAAACTGCAGCACCGCTGTGGGGCTGGCCTTGATGCCCATCTTGTGCTCGATGCTCACGCAGTGCACGTCGTTGCGCGCGCCCAAAGAGCCATCGCCATTGACCATGAATTTCGGCACTACGAACAAACTGATGCCTTTGACACCTTCGGGCGCGCCCACCACACGGGCCAGCACCAGGTGCACGATGTTCTCGGCCATGTCGTGCTCACCGTAGGTGATGTAGATCTTGGTGCCGAAGATTTTGTAGGTGCCATCGGGTTGGGGTTCGGCGCGGGTGCGCACGGCGGCCAGG
>JBIKSF010000145.1:0-3849 GCA_044348785.1 Limnohabitans sp.
GTCGCGCAGATCGGTCAGCCCTGTTTTGTTCAGCAAAGCCAGCACGGTGGCCAGCGCCAAGTCTTCTTGCACTGCATCAAAGCCCCGCGAACGCAAAAAACCCGTCAGGTAGGCCGTGGACGGGTAGGGCGTGTTGAGCTGCGTCATCGGCGGGATGAGGCTCAGGACTTTGAACGGGGCGGGGCTGGGCATGCTGGGGTGTATTCGAATCGGTGCGTGATTATCAACGGGCTGAGCCCCGCCCGCATTCGGCAGAGCACGTTAACATCCGACAGCCCCATAAGTGCCTGCCCGATTAATTTTTAGATGACCCCTTTGCCCGAAGCGCCGTCAGACGCTGCACCTTCCTTATCTGCCTTGATGGTGCAGGCCGATGCACAAGCCAAGCTCACCCCGGCCCAGCAACGTTTCAACGAACTGTTGGCCCGCATCGAGCGACTGTCGGGCCAGATCCAGCGGCTGGAAACTTGGTCAGATCGCCACCGATACACGCACATTCAGGCGCTGCGCGAATCGGTTCAGCAAGCACAGGTGCACCGCAAGAGCCTCTTGCTTTTTGTGCACGAGCGCTTGCAAACGGCCGATTTCACAGACCGTCAGCAACGCATGGCTCGGGGCCTTGTGCGGGGGTGGATCGGTCAACTGTCGGCCGCCGCCGACCCGCAGGTGCAGGCCTTGGTCGATGAGTATGTGAGCGAAGAAGACACGCAGGAAGCCGCCGAGGAGCAGGCTGAAGCCGCTCAGGCGTTGCGCGAGCGCATAGAAGAAGCGCTGGGCCAGCCGCTCAACAAACCCAGCCAATACCAGACGCCTGAAGAGATGATGGCCGCAGGCATGCGCCAGTGGCAACAACAGCAAGAGGCCAACGAGGCCAAAAAGAACGCCAAGCGCACAGCCCGAAAAGCCCAAAAACAAGCGCAAAAGAAAAACGCTGCGGCTGAAAAAGGCGAAGTGCCCGCTGCGCTGATGCGCGAGTTGGATGCCAAGAGCGCCATCCGCACGATCTTTCGGCAACTGGCAAGTAGCTTGCACCCGGACCGAGAGCCGGATGAACAAGAGCGTCTGCGCAAAACAGGCTTGATGAGCGAGGTCAATGCAGCTTATGAAAAAAACGACCTGACCACTTTGTTGCGTTTGCAAATGCAAGTGTCGCAGTTCAGCCCCCAAAGTACGGTAAGGATGGCCGACGACAAGCTGATCGCCATGTCGGTGTTGCTCAAGGAGCAGGTGGCTGCTTTGGAAGAAGACTTGGACCAGTTGGAAAGCCGCTTGAGCCGTGAGTTGTGCGTGCCCGTTCGGGCAGACGCCGACGAGACGGTGATGGCCCAGTCACTGCAACGCCTTCAGGCCGATCAACGCTGCATCACAGACACATTGGCTGCCGACTTGCGCCGCATTCAGAACGAGGCTGAACTCAAACGTTGGCTCAAAGAACAGTGGCAGCTGGCTAAAGCCACTTCTGCATGAAGCTGGCTTGGCCTGCTGCCGGGTCGAGTGCATAGGGCTCAAAGCCAAAGCCGAGGTAACTCTTCAAAGCCCGCGCGTTGCCCGTCAGCACTTCCAAGGTCAGCTTGCAGCAGCCGTGGTCCTTGGCGTGTTGCTCGGCTGCCGCCAGCAAAGCCTGACCGACACCCGCACCCCGGTGGCCCGGCAGCACGGCGATGTCGTGGATGTTCATCAAAGGGCGTGCCTTGAAGGTGGAATACCCCTCAATGCAGTTGACCAAACCCACCGGCGCATCGTCCAGCCAGGCGATGAAGCTGGCCGCATCGGTGCGCGCAGCCAGGTCATCGCACAAGCGCTCCTTCACATCCTGCGCCAGTGCTTCGCCGCCACCCATGGGGTCTTGGGCATAGGCATCCAGCAGCATCACCAAGGCTTGGCGGTGCGCTGGGTTTTGGTAGTCAACGGGCAGGATGTGAAGTGGCATGGTCAGGCGGTGGCAGGGGTCATGAAGGAGCGCACATTGTCCTGCATAGTGACCATCACATGGCCTGTCAGTTGGTGCGCCGTGATGGCAGACAGGGTCCAGCCCAGGTGGCCGTGGCCGGTGTTGTAGAACACGTTGGCTTTCTTGCCCGCACCCACGCGGGGCAGCATGTTGGGCATCATGGGACGCAGGCCAGCCCATGGCTCCACGCGGCGGGTGTCCACACCTGGAAAGCATTCGTTGACCCAGTTGACCAGCGGCTTGATGCGGTCGGCGCGGATGTTGAGGTCGATGCCGTTGAACTCGGCCGTGCCCGCCACGCGGAAACGGTCTGTGCCCAAACGGCTGGTGACCAGCTTGGTCTCGTCGTCCAGCAGGCTGACCTGTGGTGCGGCGGCCTGGCTGGCGGCATCGTTCAAGCCCACGGTGATCGAGTAGCCTTTGACGGGGTAAATGTTCAGGCGGTCGCCCAGTTGCGCGGCCAGGCCCCGGCCATGCACGCCGGCACAGATCACGATGCCGTCAAAACTCAGGGTTTCGGTCTGGCCCGCGTGCTGCACCTGCACGGTGGCTGTTTGGCCGTTGGACGCCACAGTCAGCACTTGGTGCTCGGTCAGTATCTTCACACCCAGACGCTCACAGGCCTTGGCCAGGCCAAAGGTGAACTTGTGGATGTCGCCTGTCGAGTCGCTTTCGGTGAAATAGCCGCCGTAGTACTGGCCTTGCAGCGTCGGCTCAATGGCCTTCATTTCGTCGGGCGTCACGGCACGGCGCGGCAGGCCGCCTTGAGCCAACAGCTTGGAGACTTCGCCCGCGTGGTCAAAGCCCTTCTTGTCGCGGTAGATGTGCAGGATGCCTTCGCGCTTGTGGTCAAAGTCAATGCCTTCGGCCTTGGCCCAGGCAAAGTGATGTTCGCGTGACTCAATGGCCAGTTGGGCTGTGGCGATGGTGTTGTCTTTGTACTTGGGAATGGCCGCCACAAACTCGGCCATCCAGCTGAGCTTGTGCCAAGTGGGGGCAGGGTTCATGAGCAATGGGGCATCGCTTTTGAGCATCCATTTCAGGCCCTTGACGATGGTGGAGGGGTGGGTCCAGACCTCGGCGTTGGAGGCTGACAGCTGACCCCCGTTGGCATAGGACGTTTCCATGCCGGGGTAGCGGTTTTTCTCGATCAGGGTGACTTGAAGGCCTTGTTGGGCCAGGGCGTAGGCGGAGGTGACGCCGGTGATGCCGCCGCCAATGATGACCATGTGCTTTTTCATGAAGCTTCTCTCTTTGATGCGTCTCAAACAGTGGGACACGCTGCGCACCGAATGTGCGCGGCATGACCCCCTCTGTTTGAAACCTGAGAGATTCACCTCGGTTGAGGCTTGCTCCTGCGGTGGACCCGGGTGACGAACCCGGGGCGCTCTTCAGAGTTTTTGACACGGATGTGTCGACCTGCATCGGTCCTTTTGCCTGAGAGTTTCCGGGGTGGTTGCTCCTTCGGCGCTGTCTGCTGTTGACAGTCTCTCCCGATGCGGGTAGTTGATTTTGAAGTGTGGATCTTCCTTTGTGGTTGGATCAGGCGTACTCGCCCACGGGGATGCAGCTGCAAAACAGGTTGCGGTCGCCGTGCACGTTGTCCACACGGCCCACTTGCGGCCAGTACTTCACGCTGCCCGGCACGCGCTGTGCTTGCGCTGCACCGACTTCTCGGCTGTAGGGCCGGTTCCATTCGCCGCCCAGCAGGCTGTCTGCGGTGTGCGGTGCGTGTTTGAGTGGGTTGTTGTCTTGCGGCCAGCTGCCGTTTTCCACCAGGCGAATTTCTTCGCGGATGGCGATCATCGCGTCGATGAAGCGGTCCAGCTCTTGCAGGGTTTCGCTCTCGGTGGGCTCGACCATCAAGGTGTTGACCACCGGAAAGCTCAGCGTGGGCG
>JBIKSF010000146.1:0-3819 GCA_044348785.1 Limnohabitans sp.
GGGCGGGCGATGTGGAAGGGTTTTCGTGTTTGAGCAGGCGCTGCAGCAAAGGCAGCGAAAACGCCGCGGTTTTGCCTGTGCCCGTCTGGGCTGCGCCCATCACGTCCTGGCCCGTCAACACCACCGGAATGGCTTGGGCCTGGATAGGGGTCATGGATTCGTAGCCCATTTCGGCTACGGCTCGTGCCAGCGTAGGCGCCAGCGATAAATTGGAAAAAGAGTCGGTCATTAACCCGCTATTGTCGCATTTTGGGCTGGCAGGCCAAAAACCGTCGGGTAAACCTCAGGTTTTGGGCAACGTCACGCCCACTTGGCCTTGGTATTTGCCGCCGCGGTCTTTGTAACTGGTTTCGCAAACTTCGTCGCTTTCCAGGAACAACACTTGGGCACAGCCCTCACCCGCATAAATCTTGGCGGGCAGCGGCGTGGTGTTGCTGAACTCCAGCGTGACATAGCCTTCCCACTCCGGCTCGAAGGGCGTCACGTTCACGATGATGCCGCAACGGGCGTAGGTGCTTTTGCCCAAGCAAATGGTCAGCACATTGCGCGGAATGCGGAAATATTCCACCGTGCGGGCCAGTGCAAAGCTGTTGGGCGGGATGATGCAGACATCGCCTTCGATGTCCACGAAGCTGCGCTCGTCGAAGTTCTTGGGGTCCACCACGGTGCTGTAGATGTTGGTGAACACCTTGAACTCAGGGGCGCAACGGATGTCGTAGCCATAACTGCTGGTGCCGTAGCTCACAATTTTTTGGCCAGCCGCGTTTTGGCGGATCTGGCCAGGCTCGAACGGCTCGATCATGCCGTGTTGCTCGGCCATGCGTCGGATCCATTTGTCGCTCTTGATGCTCATGGTGTGCCTTTAAGTCAATTCTGCTTATTTTAGGGGCTCCGCCAGCCACTGGCTGGAGGTGCCTTAGCAGCACCTGACCGACGCCAATGCTCTGGGTTCAGCGGGTGATGCGACCCAACACGCCCTGCACCAGGTAGTTCATGTTCAGGATCTGGGCATCGCTCAGACTTTGGCCTGCGGGCAACACCAGCTTGCCTTCGTTGTCGGTGATCGGGCCTGTGAAAGGCTTCAATTGGCCTGAGCCCACCGATTTTTGTTTGGCCAAAATTTCATCTTGCACCGCCTTGGGCACCTTGGGGCCGAAGTCGCCCACACGGATCATGCCGTCCTTGACGCCACCCCAAACACTGCCCGAAGTCCAACTGCCGTTCAGGGCGGCTTTGATGCGGGTTGTGAAGTAGTCGCCCCACAGGTGGGTGACCGCGATGATCTGGGCATCTGGGCCCACCTTGCGCATGTCGGAGTGGTAAGCCACGGCCATCTTGCCGCGCTCTTGCGCAGCAGCCATCACCGCTGTGGAGCCGGTGTGGAACGCGATCACATCCACATCCTGGTTGAACAAAGCCATGGCCGCTTCGCGCTCTTTCGGCGGGTCAAACCAGGCATTGAGCCAGACCACTTTGACCTTGGCTTTCGGGTTCACCGAGCGCATACCCAAGGTGAAGGCATTGATGCCCTGCAGCACCTCGGGGATCGGGAAACCCGCCACATAGCCCGCCACGTTGGACTTGGTCATGCGCCCGGCGGCAATGCCCGCCAGATAGCGGCCTTCGTAATAACGGGCGTTCGATGCCGCCACATTGGGGGCCGTTTTGAAGCCGGTGACCGACTCGAACTTCACATTTGGAAACTCTTTGGCCACCTTGAGCGTGGGCTCCATGTAACCAAAGCTGGGCGTGAAAATAATCTGGTTGCCTTGTTGGGCCAAGTCGCGGATCACGCGTTCGGCGTCAGCACCCTCGGCCACATCGGCCACAAAAGTGGTCCTGACCTGGTCGCCCAAAGCCTTTTCAACGGCCTTGCGTCCCTCGTCATGCTGCTTGGTCCAGCCCGCCTCGGTGATGGGCGAGACATAGACAAAACCGGCCTTGATGGGCTCGGTGATTTTGGTGGGAGATTGCGCCTGAACGGCGGGAAGAAAAAAGCAGGCGGCCACGAGCGTGGCTGCGAGGTTTTTAAACATGGTAGTCCTCTACATGGCCCCGAGATTGAAAAAACGAAGCCCGCCGGGGCAGCGGGCTTCGGGGTGGGATTCTAGCAAGCGCTCTGCATTCGTCAGTCCTGCTCGACAAACCCCTGAAAAAACGCTTTCAAATCATGCATCCAGCGGTGCTTGTCCGCTTCGGGCGCAAAGCTCGCCTCGATGCTGTTAGCGGCCAATTTGTAGGCTTGTTGGGCGTTCAGGTGCAGCGCAGCAAAGGTCTGCAGGTAGTTGTCGTTCAGGTAGCCGCCAAAGTAAGCCGGGTCGTCCGAGTTGATGGTGATGCACAAGCCAGCATCCAGCATCTGGCCCAGGTTGTGATCGGCCAGTGTTTTGAACACGCACAGCTTGAGGTTGGACAGCGGGCAAACGGTGAGCGGCATCTGGCTGTCGGCCAGGCGCTTCATGAGCGCAGCATCGTGGATGGCTTGCACGCCGTGGTCGATGCGCTCCACCTCCAGCACATCTAGGGCACTCCAGATGTAAGCGGGTGGGCCTTCTTCGCCCGCGTGGGCCACAACATGCAGGCCCAGTTCGCGGGCACGGGCAAATACGCGGGCAAACTTTTCGGGCGGGTGGCCCAGCTCGCTGGAGTCCAGCCCCACGCCGATGAAGTGGTCTCGCCAGGGCATGGCTTCTTCCAAAGTGGCCAAAGCGTCGTCTTCGGACAGGTGACGCAAGAAACACAAGATCAAATCGGCGCTGATGCCCAACTGCGTCTGCGCATCACTGCAGGCGCGGTGCAGGCCTTCGATGACCGCGCCCATGGCCACGCCCCGTGCGGTGTGGGTCTGCGGGTCAAAAAACAACTCGGCACGCACCACATGGTCGGCGGCTGCTTTTTCAAAGTATGCCCAAGCCATGTCGTAAAAGTCCTGCTCGTGCAGCAGCACACTGGCACCGGCGTAATACAAGTCCAGAAAACTTTGCAGGTTGGTGAAGGCATAGGCGCTGCGCAAAGCCGCCACATCAGCATAGGGCAGTTGCACGCCGTTGCGCTGGGCCAGTGCAAAGATCAGCTCGGGCTCCAAAGAGCCTTCGATGTGGATGTGCAGCTCGGCCTTGGGCATAGCACGCAGCAACTCGGGCAAGCGCGCTTGGGGGATGGCGTGAACTTTGAACATGGTCATTCTTCAAAAAATTGGGCACGAATGGTAGCTTCTTCGAGCCGATCAAAGCACGTATTGTGTCGGTCCGTCAAAGGTCCATGACCCGGCATCACTTGGCCCGAAGGGCCATAACCCACAGCCTTGAACTTCCATTGACCATTGACCCACTTGAAGTTGCCTACATGCAGGCCCGATGGGTCATGCAAGGCGCAGACGCCTTCGTTCAGGGGTTTTAAAAGCTGGGTGGCCATGGCTACACCAACTTCTCAACGCCACGCGAAAAACTCACGGTCCTGTTGCTGAATGCCTCGTGTTGCTCCTCCACTTTGCCGAGCTCATACAGGTAATTGACCATGAGGCCACCCGCCTGTTGCAAGCCTTTTTTGGACAAGTCGGCCGCCCAGTTGATCTGGTGCAGCGTCGCCCCGTTGCTCAGGTGGAATTTGCCGACCGCATCGCCCCGTGCTTCGGGCGTTTTGTGCATCAGGTACAGCGCGCACAAGCGCATGAGTGCAGCCCGCTCGGGCTCTTCACTGCGCTCGGGGTGCCAGCCTGCCTTCAGGCGTTCCGCCCAAGTCAGGTTGCCCAGCGCCAAACATTTTTGGGCTTCTTGCCACTTGCGTGTGTGCGCTGGACTCAAGCGTTCCTCGGGCAGG
>JBIKSF010000006.1:0-40497 GCA_044348785.1 Limnohabitans sp.
GGCGGGTCCATCGTTGGAGAATCGGTAGGGAATGCGGGGGTTGGCCATGTCAGTGTCGAATGAGGTTGAGGATGTCGAGCTTGAGCGCGGCAAAGGTCTCGCTGGCGGTGTCGGCCACGGTGCGTGGACGCGCCAGCGGAACGGTGATCTTCGTTTGGATGCGGCCTGGCCGGGCCGACATCACGTAAATAGAGCTTGCCAAAAAGATTGCTTCATCGATGTCGTGCGTGACAAAGATGATGGTGGGCTTGAGCTTTTGCCACACCGTGAGCAGCAGCTCCTGCATGGTCAAGCGAGTTTGCGCATCCAGCGCACCAAAGGGCTCGTCCATCAGCAACACGCGCGAACCCAGTGTCAGGATGCGGGCAATGCCCACGCGCTGACGCATGCCACCCGACAGCTGCACAGGCAGATGGTTCTTGAAATCGCTCAGGCCCACGATCTTGATCATTTCGTGGGCGCGGTCTTCGTACTCACTGCGTGCCATGCCTTGCACCTTGGGGCCGAAGATCACGTTTTCCCAAACGGTTAGCCATGGGAACAAAGCGGCTTCCTGAAAGACCACGCCCCGATCCGGGCCGGGTGCACTCACGCCTTGGCCGTCGACCAAGAGCTGGCCCTGGCTGGGTTGCTCGAATCCGGCGATCAGGTTGAGCAAGGTGGATTTGCCGCAGCCTGAAGGCCCGAGCAAAGCCACCAGCTCACCCGGAGCCACTTGCAGGTTGATGTCTTCCAGCGCCTTGACGGGTGTGGCACCCGGGTAGGTCTTGTAAAGGTTTTGAATTGAAATATCGGACATGTTGTTTCTTAATGGCTCTGCAGCATGCGCCAGACCAAAACCTTGCTTTCAATGAAAACGATCAGGCGATCACTTAAAAACCCCATGATGCCGATCGACACCATGTCGGCCAGCACAATGTCCATGCGACCCACGTAGTAGGCGTCCCACAGCACATAACCGAGCCCCGACTTGACGGCCACCATCTCGGAGACGATCACCGCCGTCCAAGAGATGCCCAGGCCAATGCGCAAGCCGGTGAAGATGGAGGGCATGGCCGCTGGCAGTACCACCCGGTAAAGCAGTTGCTTGCGGCTGGCGCCCATCATGAGTGCGGCCCGCACCAAGTTGCGCTCGACATCGCGTGCGCCTTGCGTGGTGTTGACCACAATCGCATAGAAGCCGCCCAAAAAGATCAGGAAGATGGCTCCCATGTCGCGGATGCCGAACAGGGCAATCGAAAACGGCAACCATGCTGTGATCGGGATGGGACGCAGACTCTGAATGAGCGGGTCAAACAGTTGCTGAACCAGCCGGCTCCATCCAATCAGCAAGCCCAAGGGAACGCCAATCAAGGCAGCCAGAACAAAGCCCTGCGCTACACGCATGGAGGAGTATTGGACGTTGGAGACCCAAGAGCCCAGGTACGGGTTCAGGCCCATGCCAGGCGAGCCGAAAATCCAGCCGTGCCAGCCTTCCAGAACCAGCATGGGGGTCGGCAGGATGCCGGCCATGCCGGGCCGACTGCCGGCGATCTGCCAGATGACCAGAACCACCGCTGGCACCAACATGCCAAGCACTGTCCGACGAAGGGTATCGAGAGAAGCGTTTGCCATGGAGGTGCTGCCTGCTTACTTCTTGAGTTCAACAACCATCGAGTCGTCGTACAGGGCGGCGGCTTCTTTGGTCACGTCTTTTTGCACAATGCCTTGCTTGAAGGCGGCTTCAGCCAAGCGCGAAACCTGGTCCTTGTTCAGCACACCACCGAGCTTGATGATCTTGGCCGATTCCTTGGTCACGTTCAGTGGCAAGCCGGTGTACTTGGAATAAGCATCGGCAAACACATCCTTGTTCTTGCTCAGGGTTTCTTCGGCCTTGAGGTAAGCCCACAGGAAACGGCGAACCAGTTCTTTCTTCTGGGTCATGGCTTCGCCAGAGGCGGCCAGCATGCCCAGCTCGGCGCCCACAGCGCGAGACTGGCTGTACTCCAGCTTTTGCGAGAAATAAGCATCGCCCTCGGCCACGGCCTGGGACTCAAAGGGCTCCCACAGCACCATGGCATCGATGTCGCCACGCTTCATCGCCTGCACAAATGCGGTGCCACCGCCTTGCACGTTCACGGGCGTGAACGAGTTGTAGGGGATGTTCTTCTCGATCAAGGTCATGGCCCACTGGAACCAGACAGCCGAGCCGGGGGCAATGGCAATTTTCTTGCCTGCAATGTCGCCCCAGTCATCGATCTTCACGCCTTTGCGGACCACCAGGTATTTGGGCGAGCTGCCCACACCGGTCAGGCCGATCAAGTTTTTGCTGCCTTGCCCAGCCACGATGGCCAAGTCACCCGCGCCCACGGCCGACACATCGACCGAGTTGGACAGCAAGGCGGTGCGGGCATCGGCGTAGCGCACGAACTCGGCACGCTTGACCTCGATGTTCATTTTCTTGAGCTCTTCTTCGACCAAGAGCATGGGGGAGAGGTGGCCCACTTTGACGTAGCCAACGGTCAAGGTGGCTTTGTCTTTGAGGGGGGCGGGCGCTGGGCCCAGTGCCAAGGCCATGCCGGTCGAGACCGACAGTGCAAAGCCGATGAGGGAAGTCAAAAGTTTCATCTGAATACTCCTGGGTTGATGGATGGATCTGGGAATCAATGGCCGGTGAACTGAGGGGACCGCTTTTGTGCGAAAGCCAGCCGGCCTTCCGCATAATCGTTACTTTTGAAACAGGCGTCGATGGCGGTTTTCACTGACGTCATGTCTTTTTCATCTTCTGCCAGGGCCACCAGGGTTTGCTTGGCGGCCTGAATGGTCAAGGGCGCATTGGCCGCAATCTCCTGCGCCAAGTTGGTGCAGTGTGCAAATACATCGTCTACCACCGCAAGGACCATGCCCATGGCCTGCGCGCTGCGTGCGTCATAGACACGGGCGGTGTAGAAAGCCTCGGCGGTGGCTTGAGGTCCCAAGTTGCTCAAAATGCTTTTCATGTTTTCGCTGTCGTAGCCCAAGCCCATGCGGGCCGCAGGCATGCGAAAACGCGAATGGGGTGCCGCATAACGCATGTCGCAACTCAAGGCCAGGCCCAGCCCGCCGCCATAGCAAATCCCACTGATGGCCGCGATCACTGGCACGCGGCAACGAAAAATGGCTTGTTGCGTGCGCTTGACCATGTCGTTGTAATGCGCCACCGACGCCTCGGAGTTGCGCTGCGTCTCGAACTCGCTGATGTTGGCTCCTGACACAAACGACTTCTCGCCCGCGCCGCGCAGCACACACACGCGCACCTCGTGGCTGCGGTCAATCTCTTCAAACGCCGAGAGTAAGGATGTCCACATGGACAGGCTCATCGCGTTGTGCCGGGCGACGTCATCGATCGTGATGTGGGCCACATGGCCCTGCACGCTCAAGTCAATGCGACCTGATGTCATACGACGCCCCGCGCATGAAAGTCTCCGATGGCCTCGGAGGAAAAGCCCAGTTCGCCCAGCACCTCGTCTGTGTGCTCGCCCCAGCCCGGCGCAGGTGCCACCACTTTGGACGGCGTGCGGCTGAGCACTACCGGTTGGGTGATGAAGTGCATGTCCTTGCCAAACTGTGTGGGCAGTGTTGTGGTTACCTGCAGGTGCTTGACCTGCTCGTCTTCAAAAACCTGCGGCACGCTGTAGACGGGGCCTGCAGGCACGCCTGCTTGGTTGAGCAGTGACACCCATTGGTGCACGGTCTTCTTGGGGAACTCTTGCGCAATCAAGCGATTCAGCCGTTCTCTGTTCTTGACGCGAAGCGGCTCTGTCACAAACTCAGGGTCTTGGTACCACTCGGGTTTTTGCAGCACTTCACAAAAGCGTTTCCAGTTGCCTTCGCCCGAAGCGCCCAGGTTGAAGCAGCCATCGCTGGCCTCGAACAAGCCCATGGGCGAGCTGGTGGGGTGGTTGTTGCCCACCTGTACCGGCACATCGTTGTCGTTCAGGTAGCGGGCCATCTGGAAATCCATCATGGCAATTTGCGAATGCAGCAAAGAGCTTTGCACCCACTGGCCCTGGCCCGAAGTCTCTCGTTCGATCAAGGCCACCAGAATGCCAATGGCGCAGTACAGCCCTGCGCTCAGGTCGGCGACAGCCAAGCCCGCCCGGATGGGGCCGTGCTCGGGCTCGCCCGTCACGCTCATCAACCCACCCATGCCCTGAATGATCTGGTCAAACCCCGGCCGCCAAGCATAGGGGCCATCCTGCCCAAAGCCCGAAATGCTGGCCAAGATGATGCGTGGGTTGATGGCCTTGAGCGACTCGTAATCCAGGCCCAGACGGTCCTTCACATCGGGACGCCAGTTCTCCACCACCACATCCGCCTCGGCAATCATCCGCTTGAGGATGTCCATTGCCCCCTCTTTTTTGAGGTTCAGTGTCATCGAGCGTTTGTTGCGGTTAATGTTCTGAAAATCCCCCCCCTTGCGGTTGGCGGCAAACATGGCTTCGTTGGGGTCCACCCCTTCAGGTGGCTCGACGCGCACCACGTCCGCACCAAAATCGGTCAGGATCCGCACGCAGTTGGGGCCGGCGCGAACGCGGGACAGGTCGATGACCTTGAAACGTGAAAGCGCAATAGAAGCTTGGATTTTGGCCATAAATTGTGTGTTGGGTGACTTTAAAAACAAAGTCATCTTCCATAAATATATTTATAGTCCATATCCGCATGCATAGCAATATGACAAAATATCGGTGTTTGCCCTTAGAAGTACCCCATGAAAGTCAGCGACCAAATCCGTTTGCACTTGGAAGAAGCCATCTCCAAGGGTGATTTGTTGCCCGGGGACGCCATCGACGAAAGCGCTTTGGCCGAACAATTTGGTGTGTCAAAAACACCCATTCGCGAGGCACTCATCCAGTTGCAGGCTCAGGGCTGGGTCAGCAACATGCCCCGGGGTGGTAGCACGGTGGCCAAGATGAACTTGCAGCAACTGCTCAGCCTGTGGGAGCTGCTGGCCGAGCTGGAGGCTGTGGCGGTGCGCTTGGCTTGCGAGCGCATGGCCGAAGAAGACATGCAAAAGCTGTTTGTCTTGCATGAAGAAAGCCGCTTGGTGGCCGCAGCAGAGGACTTGCAGGGCTGGCAAAAGCTGAACCTGGCGTTCCATGAACTCATTTACCAAGGCACACGCAACCCGTTTTTGCGGCAAGAAGTCTTGCGTATCCGATTCCGAACTGGCGTTTACCGCCGACACGCCTTCGGTGCCTTGGGCCGGCTGCAGACCTCGTTTGAGCAGCATGAATTGATTGTTCAGGCGTTACGCGCGCGCGATGCCGAAGCGGCGGTTTTTTCGATGCGCGACCACATGCGCCCTGGCCGTGATGCCAAAAGCCTGAACGACTTCATCCTCAATTTACCCACGGACTTGCTGGCTTCACAGTGAACCTTCGCGTTTGGGGTGCCGCTTAAAATCCCCCCATGACCTTTCTTGACATGCTGAGCGCCGCCGAGCGCCAAAACGGCTCCATGCTCTGCGTGGGCTTGGACCCCGAACCCACCAAATTCCCGGACCGCTACAAGGGCGACGCCAACAAGATCTACGACTTTTGCGCCGCGATCGTGGACGCTACAGCCGATCTGGTCAGCAGCTTCAAGCCGCAAATTGCCTACTTTGCAGCCCACCGCGCCGAAGGCCAGCTCGAACGCCTGATGGAACACATGCGCCGCGTGGCCCCGCATGTGCCGATCATTCTGGACGCCAAACGCGGCGACATTGGCTCCACGGCCGAGCAGTACGCCAAAGAGGCTTTTGAGCGCTACGGTGCCGATGCCGTGACCTTGTCGCCCTTTATGGGCTGGGACTCGGTGGCCCCGTACCTGAAGTACCACGGCAAAGGCGCGTTTTTGCTGTGCCGCACGTCCAACCCCGGCGGCGACGACCTGCAAAACCAGCGGTTGGCTTCTGTCGAAGGTCAGCCTTTGCTGTACGAGCACGTCGCCAAATTGGCCCAAGGCCCCTGGAACCTGAACGGTCAACTCGGTTTGGTGGTGGGTGCAACGTACCCCGCCGAAATTGAGCGCGTACGCGAACTCGCTCCTACCGTGCCCTTGCTGATTCCCGGCGTGGGCGCACAAGGCGGCGACGCGGTGGCCACGGTCAAGGCGGGCTGGCGGGCGAATGCCGATGGCAGCAGTGCCGGCGCCATCATCGTCAATTCATCGCGTGCGGTGTTGTATGCATCCAGCGGGGAAGACTTTGCAGCAGCGGCCCGTCAAGTGGCCCTGCAAACGCGCGACACCCTCGAAGCGGCCAAGGCCTGAAGGCCTTGATGACCGCCGCCGTCAAGCCAGCATCAGACGGCATGCATTGGATGGCCCTGCTGTCCTTGCTGGCCGCTGTCTTTCTTGGCTCGCTCGATCAGTCGGTGGCCAACACGGCCTTGCCTGCCATCGGCGCCGCCATGCAGCGCACGCCTGCCGAGTCGGTCTGGGTGGTACATGCTTACCAGTTGGCCGTGGTGGCAGTGTTGTTGCCGCTGGCCGCGTTGGGAGACCGTTGGGGCGCACGCAAGGTGTTTTTGCTGGGCATGTTGCTGTTCAATCTGGCGGCGCTGGGCAGCGCCTTCGCATCGAGTTTGGAGTGGTTGGCCTTTTTTCGCGCCATTCAGGGGGTGGGGGCGGCAGGGGTCATGAGCGTCAATTTGGCCTTGATTCAGCGCATCTTCCCGCCTGAAAAGTTGGGGCGCGGCGCGGGTCTCAACGCCCTGATTGTGGGCTTGGGCTACAGCTTGGGGCCGACAGTGGCCTCCGTCTTGCTGGCTTTTTTGCCATGGCCTTGGTTGTTTGGTTTGCAGGCCCCGTTGGGTTTGATGGGGCTGTTGCTTGCGCAGCGTTACCTGCCCCGCACTGAGGTTGCAAAGACCGACGCGCCCTATGACCGAGTTCTGGCGCTGTTGTCGGCCGTTTGTTTTGCGTCGCTGGTGTTCACGCTCAGTGCCATCGCGCAGCAACAAGGTGTTGTCGTGGTGGTCGGCTCACTGGTGCTCATGTTGGGCAGCGGCTACTGCTTGTTGCGCCGCCAGCGAGGGCATGCGGCGCCTGTGCTGCCGGTGGATTTGATGCGCAGGCCCTTGTTCAGCTTGTCCGTGTTCACCTCGTTCAGCTCTTTCACGACCCAGGGCTTGGCGTTCGTGGCTTTGCCTTTCTTTTTTCAACAGCAGCTGGGGCGTCCCCCCTTGGAAACCGGGGTGCTCATGTCGGTGTGGGCATTGGTGGTGGCCTTGATGGCGCCCGTCGCAGGCACGCTGTCTGACCGATACCCACCCGCGATTTTGGGCGGTGTGGGCTTGGGCATTCTGAGTTTGGGCATGGCCGGACTGGGCCTGATGGGCGCTGAGGTGTCATTCGGCTTGATGGCACTGTGCATGGCGTTGTGCGGCTTGGGTTTTGGTTTGTTCCAGTCACCGAACTTGCGCGCCATCATGAGCAGTGCACCGACCCACCGCAGCAGTGGTGCCAGCGGCATGGTGGCGCTGGCGCGGCTGATCGGGCAGGCCAGCGGGGCCGCTTTGGTGGCCCTGTGTTTCAACTTGTTTGGGCCGCTGGGCGCGGGTCGGGCGATCATGTTGGGCGCCGTGACGGCAGCCTTGGGGGCGGCGCTGAGTTTGGCCCGACTGCGCGCTCGCTAAGGCGCTGGCCGGGGTGCTTACCCCTTTGTCGCCTGCTGCGCTTTGTAAACCAGCTTGCGCGCCATGCTCCAGCGATGCACTTCGCTCGGGCCGTCGTAGATGCGAAATGCGCGCATGTCCATGAAAATGCGCATCACGGGCGTTTCGGCCGTCACGCCTTGGCCGCCCAAAATTTGTACGCAACGGTCCACCACGCGCCACACGGCTTCGGAGCAGGCCACTTTGGCGCGGCTCGATTCAAAGCCGCCTTTTTGGCCTTGGTCGAGCAACCAGGCTGTGTGCCAGATGTGCAGGCGGGCGGTGTGCAGGTCGATGTCGTTGTCGGCCAGCATGAAGCCCACGCCTTCGTGTTCGGCCAGTGGCTTGCCAAAGGCGTGGCGTCGGCTGGCGTAATCGAGCGCGATGTCGTGCGCACGGCGGGCCTGCCCCAGCCAGCGCATGCAGTGCGTCAGGCGCGCTGGGGCCAGCCGGATTTGGGCGTAGCGAAAGCCTTGACCCACTTCGCCCAGAATGTCGCTAGCAGGCACGCGCACGTTGTCGAAGCGCAGCACCCCGTGGCCACCGGTGAAGCAGTTGTCCATCGCGTCCATGCTGCGCTCGAGCGTGATGCCCGCTTTGTCCATGTCGGTCAAAAACATGGTGGCCGTGCCGTCTTCCATGCGGGCCATGATGATGACGTAATCCGCACCGTCTGCCCCGGTGATGAACCATTTGAGGCCGTTGATCACATAGTCATCGCCCTCTTGCACGGCGGTGGTTTTGAGCATGGACGGGTCAGCCCCTGCGCCCGGGTCGGGTTCGGTCATGGCAAAACACGAGCGCGTGAGGCCTGCTACTTGGGGGCGCAACCAGCGCTCTTTTTGTGCGGGGGTGGCGACTTCTTCCATCAGGTGGATGTTGCCTTCGTCGGGGGCATGGATGTTGAGTGCGGTGGGCCCCAAGTTGGAGTAACCCGCTTCTTCGAATACCACCGCTTTGGCGATGTGGCTCAGGCCCAGGCCTCCCATCTCGATGGATGCGTGGGGGGTGAGCAAGCCGGCTGCGCGTGCGCGCGCCACCAGCTCGCGGCGCAGGTCTTCGGACGGGCCGTGCAGGCCATGGCGCGGATCGCCCTCCAGCGGGATCACTTGTTCGGCAATGAACTGCCGCGTGCGCTCGCGCAGGGCTGCAATGTCCGGTGGGATGTCGAAGTTCATGGTCGCGTTTTCTCAAATCGTTGAACAAGGTGTCTGGTGAGGATTGGAAAGGCTGCAGCGCCCTTGTTCTGTCCGGCTCGTGACTGGGTGTCGCCCGGGTGTCTATTTTTGTGCCCCGCAGTGGCTGTCATCTGCGTGGCATGCCCCCGTGCTGACGGGTGCTAGTCTGTAAATCACGGGCAGAAGAATTAAATATGCCCCTGCTAAAAAAAGGAGAAACCATGAAGCTTTACACCGCTCACCGTGCCCCCAGCCCACGCCGGGTGCTGATGTTTTTGGTTGAGAAAAACATCACCGGCATCGAGATGGTCAACATGGACCTGAACGGCGGCGAGCACCGCCAGCCCGAATACCTGGCCAAAAGCCCGTTGGCCAAAGTGCCCGCGTTGGAGCTGGACGACGGCCGCGTGATCACCGAGACGCGGGCAATCTGCACTTTGCTGGAGGGGCGCTTTCCTGAGCCCAACCTGATGGGCGTGGATGGCGACGAGCGCGGCTTCATCGAGATGGCCGACCGGCAGGTGGAGTTGTATTTGCTAGGTGGCATCGCCAACGCGATCCGCCACAGCCATCCGGGCTTGGCCGCTTTGGAGAAACCCCAGTTTCCCGACTTTGGTCGCTCTCAGGCCGAGAAGGTGCGGGAGGTGGCGCGGGGCTTTGACCAGCGCCTGCAAAGCCAGCCCTTCATCGCGGGCGAGCGCTTCACCATTGCCGACATCACCGCGTTTTGCGCCGTGGAGTTTGCACGCGGCCTGATGAAGTTCGTGCCCGGTGACGAGGGCATGAGCGCCTTGCAGGCTTGGCGCGACCGCATGAACGAGCGGCCAAGCGCCAAGGTTTGAGGCAATGATGTCACCCCGCGTTCCCCATTTGTCACCCCGCGCTCCCAATCTGTCACCCCGGACTTGATCCGGGGCCCATGCCTGCTCAACCATGGATGCCGGATCAAGTCCGGCATGACAAGGTCAGATGTCTGCTTGACAGTCTTCAGCTGAACACGCCGCCGTATTCCTTGCGCAGGTCGTTCTTTTGCACCTTGCCGGTGCCGCCCACGGGCAGCGATTCGAGGAAAACCACGTCGTCGGGCACCCACCACTTGGCGACCTTGGTGGTGAGGAAGTCGAGGATCTCTTGCTTCTCCAGCGATTGTCCCGGCTTGCGCACGATGAACAGCAGCGGGCGCTCGTCCCACTTGGGGTGTTTGACGCCAATGACGGCGGCCATGGCCACGGCGGTGTGGCCGATGGCAGCGTTTTCGAGGTCGATCGAGCTGATCCACTCGCCACCGGTTTTGATCACGTCCTTGGTGCGGTCGCGGATCTGCATGGTGCCGTGTGCGTCGATGGTGGCGATGTCACCGGTGGGGAACCAGCCATCCACCAGCGCGGTTTTCTCGGCCTTGAAATAGCGCTCCACGATCCACTGGCCGCGCACCATCAGCTCGCCTTGGGAGGTGCCGTCGCGTGGCAAGGTGACGCCGTTTTCATCGACGATCTTGATCTCGATGCCCGAGACGGTTTTGCCTTGTTTGGCCACGATGGCGTGTTGCTCGGCGGCGGGGCGCAAGCGGTCAGCGCGGCTCAAGTTGCTCATGGTGGCCACAGCGGTGGTCTCGGTCATGCCCCAGCCGTGGCGCACTTCCACGCCGTAGTTGTCCATGAACTTGGCGATCAGCGCCATGGGCATGGCCGAGCCGCCCACACAGGTGCGCTTCATGTGGGCAAAGCGCAAGTTGTTTTGCTCGACGTGCTGGATCAAACCCATCCAGATGGTGGGCACGCCCGCGCTGATGGTGACCTGCTCGGCGTCCATCAGCTCATACAAACTGGCACCGTCGAGCTTGGGGCCAGGCAAGACCAGCTTGGTGCCCGCCACCAGCGCGGCATAGGGGATGCACCAGGCGTTGATGTGGAACATGGGCACCACCGGCAGAACAGTTTCTTGCGTGGAAAAGCCCAGCACATCGGGCAGGCAGGCGGTGGTCGCATCCAGCACGATGGCGCGGTGCGTGTACAGCACGCCCTTGGGGTTGCCGGTGGTGCCCGATGTGTAGCAAAGCGCCGCGCCGGTTTGGTCGTCCAGCTCGGGCCAGTTGAAGGTGTCGCTGTGGCCGGTGATCAGGCCTTCGTAGTTCTGCACGCTCACACCTTCAATGGCAGGCGTGTTGGCCGCATCGGCCAGGCAGACCCAGACGCGGACCTTGGGGCAATGCGCGGCAATGCCTTTGACCAGCGGCGCAAAGGTGGCGTCAAACAGCACCACCTCGTCTTCGGCGTGGTTGATCACATAAATCAGCTGCTGCGGGTGCAGGCGCGGGTTGCAAGTGTGCATGACCATGCCGCTGCCCGAGACGGCGTAATACGCCTCCAGGTGGCGGTGGTTGTTCCAGGCAATCGAGCCGACCGCGCTGCCCACCTTCAGGCCCATCTGGGCCAAAGCGTTGGCCAGCTGGCGCGAGCGCTTGGCGGTCTCGGCGTAGGTGGTGCGGTGCAGTGGTCCGTGCGTTTCGCGTGAGACGATTTCCTGGTCGCCAAACTGCGCTGCGGCGTGTTCGAGGATGCCCGAAATGAGCAAAGGGCGATTCATCATGAGGCCGGGTTGGGGCATGGTTTGTCTCCAAAAACTGAGTGATTTTTCTTGTTCGGTGGCTTCAGCCCCGACATGTGGGGCCTGGGCGCATGTCGCATGTCGGGGCTGAAGCCGCCGACCTGCGGAATTCAAATTAGCGCCGCGTAGACCAAGTCGCGGAACAAGGGCCGATAGTAATCTCGCTGGTTGGGCGCCTGAATCATCAACATGGCATACATGTCGAGCGCCGGGTCCACAAAGAAGGTGGTGCCCGCGATGCCGCCCCAGTAATACAAACCCACCGAGCCGGGCACGGGCGACAGGCCCAAATGGGTGCGCACCGCAAAGCCGAGACCAAAGCCGTGGCCCGGGGGCAGCAGCGTGCCATCCGACGGCATGCCGCCCAGGTGGTCTGCAGTAATGTAGTCCACCGTGTGCGGGCCGAGCAGGCGCACGCCATCCAATTCGCCCCGGTTGCGCAGGCACTGCAAAAAGCGGGTGTAGTCCATGGCGGTGGACATGAGGCCACCGCCGCCGCCCTCCATGGCGGGCACTTGGCGCGGCTCCAGAACTTTCATGGGCACACCGCCGTCGGGGTCGTGCGCAAAGGGTTCGGCAATGCGGTGCTGCTGCTCGGGCGGCACGGCAAAGCCGGTGTCCACCATGCCCAGCGGGCCAAAGATTTCGGCTTGCAAAAACGCGCCCAAACCTTGCCCGCTGACCACCTCGACCAGCCGCCCGAGCACATCGGTGGCGCGGCTGTAGGCCCACACGGTGCCGGGCTGAAACTGCAGCGGCACTGCGGCCAGCGTTTGAGAAAACTCGGCATTGGTGCGCTCGCGTGAGGCGATCTTCACCTCGCCGTATTGGCGCTGCACGGCCGAGTCACCCAAAAATTCATAGGTCAGCCCCGCCGTGTGGCGCAGCAGGTCTTGCACCGTGGCTGGGTTTCGCACCGGCTCCAGGCCTTGGGCCGTGGCCACTTGCTGGTTGGCATATTCAGGCAACCAGCGGCTGACCGGGTCGCTCAAGAGCAACAGACCGCGTTCCACCAGCATCATCACCGCCACTGACACGACCGGCTTGGTCATCGAATAGATGCGGAAGATGCTGTCGGTCTGCATGGGCGTGCCCGTGGCGGGGTCTTGCTGGCCCACGGCCTCGAACAAGCCGATCTGGCCGCGCCGGGCGATCATGGCCACGGCACCCGGCAGTCGGCCACTGGCCACTTCGCGACGCAGCACGTCCATCAGGCGCTGCGTGCGCTCGGGGCACAGGCCCACATCGGCAGGTTGGGCGTGGGGCAAGTCTTTGTGTGCAGTCATCGGGGGCTCCGGTTGAAGGGTGTTTTGTACACCAGCCTTGGGGCATGGGGTATCACCTGCGGCGCAGCGGTCGCATCGGCTTGTCGCCGATGCGTCAAAAGCCAGAACCCTCGCGCTGTGCGAGCGTTGCTAGACTGAATTCATGCGCATTTCAGAACTCTCAGCCAAGACCCAAGTGTCGGTGCACCGTTTGCGGCGGTATGAGGCCGATGGCCTCATTGAAAGCCAGCGGTTGCCTAACGGCTACCGCGAGTACGACGAAAAAACCGTTAAGCACGTCATCTTCATTGCCATGTCGCGGGAGATGGGTTTCTCACTGCCCTTGATTGCCGAGTATTTGCCCCGCTTCAAAGCGGGCAAGTTGTCAGCGCAAGACATGATCGACGCGATCCTGGCGCGTGTGGCCGAGATCGACCAAATCATGAGCGAGCAAAAAGCACTTCGTCAAAAACTGATGGACCACATTGGGTGGTTCAAAACCCAAGCCAGGAGAAAACCATGAGCCCATTGGAGATGCTGCGAAAAATCAACGCCATGGCCGAATTCAACCGTTGGTGTGGGATTGAGGTGACGGTGGCCGAACCCGGCTTTGTCGAGATCCAGATGCCTTGGCGTGCCGAGGTGGGGCAGTATTCGGGCTACTTGCATGCGGGCCTGATCGGCACACTCATCGACACCGCCTGCGGTTTTGCAGCCGGGACAGTGGCAGGGCCGAATTTGTTAGCTGCCAATTTTTCCGTCAACTGCCTGCGGCCTGCCGTGGGTCAAAAGTTCATCGCCCGAGCGCGGGTGGTCAAAACCGGCAAAGCGCAGGTGTTCACCAGCTGTGACTTGTTTGCGGTGGATGCAGAAGGCGAAAAGCTGGTCGCGAACGGTCAGACTTTGCTGACGGTGGTGCAGACGGCTTGAGGTGTGTGGCCAAAGTGGCGGGTCAGCGTGACCTGCCCCAAAGCGCCATCCCCCGCTGTGCTTTGCTCGCATCGTTGGACACCAGCATCACGGGGCCTTGGGGTGTTTGGCGCAGCACATCGGCCAGCGCCATCAGGGCCTCTTCCGGCCCGCTGAGCAGCTCCAATTCCAGCTCCAGGAGCGGCTCGCTCAGGTCGGTGCCGGGCACATGGATGCGACCTTGGTCCATCGCCACTTCGATTTGTGCATCATCGTGTGTCACCACCCAGCGTTGGCGTTCGAAGTCGGTACAAAACAAGGCGCGCAAGTTTGGGCGCAGCGTCATCAGGTCTTGCGCCAGCGCGGCGTCATCGACCAGCGTATCGAACTGCAGCGCACCCGGCGTGGTCGGGCCTTCCCACTCTTGCCTGCGTGACAGGCCGTTTTGGCTCTGGCCTGCGGTCTTCACGGTGAGCAGCCATTGACCACCCGCCAGCCGCTCGCGCACCGCCATGCGGCGCTGTTGCAGTGCCAAGTCGGGCGTGTCGAAATAGGTGTTGAGCAGGCGTTGTGTGTTGCCTGCTTGGGTTAGCAGGGGGTGCGCCAGCAGGCGCGGAAGATCAGGCGCTGAGAGGCTTAGTTTGAGTTCGGTTTCCATGGGCGAAGGCCGGGGTCAGGGGAAATGTCGGGGCTGAAGCCGCCGACCTACAAGCGGTTTGTGATGCCGACCTTCAGGCAAAGCGCTCGCGCAAATACGCCACGATCGCGGCCGAATCCTTCAGCCAACGGGTTTGACCATCGACTTCGGTGATCCGCAGACACGGCACTTGGGTTGCGCCCGTGCCTTGCAACAAAGCGTCGCGGTTGGCGGTGTGGTGTTGTGCGTCTCGCTTTTCAATCGGCAACGACAAGCGGCGCATTTCTTGGCGTACCTTGATGCAAAACGGGCAGGTGCTGAACTGGTAAAGCGCCAGGCTTTGGCATTGCTGGTCCACGCTGGCTTGCGCCGCAGCTTCGCGCACCACGCCAGCCGGTTGGGTCAGGCGCTCTTTGAGCAACATGACGGGGCCCAGCACGATGCGCAGGGTTCTAAAAAAAGTACGGATCACAGTTTTCATAGGTGCTTGAAATTTCAAAAGTGATTGGATGAAAAGGTGTGGATAGAGTGTTTAAAGCAAACGTGCCAAATAGTGGCCCGTGAAGCTCGCCTTGTTTTTGGCCAGTTGCTCTGGCGTGCCTTCGCCCAGCACCGTGCCACCGCCCGCACCACCCTCAGGCCCCATGTCGATCAACCAGTCGGCGGTTTTGATCACGTCGAGGTTGTGTTCAATGATGACGATGGTGTTGCCCGCATCGCGCAGCTGGTGCAAGACTTTGAGCAGCAGATCGATGTCGGCAAAGTGCAGGCCGGTGGTGGGTTCGTCCAAGATGTAGAGCGTGCGGCCGGTGTCTCGCTTGGACAATTCAAGCGCGAGTTTGACGCGCTGCGCCTCGCCGCCTGAAAGCGTGGTGGCGCTTTGTCCCAGGCGGATGTAGGTCAGGCCCACATCCAGCAGGGTTTGCAGCTTGCGGGCGATGTTGGGCACGGCGCTGAAGAACTGGTGCGCGGCTTCCACCGTCATGTTCAGGATCTGCGCGATGTTTTGGCCCTTGTATTGGACTTCGAGCGTTTCGCGGTTGTAGCGCATGCCGTGGCAAACGTCGCAGGGCACGTACACGTCGGGCAAAAAGTGCATCTCCACTTTCACCATGCCGTCGCCCTGGCAGGCTTCGCAGCGGCCGCCGGTCACGTTGAAAGAAAAGCGCCCGGGGCCGTAGCCGCGCTCGCGGGCTGCGGGCACTTCGGCCATCAGCTCGCGGATGTGGGTGAACAGGCCCGTGTAGGTGGCGGGGTTGCTGCGCGGGGTGCGGCCAATGGGCGACTGGTCGACGTTGATGACCTTGTCGAAATGCTCCAGGCCTTTGATCTCTTCGTGCTCGGCAGCTTCATCGTGTGCCCGGTGGATCTGGTGGGCGGCGGCGGTGTAAAGCGTGTCGTTGACCAAAGTGGATTTGCCTGAACCCGACACACCCGTGACGCAAGTGAGCAAGCCCACAGGGAACTTCACGTTCACGCTTTTCAGGTTGTTGCCCGACGCGCCCACGATCTCGATGAAATCCTTGCCCGCTTTGTGACGCTTGGGAATCTCGATCTTCTTGCGGCCAGACATGTACTGGCCCGTGACCGAATCGGGTGCGGCCAGGATGTCGGCGCAAGTGCCTTGCGCCATCACGCGCCCGCCGTGTACGCCTGCACCCGGCCCCATGTCGATCACATGGTCCGCCACGCGGATCATGTCTTCGTCGTGCTCGACCACCAGCACACTGTTGCCGATGTCGCGCAGGTGTTGCAGGGTGCCGATCAGGCGGTCGTTGTCGCGCTGGTGCAGGCCGATGCTGGGCTCGTCCAGCACGTACATCACACCCGTGAGGCCAGATCCGATTTGGCTGGCCAAGCGGATGCGTTGCGACTCACCGCCCGAGAGGGTGTCGGCGCTGCGGTCCAGGCTCAAATAATTCAGGCCCACGTCGTTCAGGAATTTCAGCCGCAGCGCGATTTCGCGCACCACTTTGTCGGCGATCTCGGCCTTGGCCCCGTGCATGGTCAGGCCCTGAAAGTATTGCTGCGACTCACCGAGCGTGATGTGGCTGATCTCGTAAATGGCGCGGGCTTGAGCCCCTTCGCCAATGCGCACATGGCGCGCTTCGAGCCGCAAGCGTGTGCCGTGGCAGCTGGTGCAGGCCTGCATGTTGCGGTAGCGGGCCAGGTCTTCGCGCACCACGGCCGAGTCGGTCTCGCGGTAGCGGCGCGTCATGTTGGGGATGATCCCTTCAAACGGGTGCTTCTTGCTGACTTTTTTGCCTTGCGAGGCCCCCGACTCCATGACGTAGCTGAACTTGATTTCTTCCTCGCCCGAGCCGTGCAGCAGCACTTGCTGGTGGATGGGCGCGAGTTTTTCAAACGGCGCTTCGATGTCGAACTGGTAATGCTTGGCCAGGCTTTCGAGCATGCTGAAATAAAAGCCGTTGCGCCGGTCCCAGCCCTTGATGGCGCCGCTGGCCAAGCTGAGCGACGGAAAGGCGACCACGCGCTCGGGATCGAAAAACGCCATGCTGCCAATGCCATCGCAAGTTGGGCAAGCGCCCATGGGCGAGTTGAACGAGAACAGGCGGGGCTCCAGCTCGCTGATGGAGTAGGTGCACACCGGGCAGGAGAACTTGGCGTTGAACAGGTGCTCTTTGCCCGTGTCCATCTCGAGTGCCACGGCGCGGTGCTCGGCCAAATGCAGCGCGGCTTCAAAGCTTTCTGCCAAGCGCTGGCGCAGGGCATCGCGCGCTTTAGCATCCTCCTCAGATCGCACTTTGATGCGGTCCACCACCACGTCGATGTTGTGCTTTTCGGTCTTCTTGAGTGTGGGCAGGTCTTCCACCTCCACCGTCTGGCCATTGATGCGAAAGCGCACATAGCCCAGGGCCTGCATCTGCTCAAAGACTTTTTCAAACTCGCCTTTTTTCTCGCGGGCAATGGGTGCCAAGATCATCAGCTTGGTGTCTTCGGGCAGGGCCAGCACGGCGTCCACCATCTGACTCACGGTTTGCGCTTGCAGGGGCAGGTTGTGGTCGGGGCAGTACGGCGTGCCCGCGCGGGCATACAACAAGCGCAGGTAGTCGTGGATCTCGGTCACGGTGCCCACCGTGGAGCGTGGGTTGTGGCTGGTGGCTTTTTGTTCGATGGAAATCGCAGGCGACAGGCCCTCGATCAGGTCCACATCGGGCTTGTCCATCAGTTGCAAGAACTGCCGCGCATAGGCCGACAGGCTTTCCACATAGCGGCGCTGGCCCTCGGCGTAGAGCGTGTCAAAGGCCAGACTCGACTTGCCCGAGCCCGACAGCCCGGTGATCACCACCAGTTGGTTGCGTGGGATGTCGAGGTCGATGTTTTTGAGGTTGTGGGTGCGCGCCCCGCGCACGCTGATGTGGGTTTGCCGCAGCGCTGAGGCCAGATACCGCGCGGGTTCGGGTTCGTCGGGCAGGAGAGAAGGGTCGGCAAATTTCACGTGGGGCAGCCAGATCAGCAAAACCTTTGATTATCCCCTTCGACCTCTTGCTGGGCGCAGGGGGCCGTCAATCAGGGACAATCCGGCTTTTGTATTACCCCGTTGCAGGGCTTTTTGAGTTCTTTTGTGGCCGATTCTTCGCCTGATTCCGTTGCTCATGCATTGCACATGACCCCCATCGAGCGCCGCGCCAGCGCCTCGCTGGCCAGCATTTTTGCGCTGCGCATGCTGGGTTTGTTTTTGGTTTTACCGGTCTTTGCCCTGGAGGCTCGCCGTTACCCTGGCGGTGAAGACCCGCTGTGGTTGGGCCTGGCCATGGGCATTTATGGCCTGACGCAGGGCCTTTTGCAGTTGCCGTTTGGCATGGCCTCTGACCGTTTTGGGCGCAAGCGCGTCATCGTGCTGGGCTTGGTGATTTTTGCCTTGGGCAGTTTTTGGGCCGCAGCAGCCACCGACCTCACCGGCTTGCTGATTGGGCGCAGCCTGCAGGGGGCGGGGGCGGTGTCGGCGGCGGTCACGGCCTTGCTGGCCGACCTGACGCGGGACGAGGTGCGCACCAAGGCCATGGCGTTGGTGGGCGGCAGCATCGGTTTGATGTTCGCGCTGTCCTTGGTGGTGTCGCCTTTGCTCACGGCTTGGATTGGGTTGTCTGGCCTCTTTTGGCTGACGGGTGCGCTGGCCATCGTGGGGGTGGGGGTGGTCATTTGGGGTGCGCCCCCGGCACCCGAGCCGGTGACTGGAGAGGGTCGGGGTCGACTGCGCGATGTGCTGGCCCATGCCGATCTGATGCGACTGAATGTGGGTGTGTTTGTCTTGCATGCGGTGCAGCTGGCCATGTGGGTGTCGGTGCCTGCCTTGCTGGTGCAGGCGGGCTTGCAGACGGCGCAGCACTGGCAGGTGTATTTGCCGGCTGTGCTGGTGTCGTTTTTGTTTTTGGGGGTGGTGTTTGCCATGGAGCGACGCGGGCACCTGAAAAAGGTGTTTCTGGTGTCGATCGGCCTGATCGTGCTGGTGCAAGGTGGGTTTTTGCTGCAGTCGGTGGGCACCACGAGTCTGGGGGCTTTGGCGGCTTTGTTGCTGGTCTTTTTTTGTGGCTTCAATGCGCTGGAAGCCACCCAGCCCAGTTTGGCATCGCGCATCGCGCCCCGGGCCATGCGCGGCACGGCCATGGGGGTTTACAACACACTGCAGTCGCTGGGCTTTTTTGTCGGGGCCTTGTCGGGCGGCTGGCTGGTCAAGTCCTGGGGCAGTCTGGCCCTGTTTTTGTGCTGTGGTGTGGCCATGCTGGCCTGGTTGCTGGTGGCTTGGCCCATGCAAACCCCGGGCCGAAGCGCACCGGTCCCGCACTCCGCCTGAGGGTGGGGCAAGTCCGCCGAGTGGGCGGGGAATGGCCTCATAATTCAGACATCATTGAGGAGTTTTCATGGCATCCGTCAACAAAGTCATCATCGTCGGCAATTTGGGCCGCGACCCTGAAACCCGTTACTTGCCCTCGGGCGATGCGGTCAGCAACATCAACGTGGCCACCACCGACCGTTACAAGGACAAGGCCACTGGCGAGATGAAAGAAGCCACCGAGTGGCACCGGATCAGCTTTTTCGGCAAATTGGCCGAAATCGCAGGCCAGTACCTGAAAAAAGGCTCGCAGGTCTATGTGGAAGGCAGCCTGCGCACCCGCAAGTACACCGACAAGGATGGCGTCGAGAAATTCGCCACCGAGATCCGGGGTGAGACGATGCAGATGCTCGGCGGTCGCCAAGGCATGGGGGGTCCATCCGATGACGGTGGTGGTGGGGGTTACGCGCCTCGTCAGGCGGCACCAGCCGCCCGTCCTGCCGCTGCGCCTGCACAGCGCCCTGCAGCCGCCGCACCCAAACCAGCGGCCAGCAGTTTCGACGACATGGACGACGACATCCCGTTTTGACGCTCGGCTTGTCCTTCGCTTCCAAAACCCGTGGCCTAGACCACGGGTTTTTTTATAGAAAAATGACCCCATGACACAACGAGCGCCTCTTGCATCCCTGCAGTATTTGGGTTTTGCCTGGTTTGCCATGGTCATGGGCCTGTGTGGTTTGTCGCTGGCATGGTTTCGCGCTGTGCCCCATTGGGGACCTGTGGCCTTGCAGGTGTCACTGTGGGTGGGCGTGTTGGCGGCTGTGGTTTTTGTGGTCCTGACGGGGGCCAAGCTGTGGCGCTGGTATCGGTTTCCCGCAGCGGTACTGGAGGATGCCAGCCATCCCCTGCGCCATGTGTTTGTGGCCACCTTGCCTTCATCGGTGGTTTTGCTGCCGACCATCTGGGTGGCGCACAGTGGGTATAGCCTGTGGGCCGAGCTGGTGTGGATGTTGGGCGCTGTTGGGTTGTTGCTGGGCACCGTGGGTGTCATTTGGCGTTGGTTGCAGCCGGGCATGACAGCCGAGGATTTCTGGCGCGGCATGACGCCTGCGCTGTTCATCCCGGTGGTGGGCAATGTATTGCCCGCCTTGGCTGGGGTCACCCTGGGCCACCCGGTTTGGGCGGCCGCGCAGTACGGTGTCGCGATCTTTTTGTGGCCCATCGCCTTGGGGCTGGTGCTGGCGCGGATCGGCATGGTGGGTCTGTGGCCTGCGCGCATGATGCCCACCACGTTCGTGACCATGGCACCTCCTTCCATTTTGGCTTTGTCGGGACACCAGTTGGGCGCACCTGACACGTTGGTGCACATGCTTTGGGGTGTTTCATTGTTTTTCACGCTGGTGTCGTTGACGGTGCTCAAGCGCTGTCTCCAGCAGCCTTTTGGCATGCCTTTTTGGGGCATGTCATTCCCCTTGGCCGCTTCGGCTGCCCTGTCCTTGCACCTTGCGCCTACGCAGGGCTGGGTGCATGTTTTGGCCATGGCTTGGCTGGTCTGTGTGTCCGGGGTCATCGGTGCATTGCTGCTGGCCACGGTTCGCGGGCTTTGGCGGGGTGGTTTGCTGGTGGCCGAGGCCCCTGCACCCTCGCCCTCACGGACCTGAAGGCCCTGAAGGACCGCTTCAGGATGGGGCGTTGCGCTGACGCAGCCTGCCATTTCTTTGGCAGGGGGTGTTCTGTTTTCAATAACCTCGTCAAAATGCAGGCATGAACGAAATCACATCCCGCTTTTTGCCGCAAGAAGACGCCCTGCGGCGTGAATTGCACAACGAAGTCCACGCCCGCCCGTCGGCCCGGGTGCGTTTGCCTGCCTTGATCGTTTATGTGGCGGTGCTCAATGCAGGGGTGAGCCGCGAGCAGGAATGGGCACATTTGCGCCTATTACCAGGCCACGCCGATTTGAGCTTCGAGAGTTTGCAGGGCAATTTTCTGCGCTTGCGCTGTGACCATTTCACGGTGAAGTGGGAGCGTCACACCGAGTTCACGCGTTACTCCATCGTGCAGTCTTTGCCGGAAAACGCCGACTGGGGTGCCGATGGCCCCGCTCTGGCCCCGCATGTGGCCACCGGCACCGAGTGGTTGCGTGGTTTGCCTGGGCAAACCATTGGGGCCATTCATTTGGGCATGCTGCAGACCGACTTGGCCGACCCTGATTTGATGGCCAAGGCCCAAGCATGGCTGGGCGAGGGGACGGTGCTGGCCTCGCGCATGGGCAACACCACCGAGGGACTGCCGCATTCCTGCATCCTGACGCATTTCCAGATCGGTGCGGATGGTTTTGAACGCATGTTGGTGCTGGCCCCCGACGGCACCACCGAGGCGCGAGCCGGTCGCATTTCGCAGCGTCTGCTGGAGCTTGAAACATACCGCCTGATGGCGTTGCGGGGTTTGCCGGTGGCCAAAAATCTGTCGGCCATGCTGTCGGCCGCAGAGACGCAGCTGGCCGACATCACCGGATTGCTCGAAAGCAAGGGCGAAACCGACCAAGCCTTGCTTGACTTGCTGGTGTCGCTGGCTGCCCGCATCGAACGGGCCACGGCTGAGCACGGCTTCAGATTCTCCGCCACGCGCGCCTACGACACGTTGGTCAGCCAGCGTTTGGCCGAGTTGCGTGAGCGGCCGATCTCGGGCACCCAGACCTTGGGCGAGTTCATGCAGCGCCGGTTATCGCCAGCCATGGCCACGGTGCAGGCCACCGAAAAGCGCCTGGCCTCTTTGGCCGAGCGGGTCTCGCGCTCCAGCGCGTTGCTGCGCACGCGCGTCGACATTGCCACCGAGGCACAAAACCAGGTGCTGCTCGAAAAACTCACCAAAGGGCAAACCTTACAGCTGCGTTTGCAGAGCACAGTGGAAGGCCTGTCGATCGCGGCGATCTCCTATTACGTGGTCAGTCTTTTGTTGTACGGTGCCAAAGCCCTCCATGCAGCGGGTATGCCGATTCAACCTGAGGTGGCTGTCGGTGTGTTGGTGCCGTTTGTGCTGTGGGGCGTTTGGCGAACGACCCGGAAAATTCATGAAAAGCTGAAAAGCGCTGGTCATTGACGGTTCAAGGCCCTGCGTCTGTCAACGTGGGGGCCAAGGAGATCACGCCGCCGCCCAGGCACACTTCACCGTCATAGACCACAGCACTTTGCCCGGGTGTGACCGCCCATTGCTTGTCGCTGAAGGCCAGCTCGAAACCGGCTTGCCCCTCTGTCGGCATCAAGTGTCGCAAATCGCAAGCCGCGTCCGCTTGTTGATAACGGGTCTTCGCCGCATAAGGGCCTGCTTGGGGTGCAAGGCCTGCGCACCAACTCACATCGGTCGCTTCAAGGCGAGGGGATTGGAGCCAAGGGTGTTCGTGCCCTTGCACCACCCACAAGGTGTTTTTATCGATGTCTTTGCGCGCCACAAACCAAGGGGTGTGTTCACCGCCGCCTCGCTGTGCACCTTTGGCCTTGATGCCGCCAATGCCCAGGCCCTGACGCTGGCCCAAGGTGTAAAAGCTCAGACCCACATGCTGGCCAATGGTGCGGCCCGTCGGGTCCTTGATGGGGCCAGGTTCTTTGGAGATGTAGCGGTTCAAAAATTCACGGAAAGGCCGCTCGCCAATGAAGCAGATGCCCGTGGAGTCTTTCTTTTTGGCGTTGGGCAACCCGATTTCTTCGGCGATACGGCGTACCTCGGTTTTGTGCAGTTCGCCCACAGGGAAGAGGGTTTTGGACAGTTGCGCCTGGTTCAGTCGGTGCAGAAAATAACTTTGGTCCTTGCTGTTATCCAATCCCTTGAGCAACTCGTGCCGACCTGTCGCGCTGTTCAGCCGGACCCTTGCATAGTGGCCGGTGGCGATTTTTTCTGCGCCCAGCCGCATGGCATGGTCCAGAAAGGACTTGAATTTGATTTCGGCGTTGCACAGGATGTCGGGGTTGGGGGTGCGCCCGGCTTGGTATTCGCGCAGAAACTCCGAAAAAACACGGTCTTTGTAATCGGACGCAAAATTGACGTGCTCGATCTCGATGCCCAATACATCTGCTACAGCTGCTGCATCGACGAAGTCGACGTTCGAAGAGCAGTACTCGCTGTCATCGTCGTCTTCCCAATTCTTCATGAAGATGCCAATGACGTCATGGCCCTGTTGCTTGAGCAAATGGGCGGTGACAGCAGAATCGACGCCGCCGGACAAGCCGACGACCACACGGTGAAATTGGGACATGTGGCAATTATCCCGCGACCACCAAACCTGCCCGATAAGGTCGAAAATTTATAATGCCCCATGGGCCTCAATTCATGACCAAACACTGTATCTGGTGCCAACAAGGCAGAACATTCTTGCGCGATGTGGCGCACGGGATGTTCATCATCACCCACAGTGGTTTGGCCATGGTGGGCTTGACTGCCGTGAGCCTGGTTCTGGCTTTGTGGCTGAACCCACAATGGTTGCACTCATCCGAAGGGGTGGTGTTCAACTGGTTGCGTGAGCGTCAGGTTTTGCTGTCTTGGTTGCCTGAAAACACCGCAGAGCGCGCCACGGCCGTGAGTTTGCAAGACTTGCCGCCCTCCCAAGCCGCGGTGGCCCAATGGTTGGGGCGCAAATACAAGGTTGCGCCGGAGCCTTTGGCCGCATTGGTGGCCGAGGCGCATGTGTTGTCCAAAAGAACCCAATTGGCCCCGAACTTCATTTTGGCGGTCATGGCCATCGAGTCCAACTTTCACCCTTATGTCCAGAGTTCGGCCGGGGCACAGGGCTTGATGCAGGTGGTGACGGACATTCACGTCAAGCGTTATGAAGCCTATGGTGGGCGTTTGGCCGCTTTTGACCCCATTGCCAACATGCGCGTGGGCGTGGCGGTCTTGTCGGATGCGGTCAAGATGCGCAACGGCTCTCTGGAAGATGGCCTCAAGTTCTACCTCGGCGGCTACGCCTTGTCAGAGGATGGGGGTTATGTGGCCAAAGTCTTTGCCGAAGAAGCCATGCTGGACCAAGTGGCTGCGGGACAAAAGCCATCTTTGCCTGATCGTGTCGAGCCGCCGGCGGCTTCTGGTGGCCAAACCAACTAAAAGCGCCATCAGGCGCGCGTAAAAAACACCAAGCTCATCACCAAGCCGGTGCCAATGACCAGCCAGCGTACCCAGCGCACGGGCAAGCGCTTGGCCAGGCGAGCGCCGGCCCAACCGCCCAATGTGGCCAGCGCCATCATCCACAGTGCCTGCGGCCAGACGATGGCGCCTGCCACCGCAAAGGCGGCCACCGACAGCAGGGACAGCACAAAGGAGTTGAGGTTTTTCAGCCCGTTGACCGTGTTCAATCGGCTCTCACCCGTCAGGGTGTAGAGGGCCATCAGCAAAATGCCCAGGCCACCGTTGAAATAGCCGCCGTAAATGGCCACGCCCATCAGGCCCGGCAACCGCCAAGCGGGGTGGCCCTGGCCTGAATTGCGCCGGGCCAGCCAGGGGCCAGCTGCAAACAGCGCTGTGGCCAGCAGCAGCAACCAGGGCACCAGCCCTGAGAACACCCGCGCCGGGGTGACCAACAACAAACCCGCGCCGATCAAGCCGCCCACCGCAGCGATGGTCACTTCGCGTTGCAGCAAGGCGCGTGGCAGGGTTTGCAGCTCCGAGCGAAAACCCAGCACGCTGCCCAGGTAACCCGGGCTGACGGCCATGGCGCTGGTGGCATTGGCTGCCAAGGGCGGTACACCGGCAAACACCAAGGCGGGAAAGGTGAGAAAACTACCGCCACCGGCGATTGCATTGAGCACGCCCGCAGCGAAAGCGGCCGCGCCTGTGAGCAGCCACAGGGCTTCGCTGGGCAGATCGGGGCTCATGTCGACAGCGGGGGCAAATCGGCCACGGCCGCGTCGGTGTGGATCACCTCCAGCGGGAAGCGTTGTCCGGCCAGGTGGTCTTCGATGCAGCGCAAGACCAAGGGGCTGCGGTGGCGCTCGGCGCTGGCGCGCACTTCCTCGGGCGTCATCCACAGTGTGCGCACAATGCCCTCGTCCAGACTCAAATGGGGCTGCAGCTCGCCAATGTCGCCGCAAAAAGCCATGCGCACATAGGTGATGTCTTCGCCCGTCGCTGGGCGTTGAAAGCGTGAGAGGTAAATGCCCACCAAAGCGGTGGGTGTGAACGGCTGGGCCGTTTCCTCCAATGCTTCGCGGGCACAGGCTTGGGCGGGCGATTCGCCCGGGTCCAGGTGGCCCGCCGGATTGTTCAGGCGCAAACCCTCTTGGGTGTGTTCTTCGATCAACAGGTAGCGGCCATCGCGCTCGATGATGGCGGCCACGGTGACATTGGGTTTCCAGCGTGTGTCCATGTTCCAGATTATCGGTGTGCCAGCGGACCTCAGTGCTTGAGAGCAACACTTTGGCACCCAAAAGGTGCACGGGTGGCATTCTCTTCAGCCTCATATCAGTGCTGACTGATATTATGGTGATTTGACGGCCATGCCAGCTTAGAGATGCAATGGCCTTGGGCTCGAATGGATTGACTTCGGTTAAGCTTTGACATTGGCCATATTTTTTTTGTGGATTGAGTGAGGAGACATTCATGCAAACAGGCGATACCGCCGTCACGCCCCAGCGCATTGGCGTGCCCAAAGAGGTTTTTCCCGGTGAAAAACGGGTGGCCACGGTCCCCGATGCGGTGACCAAACTTGTCAAACTCGGTTTTGCCGTGGTCGTGGAACAAGGCGCGGGCGAACTCGCCGACCTGTCGGATGCGGCTTTTGTTGAAGCCGGTGCCACCATCGCCCCCAACGCTGCGGCGCTGTGGAGCGGCAGCGACATCGTCTTCAAAGTGCGTGCCCCCACGGCCGACGAAGTCGCCCTGATGCACGAAGGCCAGACGCTGATCGGCTTCTTGTGGCCCGCCCAAAACCCCGATTTGATGCAGCAGCTTGCAGCCAAAAAGGTCACCGCGTTGTCGATTGACGCCTTGCCCCGCACATTGAGCCGCGCCCAGAAGATGGATGCGCTGACCTCGATGGCGGGCGTGAGCGGTTACCGCGCAGTGGTGGAAGCCGCCAACGCGTTTGGTCGTTTCTTCAACGGCCAGATCACGGCCGCAGGCAAAGTGCCTCCCGCCAAGGTGTTCATCGCCGGTGCCGGTGTGGCCGGTTTGGCCGCGATTGGCGCGGCCGCCAGCTTGGGCGCTATCGTGCGCGCCAACGACACCCGCGCCGAAGTGGCCGACCAAGTGGTTTCGCTCGGCGGTGAGTTCGTCAAAGTGGACTATGAAGAAGAAGGCTCGGGCGGTGGCGGTTACGCCAAGGTCATGAGCGAAGGCTTCCAAGCCGCGCAGCGCGAGATGTACGCCAAGCAAGCCCAAGAGTGCGACATCATCATCACCACCGCGTTGATCCCCGGCAAACCCGCGCCCAAGCTGATCACCGCCGCGATGGTGCAAAGCATGAAGCCCGGCAGCGTGATCGTGGACATGGCCGCTGAACAAGGCGGCAACTGCGAACTGACCGAACCCGGTAAAGCCGTGGTCAAGCACGGCGTGACGATTGTTGGCTACACCGACTTGGCTTCGCGCATGGCGCGCCAGTCATCCACGCTGTACGGCACCAACTTGTTCCGCCTGACCGAAGAGCTTTGCAAGACCAAGGACGGCATCATCAACGTCAACATGGAAGACGACGCCATTCGGGGCCTGACGGTCATCAAGAACGGCGAAATCACCTGGCCCGCCCCGCCTTTGGTGGTGGCCCCCAAGCCCGCCCCCAAACCAGCCGCAGCGCCTGCCGCCAAAAAAGGCCACGGCCATGGCGAGCCCTCTGGCCCCATGCCGGTGGGACAGTTGCTCATCGTGTCGGCGGTCGCCGCCGTGCTGCTGGTGCTGGTCGGTGCCTATGCGCCCGCAGCGTTCCTGTCGCACTTCACAGTCTTTGTGTTGGCCTGCTTTGTGGGCTACATGGTGGTCTGGAACGTCAAGCCTGCCTTGCACACACCGCTCATGAGCGTGACCAACGCGATCAGTTCCATCATCGCCATCGGCGCGTTGGTGCAAATTTCGCCCTTGGCCGCGGCTGGGCGTCCCAACACGCTGATCGGCATTTTGGCTGCTTTGGCCCTGGTGCTGACGGCCATCAACATGTTTGGCGGCTTTGCCGTCACCCAGCGCATGCTGGCGATGTTTCGCAAATAAGAAGAAGGAGACACCGAATGTCCTCAAGCTTAGCTACGGTCGCCTACATCGGCGCAACCATTCTCTTCATCCTCAGCCTGGGCGGTTTGTCCAACCAGGAAACCGCACGGCGCGGCAACCTCTACGGCATTATCGGCATGAGCCTGGCCGTGCTGGCCACCATCTTTGGCCCGCAAGTCACGGCCGAGGGCATCCCCATGATCGTGGGCTCCGTGCTGGTGGGTGCGCTCATTGGCCTGTACGCTGCGCGCAAAGTGCAGATGACCCAAATGCCCGAACTCGTGGCGCTCATGCACAGCATGGTCGGCATGGCCGCGGCGCTGGTGGGTTATGCCACCTATGTGGATCCCGAAGCTTCCAAGAATTTGGAAGGCGCAGCCCACGCTATCCACGCGGGTGAGATCTACATCGGCATCTTCATCGGTGCGGTGACCTTCTCGGGTTCGGTGGCGGCGTTTGGCAAGTTGTCCGGCCGTATCGGCGGCAGCCCCTTGTTGCTCCCTGCACGCCACTGGCTCAACCTGGTCGGCTTGATTGCGGTGATTTATTTTGGCCGTGAGTTCATGAACGCCCAAACGGTGCAAGAGGGCATGGTGCCCTTGTTCATCATGACCGCCATCGCCTTGCTGTTCGGTATTCACATGGTCATGGCCATTGGCGGCGCCGACATGCCGGTGGTGGTGTCCATGCTCAACAGCTATTCCGGCTGGGCCGCAGCGGCCACCGGTTTCATGCTGAGCAACGACTTGCTCATCGTGATCGGTGCCTTGGTCGGCTCCAGCGGCGCGATTTTGTCTTACATCATGTGCAATGCCATGAACCGCAGCTTCATCAGCGTGATTGCCGGGGGCTTTGGCACCACGGCCGCAGCGCCCAAGCCAACAGGTGAAGCGGCCGAGCCGCAAGGTGAAGTCAGCCCCATCTTGGCCGCCGAGACCGCAGAAATGTTGCGCGACGCCAAGAACGTGATCATCGTGCCTGGCTACGGCATGGCCGTGGCCCAAGCCCAGCACACGGTGTTTGAAATCACCAAGACACTGCGTGATAAAGGTGTGAACGTGCGATTTGGCATCCACCCTGTGGCGGGCCGCATGCCGGGCCACATGAACGTCTTGTTGGCCGAGGCCAAAGTACCCTACGACATCGTGTTCGAGATGGACGAGCTCAACGACGATTTCCCGGACACCGACGTGGCCATCGTGATCGGTGCCAACGACATCGTGAACCCGGCCGCGCAAGACGACCCGACCAGTCCGATTGCCGGTATGCCGGTGCTCGAAGTGTGGAAGGCCCGCACCAGCATCGTGATGAAGCGCTCCATGGCCAGCGGTTATGCCGGCGTGGACAACCCCTTGTTCTACAAAGAGAACAACCGCATGTTGTTTGGCGATGCCAAAAAGATGCTCGATGAGGTGCTTCTGGTTTTGAAGTCCTAAGACTTCGACATCGACTTTTTCAAAAGGGGGTGAACGATGTTCACTCCCTTTTTTTTGGCGTAAACCCCGAGTCTTTGAGCGTCAGTCAGACGTCAGATTTACGGTAGACTGAACCGCAGGAGAACCCCACATGAACGCGAATCCCATTTGGCTCAAGAGCTACCCAGAAGGCGTCCCGGCCGACATCCAACCTGCCGCATACAGTTCTTTGGTGGGTTTGCTGGAAGACAGTTTTTCCAAATATTCAGAACGCCCTGCCTACAGCTTCATGGGCAAGGACTTCAGCTTCGCTCAGACCGATCAAGACAGTTTGGCCATGGCGGCTTACCTGCAATCCCTCGGCTTGAACAAGGGCGATCGCGTCGCCATCATGATGCCCAATGTGCCGCAGTACCCGGTGGCGGTGGCGGCTGTTTTGCGTGCAGGTTTGGTGGTGGTCAACGTCAACCCGCTGTACACCGCCCGCGAGTTGGAGCACCAGCTCAAAGATTCAGGTGCCAAGGCGATTGTCATCATCGAAAACTTTGCCGCCACATTAGAGAAGTGCGTCGCGCAAACCCCGGTGCAGCATGTGGTGCTGGCCGCCATGGGTGACCGACTGGGCCTGCTCAAGGGCAGCTTGGTCAATTACGTGGTGCGCAACGTCAAGAAAATGGTGCCTGCCTTCAGCCTGCCCAAGGCGGTGCGCTTCAACGATGCTTTGGCCAAGGGGGCACAGCAAGCCTTTCGCAAACCCGAGTTGACGGCCGACGACATCGCGGTGCTGCAGTACACGGGCGGCACCACCGGCGTGTCCAAGGGTGCGGTATTGCTTCACCGCAACGTGATTGCCAACGTGTTGCAGTCCGAAGCCTGGAACGAGCCCGTCATGCAGCGCATTCCGGCTGGCGAGCAACCCACTAATGTGTGCGCTTTGCCGCTGTACCACATCTTCGCTTTCACGGTGAACATGATGCTGGGCCTGCGCATGGGCGGCAAGACCATCCTGATTCCCAATCCGCGTGACCTTCCTGCCGTGCTCAAGGAGCTGTCCAAGCACACCTTCCACAGCTTCCCGGCCGTGAACACCCTGTTCAACGGCTTGGCCAATCACCCGGATTTCAACACCGTCAACTGGTCCAATCTGAAAGTATCTTTGGGCGGCGGCACGGCCGTGACCCCCAACGTGGCCAAGCTCTGGCTGGAGAAAACAGGCTGCCCGATCTGCGAAGGTTATGGCTTGTCCGAGACCAGCCCGTCGGCCAGTTGCAACCCGACCACCAGCACCGAGTTCACCGGCACGATTGGCGTGCCCTTGCCCGGCACCTTCATGAAGCTGCTCGACGACGAAGGCAACGAGGTCACCACCCCCGGCACGCCTGGCGAGATCGCCATCAAAGGCCCGCAGGTGATGGCCGGTTACTGGCAACGCCCGGATGAAACGGCCAAGGTCATGACCGCCGACGGCTACTTCAAATCGGGCGATGTGGGCATCGTGGATGCGCGTGGGTATTTCAAAATTGTGGACCGCAAGAAAGACATGATCTTGGTCAGCGGTTTCAACGTTTACCCCAACGAGGTCGAGGAAGTCGCCTCGGCATGCCCGGGTGTGTTGGAGTGCGCCGCCATTGGCGTGCCCGACGAAAAAACCGGCGAGACTGTCAAGCTGGTGGTGGTGCGCAAAGACCCGGCGCTGACCGAAGAGCAGATCATGGCTTACTGCCGCGAGAACATGACCGCTTACAAGCAGCCTCGCGTGATCGAGTTCCGCGATGAATTGCCCAAGACGCCCGTGGGTAAAATTTTGCGACGCGAATTGCGCGCCAAGGCCTGATGGCGCAGTTGCGGGACTGAAACCCCGGGCGCAGTTCAGCGGCCACCTGTTTCAAGGTGGCCGTTTTCTTTTTTGACGTACAGAACAAGGGTGATCCATGGCCGTGATCGGCATCATGAGTGCCATGCACGAAGAATTGGCCGCCGTGTTGGCTGCCATGCCCGATGAGCAGCGGGTGACGGTGGCGGGGCGCGACTTTTGGGTGGGCCATTGGCAAGGCCATTCGGTGGTGGCGGTCCTCTCGCGCATTGGCAAAGTGGCGGCGGCCACCACCGCCACGGTTCTGCTGGAGCGCTTTGAGGTCAATACCCTGGTCTTCACGGGTGTGGCGGGCGGTCTGGGCTTTGGGGTGCGGGTGGGCGATGTGGTGGTGGCCGATGGCTTTGTGCAACACGACATGGACGCGTCACCCTTGTTTCCACGCCACGAAGTGCCCCTCTATGGCCGTGCCCGTTTTGAGGCCGATGCCGATTTGGGGCGCCAACTGGCACAAGCCAGCGAGCAGGTGTTGGCCAATGCCGCGCTGCACCTGGGGGCGGGCACCTTGGCCGAGTTTCAATTGCATGTGCCTCGTGTCCACCAAGGCCTGATCCTCAGTGGCGACCGTTTTGTCTCGACTTCGGCCGAAAGCCAGGCGCTGCGCCAAGCGCTGCCCGAGGCTTTGGCGGTGGAGATGGAGGGCGCTGCGGTGGCGCAGGTGTGCCACGATTACGGCGTGCCCTTTGCGGCGGTTCGCACCATCTCGGACCGCGCCGACGACGCGGCGCACACCGACTTTCAGCGTTTCATCCGAGAGGTGGCCAGCCGTTACAGTCTGGCGATTTTGTCTCAGTGGCTGACCTGTCGGCAGCCGGTTGGAGCAGGCCTTATTTGAGCCAACCCCGGCGGCGGAAGTACCACATGGGCACCACGGCGCTGGCGGCCATCAGCGCCAGGGCGTAGGGGTAGCCCCATTTTTGCGACAGCTCGGGCATGTACTGGAAGTTCATGCCGTACAGGCTGGCGATCAAGGTGGGCGGCAGCAAGGCGACGCTGGCCACCGAGAAGATCTTGATGATCTTGTTCTGGTTGATGTTGATGAAGCCGACGGTGGCATCCATCAAGAAGTTGATCTTGTCGAACAGAAAGGCCGTGTGTGAGTCGAGCGAGTCGATGTCACGCAAGATCTGGCGGGCTTCTTCGAACTGCTCGGCGTTGAGCATCTTGGAGCGCATCATGAAGCTCACGGCGCGGCGTGTGTCCATCACGTTGCGGCGGATGCGGCCATTCAAATCTTCTTGACGCGCAATCGCGCCCAGCACTTCACCGGCCATGGCGTCGGTCACGTCGCCTGACAACACTTTTTTGCCAGCGGTTTCGAGTTTGTCGTAAATGCCTTCGAGGGTATCGGCCGAGTACTCGGCATCGGCGTCGAACAGCTTGAGCAGCACTTCCTTGGCGTCTTCGATCAGGCCCGGTGCGCGGCGCGCGCGCATGCGCAGCAGGCGGAACACCGGCACGTCTTCGTCGTGGATGGAAAAGAGCACGCCCTGGCTTTTCAGGTCGGCGTTGTGCTGGTTCAGGATGAAGGCGCAGCGCACCGTGCGCGGCTCGTCTTCGTCGGCGATCAAGAAGTCCGAACGGATGTGCAGCTCACCGTTGTCTTCTTCGTAAAAGCGCGCCGACTCCTCGATGTCCTCGTCCATCGCGTCTTCCGGGATGGACAGGCCGAAGTACTGTTTGATCCAGCGCTTTTCTTCCGGCGTGGGCGACTCCAAGTCGACCCAGATGGGTTGGAAGCGAGAGAGTTCTTCCAATGACTCGATCTCTTCTTGAAAGAGTCGGCCATTGGCGAGGGTGAAGATGTTGAGCATGGCGAATCCGAAAAATGGCCAAGTGCCAAAAGTTCAAAGGGGCGGCGAAGGGGTTTTTCTGCAGCTTTCGAACGATGGGCCAATGCTCAAGGCGTTCGAAAGCTACCGACTCGGGGTAGTTTCCACAGCAATGTGTCTCCAGAATGAATCGGCGGATTATCGCACCGGATGTGCCTGTGTGGGGGCTAGAAAAGTCAGGATCTCGTCGGCGCGGGCCTGCACGTCCGCTTGACCCAAAGCCATCAGCGCCTCAATGAATTCCGGCTCGAACAGCAAATAACTGGCCAAGGCCGCACCACTGCCGCGCAGAGCGCCCAAGCCCTCCAGCACGCGCAGGATGGGCCGGGGCAGGGTGTGGGCGTGCGCTTGCGCCAAGCTGTCGAGCGAGGCGCTGGGCTGCAGAGTCAGCACCCGAACCGGGCGCAGGGGCAGGTCCGCTCTTATGGCATCGGGCAGGCTGTCTAAGGCATGGTTGATTCGGGTGATCTGTTCGACATCGGCCTCCAGCGTGTCGTGGAACACGCTGGCCATGGCGTGGCCAGCGATGGTGCCCAGTGAAGGGCGTCCCGCACCCCGGGTGGGTGCCCCCAGGCTGACCCGCTGGGGTTGGCTCACCCCAATGGCCAAGATCCGGTCAGCACCAAGGTGCACCGCCGAGGACAAGGGCGAGATCTGGCGCATCGAGCCGTCTCCGAAAAACTCCATGCCGCCGTCGACCCACAAAGGGGTGGACGGGAAAATGAAGGGAATGGCGCTGGACGCCATCAGGTGTTCGATGGTGATGGGTTGCTGCTCGGCGCGGCGGCCCGGGCGGCTCCAGGGGATCGGCTGGCCGTCACGGGTTTGGCAAAACGTCCAGTGCACCCCGCTGGAATAACTAGATGCGGTGACGGCCAAGGCTTGCAGCACACCGCTTTGTAAGGCGGTGTCGATCTTCTCGAGGGCAATCGCTTGGTGCAAGGTGTCGACCAAGGCCAGGCTGTCCATGGCGGCGGCATGGGCGCGGGCTGAGCGCAGCAAACCCACCGCTGTGGCCCATCGGCTGAACTTGTCCAGTGGCGTTTGGGGCAGGCGGTAGACCGCCTCGGTGCGGATATGGGTCCAAAAATGCGCCAGATCGTTCAATCCGGCCAGGCCCTCCATGGCCTTGCTGGCCAAAAAAGTGGCGTTCAAAGCCCCGGCCGAGGTGCCTGCCAACACTTGAAAAGGAAAAGCTTGCGCGGGCCCCGCTGTGCGGCTCAGCAACTGGCCAATAGCCTGCAGCGCCCCAGCCTGGTAAGCGGTGCGGGCACCGCCTCCCATCAGAACCAGCCCCAGCATGGGGTGATGGTGAGCGGATCTGGATGGCGCTGCGGGTGACGTTGGCGGGGTGGGCGTCAAGGGGGCAATGGGCATGTGAGGGCGGACAGAGGCGGTGGACGGCCGTGGGTGTTAGATTCAAACAATTCAACGGCATTGTTCCATGACCACCCCCCACTTGACCCCGCGCCGTGAGCGCTGGCTGCTCTTCACGCTGGCTGGCATCCAGTTCACCCACATTCTCGACTTCATGATCATGATGCCGCTGGGGCCGCAGTTCACGGCTTTGTTCGGCATCAGCAACGCCCAGTTCGGCTTGCTGGTCTCGGCTTACACCCTGTCGGCGGGCTTTTCGGGATTGATGGCGGCCACCTACATTGACCGTTTCAGTCGCAAGCAGCTGTTGCTCACCATGTACAGCCTGTTCGGGCTGGCCACCCTCGCTTGCGCCTTGGCGCCCGACTATGTGTGGTTGATGGTGGCGCGTGTGGCCGCAGGCTTGTTTGGCGGCGTTTTGTCGGCCCTGTCCCAGACCATCGTGGCCGATGTGATCCCCTTTGAGCGCCGGGGCCGTGCCATGAGTGTGGTGATGACCTCGTTTTCGGTGTCCACCGTGGCGGGCGTGCCGCTGGGCCTGTTTTTGGCAGCGCATTTCAACTGGCATGCGCCTTTTGTGGGCATCGCGGCGCTGGTGGGTTTGCTGGCGTTGGGGGCTTGGCAGACCTTGCCCCGGCTGGATGCGCACTTGCACCACCCCGAGAGGGTCAGCGTTTGGCGCGGCATTGGTCAGGTGCTGGTCGAGCCCAACCACCTCAAGGCGTTTGCCGTGTCGGGCCTGATGATGTTTGCGGCGTTCACCGTCATTCCTTACATCACCATTTACCTGCAATCCAACGCAGGCATGCAGGCCTCAGAGGTGCCTTGGATCTACCTGTGCGGGGGCGTGGCCACTTTGCTCAGTGCACGCTACTTTGGCCGCCTGACGGACCGGGTGGGCAAGGTGCGGATGTTCCAGCGCCTGGCTTTGGCGGTGACCGTGCCCTTGATGGCCACCACACTCTCGCAAGGGCTGCCCCTGTGGGGTTTGTTGGCCATATCGACGCTGTTCTTCACCGTCATGAGCGGGCGCATGATTCCTGGCATGGCGATGATTTCCTCGGCCGCCCTGCCCCGTTTGCGCGGCACCTTCATGACCCTGAACTCGGCGGTGCAGTCAGCTTCCATGGGCCTGGCTGCGCTGGTAGCGGGACTCATCATAGGGCGCGATGCGCAGGGGCAACTCACTTTGTATTGGGTGGCGGGCTTGTTGGGGGTGGTGGCCAGCTTGCTCAGCGTCTGGCTGGCTGGGCATTTGCGCCTGCATGGTGCGCCTGCTGCGTCGGCGTGAGTTCGGGATGGAGAAAACGCCCGTCGGTTTTCAGTAACAAATCGAACAATAGCACCGAAATAGAGCTTTGGGGGCAAAAGCGGCGGACGTTACAGGTTTAGTTGCGGCCGCCTTGCTTTTCAGTTTCGGGGCGCGCATAGTGGGGTTGAACCACCCCTCAAGGTGGTTTCCGAGCCCTGCTTCGGCGGGGCTTTTTTACCCTGAATCATGGAGGCGACGACTATGAATTTAACCATCAGCGGGCACCATCTGGAAGTGACCCCGGCATTGCGTCAGTACGTCACGGGGAAGCTTGACCGGATCACCCGGCACTTTGACCAAGTGGTCGATGTCAAAGTGCTTCTGACCGTCGAAAAGCAAAAAGAAAAAGAAAAGCGCCAACGCGCCGAATGCAATATCCACGTCAAAGGCAACGACTTGTTCGCCGAAAGCGCGCATCAAGATTTGTATGCCGCTGTGGATGATCTGGTGGACAAGTTGGACCGCCAGGTCGTCAAGCACAAAGACCGCATCACCGATCACCACCACAGCGCTCCCAAGCGCATGATGTGATGGAGTGAATCTTCTGTTCATAAAAGGGCCACAAGCTTGTGGCCCTTTTTTATGCGGCACCAGAGCCCTTTCAGGGGCAGAATGACCGTCTCCCAGCCCCGGTTTGCATGCGCAATGATGGGGGTGCCCGCGCAAGGTGCATAATCCGGCCTCGACCATGAATCGCCTCTCATCCATATTGCCTGTTGCCCAAGTTCTTGTCGGGGTGGAAGCCACCAGCAAGAAACGCGCATTCGAAGAAGCCGGACTTCTCTTTGAGAACCTGCACGGGCTGTCCCGTGCCTTGGTGACTGACAGCCTGTTCGCCCGTGAGCGGCTCGGCTCCACGGGTTTGGGGCATGGCGTCGCCATCCCTCATGGCCGCATCAAAGGGTTGAAGTCGCCCATGGCCGCCGTGTTCCAGCTGGCCCAGCCCATTGGCTTCGATGCGCCCGATGAACAACCGGTCAATCTGCTCATTTTTTTACTGGTGCCGGAAGCCGCGACCCAAAAGCACTTGGAGATCCTGTCCGAGATCGCCGAGTTGCTCAGTGACACCACACTGCGCGAAAACATCAAAAGCAGCACGGTTCAGCACAACCTGCACCAATTGATTGCCCAGTGGCAGTCGGCCCAAACCGCTTGAACCGAGACCGGGCGCTGTTGTTGCGATGAAACCCTCCGTCATCAGTGCCGACGTTCTGTTCGAAGACCACCGCAGCAAGCTCAAATGGCAGTGGGTGGCTGGATTGGGTGCTTCCGAGCGCCGCTTCGATGAAGTTGCTGTCCGCGAAGCCCGTTCGGGCGCCGACCTGGTTGGTTACCTGAACTACATCCACCCCTACCGCGTTCAGATTCTGGGGCCCCGCGAGGTGGCCTACCTGACCAACTCCACGCCCGAGGACTGCGCCCGTCGAATTGCCCGTATCGTCACACTGGAGCCGCCAGTGCTCGTGCTGGCCGATGGTCAGACAGCGCCGGACGCCTTGTTGTCCATGTGCGAGCGGGCGCAGATTCCGATGTTCTCGACCGAGCAATCGTCGGCCTTTGTCATTGATGTGCTGCGCGCTTACCTGTCGAAGCACTTTGCCGACCGAACCACCATGCACGGTGTGTTCATGGACATTTTGGGCATGGGCGTGCTCATCACGGGCGAATCGGGGCTGGGTAAGAGTGAGTTGGGTTTGGAGCTCATTTCACGCGGAAACGGCCTGGTGGCCGATGACGCCGTAGACCTGTATCGCATCAACCAAACCGCCATCGAGGCGCGCTGCCCAGACCTGCTGCAAAACCTCTTGGAAGTGCGTGGCATTGGTCTTCTGGACATCCGCGCCATCTTTGGCGAGACGGCGGTGCGCCGCAAGATGAGACTGAAGCTCATCGTGCACTTGGTGCGCCGCGAAACCCTGGAGCGCGACTATGAACGCCTGCCTGCGGAGCCATTGGTGCAGGACGTGTTGGGCATTCCGGTGCGCAAAGTGGTGATTCAGGTGGTGGCGGGCCGCAACATCGCGGTCTTGGTCGAGGCCGCCGTGCGCAACACCATCTTGCAGATGCGCGGCATCGACACCTATCAAGAATTCATCGAGCGCCAGCGCCGGGCGATGGACTGAAGACGCCCTGCCTGCTCAACCTTGGCGGTAAGGGCAAGGCTTTCGGGTGCAATGGGCGTAGAGGCTCAGCGCGTGGTCGGCGATCACAAAACCTTTGGCCTCGGCCACTGCTTGTTGCCTGGACTCGATCTCCGGGTCATAAAACTCTTCCACCCGACCGCAGTCCAGACAGACCATGTGGTCGTGGTGCTGGCCTTCGTTGAGTTCGTAAACGGCTTTGCCGCTTTCAAAGTGGTTGCGGCTGAGAATGCCTGCCTGCTCGAACTGCATCAGTACCCTGTACACCGTGGCCAAACCGATGTCGGTGTTCTCGCTCAACAGGAGGCGAAACACGTCTTCGGCCGTCATATGCCGTTGCTGCCCGCGCTGAAAAACCTCCAAGATCTTCAGGCGGGGCAACGTGGCCTTCAGACCATTGTTTTTCAGTTCGTCGATTTGGGTCATGTGAAGGGATGTCTGGGTAGAAAAAGCAGTGGTGCACCGTGCTGCCGCTACAATGACCTGATCATATCGGCCAGCCCTCAACCATGACAGCATCCCTGACTTTTTCCTTGACAGGCACACGCCTGGCCATGCTTTTCATGTGCGCCAGTTTGGCGGGTTGTGCCAGCATGTCCAACTTCACCAGCGACACCTTCAAGCCGTACGTGCCCGAGGTGGTGCAAGGTAACTTCGTCTCCAAAGAGCAGCGCCAGGCGATCAGTACGGGCATGCCCCGAGCGCAGGTCCGTGACATTTTGGGCACGCCCTTGGTGACGAGCCTGTTCCATGCAGACCGTTGGGATTACGCCTTCAGCATCCGCCGCCAAGGTGTCCCGCCCCAGAGCTTTCAGCTCACCGTTTATTTCAAAAACGATGTGGTGTCCTCCGTTGAGGGTGGCGACCTGCCCAGTGAGTCCGAGTTTGTGGAACGCCTCGTGGTCCAGCGCAAAGCCGCCAGCGTGCCGAGCTTGCAGGCCAGCGAAGAAGATCTGAAAAAGTTCCCTGCACCCAAGTCGACAGGCGACGCGCAGCGCACTGCGCCACTGCCTGCGACCTACCCTCCCTTGGAGCCGGCGCCCCGCTAAAGGGGTGCCTTGTTCGGGCCGGGTGCCCCATGGCCTGCTCGCCCATCATTGCTTAAACGACATGACTCAATTGACCGACCTGCCCATCACCGTTGCCGGGGCCTCTGGCCGCATGGGGCACATGCTCATCGAAGCCATTCTGGCCTCCAGCGATTGCCGCCTGGCGGGAGCGCTCGACATCCCGGCCAGCCCCGCGCTGGGCCAGGACGCCGCTGCACCCATGGGGCAGTCCACAGGTGTGCTGGTCACGGCTGACCTGCATGCCGGGCTGAAAAATGCATCCTGCCTCATCGATTTCACCCGCCCTGAGGGCACTTTGGCCCACCTGAAGGTGTGCCGTGAACTGGGGGTCAAGGCCGTGATCGGCACCACCGGCTTCACCGACGCGCAAAAAGCTGAAATCGCTGAAATTGCCAAAGACATTGCCATCGTGATGGCCCCCAACATGAGCGTGGGCGTCAACGTCACGCTCAAGTTGTTGCAAATGGCCGCGCAAGCCATGTCTACGGGCTATGACATCGAAATCATCGAAGCCCACCACCGTCACAAGGTGGACGCGCCCTCTGGCACCGCACTCAAAATGGGTGAGGTGATTGCCGAGGCCATTGGCCGCGACCTCAAAGACTGCGCCGTGTACGAGCGCTATGGCCACACGGGCGAGCGCGATCCGTCCACCATCGGGTTCTCGACGATTCGCGGTGGCGACATCGTGGGGGATCACACGGTGTTGTTTGCGGGCATTGGCGAGCGCATCGAAGTGACGCACAAATCTTCCAGCCGATCCACTTACGCCCAGGGCAGCCTGCGTGCCGTGCGTTATTTGGTGACCCAGCAGCGCGGGCTGTTTGACATGTTTGACGTGTTGAGCCTGCGCTGACGCCAAGTCCTTTTTCACCATGACCCTCAACGACTTTTTGTTGCACAGCGACCTGGTCAGCCGGGTGCTGGCGCTGGTTTTGCTGGCGCTGTCGGTGGGCAGTTGGGTGGTGATGGTCTGGAAATGGCGTTTGCTCTCGCGTGTGGGTCTGGACGTGCGCCGCAGCGTGGCCGCGTTTTGGCAGTCTCCGGGCCTGGATCAGGCTCAGCAGCGCGTGGCCCAGTTTGACCGCGATGCCTGCATCACCCCCATGCTGGAAGCGACCTTGCTTCCGGTGGGCGGTACCCTCGCCTCAGCCGGTGACCGCCGTCAACAACTGACCCGCGCACTGCGCGATGCGCTGCAGGGCGTGGTGCGCCGTTTGCAATGGGGCCAGGTCTGGTTGGCCACAGCGGGGTCCATTTCGCCATTCGTCGGTCTTTTGGGTACCGTCTGGGGCATTTTTAATGCCTTGACGGGCATGGCCGAAGCCGGGCAGCTGACCATCGACAAGGTGGCTGGCCCTGTGGGCGAGGCCCTGATCATGACCGCTGCCGGGCTGGCTGTGGCCATTCCTGCCGTGCTGGGCTACAACCTTCTGGGCCGAAAAGTGAACCAGATCGAAGCCGAACTCGAGGGCTTTGCCCACGATTTGCGTGGCTTGCTGGCCGACCCGCAGGACTGAGCCATGGCCTTTGGTCGCCTGGAAACCCGCAAGCCGGACGCACCCATGAGCGAGATCAACGTCACCCCCATGGTGGACGTGATGCTGGTTTTGCTGGTCATTTTCATCCTCACCGCCCCGTTGATGACCAGCGCCATTCGCTTGGACCTGCCCCAAAGCGAGGGCGGACAGGCTGGCGCAGCCCCGCAGGCGGTGTCCTTGGTGGTGGATGCCCAAGGCGCCTTGTTTTTGAACGACCAGCCCATCACCCCTGACGCCCTGCGCCAGCGCTTGTCGGAAGCCGCTCGGCGCAACCCGGATACCGAGTTGGAGCTCAGGGCCGACCAGTCGGTGCCTTACGGCCGGGTGGTCGAAGCCATGGGTCTGGCGCAAAAAGCCGGGCTGTCGCGCATCGGCTTTGTTGCCCAGACCCCTTCCCCCCCCAAGCGCTGAACGGGTAAAGCCCGCGAACCCCGAGTCACGATGCCCGCAGGGCGGGTGACCCGGGCAACGATGTTGAGCCTGCGTCTGAGGCGCCCGGGTCACCCGTCCTGCGGGTCACCAACGCCGGTCAATTCACCCAGAACAACACGCGCACCAGCCTACAATTGCAGTCTATGCAAGACAAGTACAACCACCTCGAAGTCGAACCCGCAGCGCAGTCCCGCTGGACCGCCCGCGATGCCTACCGCGTCACCGAAGACGCCAGCAAAAAGAAGTTCTACGCCTGCTCCATGCTGCC
>JBIKSF010000147.1:0-3805 GCA_044348785.1 Limnohabitans sp.
AAGTCCATGCTGACCATGGGGTTGGGCAAGGACATCATTGGCAACCCGGTGGTGGCCGATCTGGCCAAGATGCCGCACGTATTGGTGGCCGGTACCACCGGCTCGGGCAAATCGGTCGGTATCAACGCCATGATTTTGTCGCTGCTGTACAAGGCCGAAGCGCGTGACGTGCGCCTGCTGATGATCGACCCCAAGATGCTGGAGATGTCGGTCTACGAAGGCATTCCGCACCTGTTGGCCCCGGTGGTGACCGACATGCGCCAAGCCGCGCATGGTTTGAATTGGTGCGTGGCTGAGATGGAAAAGCGCTACAAGCTCATGAGCAAGATGGGCGTGCGCAATCTGGCCGGATACAACCAGAAAATAGACGAAGCTACTGCCCGCGAAGAGTTCATCTACAACCCCTTTAGCCTCACGCCCGACGATCCGGAACCGCTCAAGCGCCTGCCGCACATCGTGGTGGTGATCGACGAGTTGGCCGACCTGATGATGGTGGTGGGCAAAAAGATCGAAGAGCTGATTGCTCGCCTGGCCCAAAAGGCCCGTGCCGCCGGCATCCACTTGATTTTGGCCACCCAACGCCCCAGCGTGGACGTGATCACGGGTCTGATCAAGGCCAACATCCCGACCCGCATCGCCTTCCAAGTGTCCAGCAAGATCGACAGCCGCACCATCTTGGACCAAATGGGCGCGGAAGCCCTGCTGGGCATGGGCGACATGCTCTACATGCCTTCGGGCACGGGTTTCCCTATCCGCGTGCACGGCGCTTTTGTCAGTGACGAAGAAGTGCACCGCGTGGTGAGCTATCTCAAGAGCCAGGGCGAGCCCGATTACATCGAAGGCGTGCTCGAAGGCGGCACGGTGGACGATGACGGCGGCATGCTGGGCGAGGGTGACAACGGCGAAAAAGACCCGATGTACGACCAGGCCGTCGAGGTGGTCTTGAAAAACCGCAAAGCCAGCATCTCGTTGGTGCAGCGCCACCTTAAGATCGGCTACAACCGCGCCGCCCGTCTGGTGGAAGACATGGAAAAAGCCGGTCTGGTCAGCGCCATGAGCGGCAGTGGTCAACGAGAAATTTTGGTGCCCGCACGGGCAGAGTGAATCGAATGACAAACAATGTTGGGCAGCGCCGCACGGTGCTGGGTTGGGGGAGCGGGGTTTTGTTGGCTGCTGCTGTGGGGGCCTTGGCCCTGCCAGCGCAGGCCGACAGTGTGGACCTGTTGGCTCAGTTCATGAAACAGGCCCGCAGCGGTCGAGCCGATTTCACCCAGGTGGTGACTTCGCCCAGTCGTCCGGGTCAGCCCCCGCGTGCCAAAACATCGAGTGGCCGTTTTGAGTTCCAGCGGCCAGGCAAGTTCCGCTTTGACTACCGCAAGCCCTTTGTGCAAACCTTGGTCGCCGATGGTCAGACCCTGTGGCTGCACGATGTGGACCTGAACCAGGTCACGGCCCGTGCCCAGTCGCAGGTGCTGGGCTCGACGCCTGCAGCTTTGCTGACGGCCGCTTCTGATTTGCAGGCCCTGAAAGCCGATTTCAAGTTCAGTGCAGAGCCCGATCAGGGGGGGCTGCAATGGGTGCGGGCCACGCCCCAATCGCCCGATGGGCAAATCCGCGGGGTGATGTTGGGTTTGCGTTCTACGGCATCCGGCCCCGAACTGGCCGTGCTCGATGTGCAAGACAACCTGGGCCAGCGCTCCTTGCTGACTTTCACGGGCTTTGAGCTCAACCCGGCCTTGCCCGCCAGCACCTTTGTGTTCAAAGCCCCGGCGGGCGCGGACGTGATTCGCCCTTGATGCGGTTCGGGTGCCGATGAAAGCCGCCAGTTTGTCGCCCCATGCCCCCCTGGCCGAGCGCTTGCGCCCGCGCCAACTGGGCGAGGTGATTGGCCAGCAGCATTTGTTGGGCGAGGGCATGGCCTTGCGTCTGGCCTTCGAGTCGGGCCAGCCGCACAGCTGCATTTTGTGGGGCCCGCCTGGCGTCGGCAAAACCACCATTGCCCGATTGATGGCCGATGCGTTTGACGCGCAATTTTTGAGCATCAGCGCCGTGCTCGGCGGCGTCAAGGACATCCGCGAAGCGGTGGAAAAAGCCGAAGCCGCCCGAACAGGCTTGCACCCCCAGCGCACCATCATGTTTGTGGACGAGGTGCACCGCTTCAACAAAAGCCAGCAAGACGCGTTTTTGCCGCATGTGGAAAGCGGCCTCTTCACCTTCATTGGGGCCACCACCGAGAACCCTTCTTTTGAGGTGAATTCGGCTTTGCTGTCGCGGGCTGCGGTGTATGTGCTGCAGCCGCTGAACGAGGAGGACCTGCAAAGCATCGTGCTGCGGGCGCAGGCCATCAACGCAATACCCGCCATTGAAGCCGAGGCCTTGGCCCGCCTGCTGGCTTATGCCGACGGCGACGCCCGGCGTTTGCTCAACACGCTCGAAACCCTGGCCATGGCGGCCCAGCAAGAAAGCATCGACCCGGTGACCGACGCGTGGCTGATGCGGGTGCTGGGCGAGCGCATGCGCCGATACGACAAAGGTGGCGAGCAGTTTTACGACACCATCAGCGCCTTGCACAAATCGGTGCGCGGCTCAGACCCGGATGCCGCCCTGTATTGGTTCGTGCGCATGCTCGACGGCGGTGCGGACCCGCGCTACATGGCCAGGCGATTGATTCGCATGGCCAGCGAAGACATTGGCTTGGCCGATCCGCGAGCGCTGCGCATGGCGCTGGACGCGGCCGAGGTGTACGAGCGCCTGGGCAGCCCCGAGGGCGAATTGACGCTGGCGCAGTGTGTGATTTACCTGGCCGTAGCCCCCAAATCCAATGCTGCCTACAAGGCCTTCAATCAGGCCAAGGCCTGGGTCAAAAAAGACGGCACCCGCCCTGTGCCCATGCATTTGCGCAATGCGCCCACCCAGCTCATGAAACAGCTGGACTATGGCAAGGGCTACCGCTATGCCCATGACGAGGAAGATGGTTTTGCCGCAGGCGAGCATTACCTGCCCGATGGCATGCCCGAGCCCGGCTTTTACAAACCGGTTCGCCGGGGTTTAGAAATCAAAATTGCCGACAAACTGGAAGAACTGCGAAAGAAAAATGCAGCCAAAGGGTAATTCCCGACGGCAATGAATACTGACGAGATACTTTCTTTCACTACAATCCCGCCACCCCGCCCGGTGTCGCATGTATCTGGCGGGGTTTTTGCTAGTTGTCAGGGTTCACCCAAAAGGTGATTCTTGATCCTAAAACAACAACCGAAGCTAAGGCCCGCTAAGCGCAGGTCAAAACACGGAGAAATCAATGGACGTCTTTTTCCAGCAGGTCATCAACGGCCTGGTCATGGGCAGCATGTACGCCTTGGTGGCCTTGGGCTACACCATGGTCTACGGCATCATCAACCTGATCAACTTTGCGCACGGAGAAGTGCTGATGGTGGGGGCTCTGACGAGCTGGTCGGCCATTGGCATGATGCGTGACGCCATGCCCGGTGCACCAGGATGGGTCATCCTGATTCTGGCCACGCTGATCGCCTGTGTGGTGGCGGTGGTTCTGAACTATTCGATTGAAAAAATCGCTTACCGGCCTTTGCGCAACAGTCCCAAACTGGCCCCCCTGATCACGGCCATTGGCATGAGCATCTTGCTGCAGACGCTGGCGATGATCATCTGGAAACCCAACTACAAGGCGTACCCCACGCTGCTTTCCAGCACCCCCATCAACATGGGCGGCGTGGTCATCACACCCACCCAAATCATGATTTTGGGCGTCACGGCCGTGTCACTGGCCGTCTTGATGTGGTTGGTGAAC
>JBIKSF010000053.1:0-13550 GCA_044348785.1 Limnohabitans sp.
CGAAGACTACAACGCCTACATGGCCAACCCGAATCTGGAGCAAATCCACTTCATCGGCAAAGACATCGTGACCTTCCACACGCTGTTTTGGCCCGCCATGCTGCACTTCAGCGGCCGCAAGACGCCCGACAAAGTCAACGTGCACGGCTTTTTGACGGTGAACAACGGCGAGAAGATGAGCAAGAGCCGGGGCACCGGCTTGGACCCCCTCAAATATTTGAGCCTGGGCATGAACCCCGAGTGGCTGCGTTACTACCTGGCGGCCAAGCTCTCGGCCCGCAACGAAGACATCGACTTCAACGCCGAAGACTTCATGGCGCGGGTCAACAGCGACTTGATTGGCAAGTACGTCAACATCGCCAGCCGAACCTCTGGCTTCATCACCAAGAAGTTTGCTGGTCAATTGGCTTCGGGCTACGAAAACAAGTCGAAAGAGATGTTTTTGATGCGCGACTTTGCCGAAGCGTTGCCCAACATCCGCAAAGCGTTCGAAGCCCGAGAATATTCCAAAGCCTTGCGCGACGTGATGATGCTCACCGACCGTGCCAACGAATACGTCAGCGAACGCGCGCCTTGGGATTTGTCGAAACACGCCGACAAGCAACAAGAGTTGCACGAGGTCTGCTCATTCAGCTTGGTCATGTTCAAGCTGCTGACGCTGGCGCTCAAACCCATCTTGCCGGAGACAGCTCACAGGGTCGAAGCGTTTCTCAACATTCAGACGCTGACTTGGGATGACGCAGACAACCTGCTCATCACCCCCGAAGGTGAGCAAGCAGCCAACCGCATTAGCCCTGCAGCCATGATGGGTGGCCACACCATCAACGCCTACCAGCACCTGATGCAACGCGTCACCCCCGAGCAGCTTGAATCGCTTTTTGAAGTGCCTGAGCCCGTGGTGCCCGTGCTCATCCCCGGAGGCGAAGAGATCGCGCCCACGATTTCCATCGATGACTTCGCCAAGGTCGACCTGCGCATCGCCCACATCGTCAACTGCGAACCCGTCGAAGGCTCGGTCAAGCTGCTGCGCCTGACGCTCGACGTGGGTGAAGGTCGCATGCGCAATGTGTTCAGTGGCATCGCCAGCATGTACAAGCCCGAAGACTTGGTGGGCAAGCTGACCGTGATGGTGGCCAACCTGGCCCCGCGCAAGATGAAGTTTGGTGTGAGCGAAGGCATGGTGCTGGCCGCCAGCCACGCTGACGAAAATGCCGAACCAGGCATCCATGTGCTGCACCCTTGGCCAGGTGCCAAGCCCGGCATGCGCATCCATTAAGCCAACCAACATCCCGAAAAGCGGCCCATGTTTCACCCCAAACCCAACTGGAGAGAAACAACATGTACGGTCTAAAGGGGCGTTCTTTCTTCAGACCCCAGCTGCTCGACAGCCTGGTGGGCTACAAGCGTCAACAGCTGACGCAAGACATCGGTGCGGGTATCGCTGTGGGCGTGGTGGCCCTGCCCTTGGCCATGGCCTTTGCCATCGCCTCCGGCCTCAAACCCGAGGCGGGTCTGTTCACGGCCATCATTGCGGGCTTTTTGATCTCGGCGCTGGGCGGCAGCCGGGTTCAAATCGGTGGACCGGCCGGGGCCTTCATCGTGATCGTTTACGGCATCGTCGAGCGCTATGGCCTAGCCAACCTGATCTTGGCCACCGCCATGTCAGGTGTGCTGCTGTTCCTGATGGGCCTGTTCCGCTTGGGCACGCTGATCCGCTTCATCCCGGTGGCGGTGGTGATCGGTTTTACCAATGGCATCGCGGTGCTGATCATGCTGTCACAAATCAAGGACTTGCTGGGGCTGAAAGTCGTCAGCATGCCTGCTGATTTTTTTGGCATCCTGAGCACCCTCGGGCAAAACCTGCACAGCGCCAATCTGGCAGCACTGCTGCTGGCATTGGCCTCTTTGTCTTTGGTGGTCGGCTGGTTGCGCATGAGCCGCCGCTTGGCAGAAACACGCTTCAAGGGCATCGGCATGATCCCCGGCTCCATCATCGCGCTGGTCTTTGCCACCTTGGTCACCTGGTTGCTGAACCTGCCAGTAGAAACCATTGGCAGCAAGTTTGGCGGCATTCCGGCCGCTATGCCGGGTTTTCAATGGCCCGAATTCAGCTGGGACAGCGCCCGCTTTTTGCTCATGCCCACGCTGACGCTGACGCTTTTGGGTGCAATTGAATCGCTGCTGTGCGCCCGCATTGCCGACGGCATGATGGGCGACCGCCACAACCCCAACCAAGAGCTGATGGCGCAAGGCGTGGCCAACTTTGTCACCCCGTTTTTTGGTGGCATGCCCGCCACAGGCACGATTGCCCGCACCGTGACCAACATCAAAAGCGGTGGCATCACCCCGATTTCGGGCATGGTGCATGCGCTGACCTTGCTGGCCGTGGTACTGGTGGCAGCCCCCTTGGCGGGGCACATTCCACTGGCTGCACTGGCAGCGATCTTGATGTTTGTGGCCTGGAATATGGGCGAGTGGCGTGAATTCTTGCACCTGCGCCAATACCGCCTGCCCTACCGCATCACCTTGCTGGCGGTGTTTTTCCTCACCGTGGTGTTTGACTTGACCGTGGCGGTCGAGGTGGGCCTGATCGCCGCATGCCTCACCTTCATTTACCGCATCTCCAGCCTGAGCCGCTGCGAGCCTGTCAGCCGCCTGGATCAACCCAGCCTGACCGGACATGACAACGCCATCCAGGCCTGGCGTCTTTATGGCGCCCTGTTTTTCGGTGCCGTCAAGCTGATTGAAGACATCGAAGACAAGATCAGCACCCCGGTTTTGTTGGTGGACCTCAAGAACGTGATCTACATCGACTCATCGGGCGCAGACGCCTTGATGAACCTGATCGATACCTGCCGCAAAAAAGAGGTGAAGCTGATCGTTTGTGGTTTACACCACCAACCTTTGGACATAGCCCGACGCAGCGGTTTGCTGACTCACCTGGAAGGCCACCTGGAATCTGACCTGCCTGCAGCCATCCAACGGGCTGTCAGCCTGTCGGCAAGGCCGGGCCAGTAAAATCCAGCGCAATTCACCCTTTTTCTCGCCTGAAAGCTTGTCATGTCCATTTTCCGCCGCCCTGACTACACGTCTGATACCACCCAGTTCATTGAGCAACTCAAGGCGCAACGCCCTGAGCTGGAGGCCGAGCAACGACAGGGCCGCTCCCTGCTGTGGGACAAACAAGTGAGCCGCGACGAGCAGCAAGCTTTCAAGAGCGCCCGCGTGGCTCAAAAACCCTACGTCTACCAAACCCAGGCCTCCTGAGCCTGGCGCTGAACGCACAAAGGCTGACCACCGCCCGCCACGCCCCCAGACACGCCCCCACAGCGCCCCATGACACAACCCATTTCGCCCACCGAGCTGCCCGCAGCGGGACAGGACACCGCTGTGTCCATGCCAGTGGTGGTCGACCATGTGGCGGTGGCAAGGCTGTATGGCGAGCCGCTGTTTTCCATGCCCACCGACCTGTACATCCCACCGGATGCGCTGGAGGTGTTTCTGGAGGCTTTCGAGGGTCCGCTGGACTTGTTGCTTTATTTGATCCGAAAGCAAAACTTCAACATCCTGGACATTCCGATGGCGGGTGTCACACGCCAGTACTTGGTCTATGTTGATGAAATACGCCAGCGCAACCTGGAGCTGGCCGCCGAATACCTGCTGATGGCGGCCATGCTGATCGAGATCAAGTCGCGGATGCTGCTGCCCCCTAAAAAGGTGGCCGAAGGCGAAGAAGCCGAAGACCCGCGTGCCGAACTGGTGCGCCGTCTGCTTGAATACGAGCAAATGAAGCTGGCCTCGATGCAGCTCAATGCTGTGCCCCAATATGGTCGCGATTTTTTGCAGGCCCAGGTTTACATCGAGCAAAGTCTGCAACCGCGCTTTCCGGACGTCAGCATGGACGAGCTGCAATCGGCTTGGCGCGACATCCTCAAACGCGCCAACTTGGTACAGCACCACAAGATCAGCCGTGAAGAATTGAGTGTGCGCGAGCACATGAGCATCGTGCTCAAACACCTGCAAGGGCGCAAATTTGTCGAATTTGAACACCTGTTCGACCCCACTTTGGGCGTGCCGGTGCTGGTGGTGACCTTCATTGCCCTGCTAGAGCTGGCCAAAGAAACCCTGATCGAGATCACTCAGGCCGAAGCCTTTGCGCCGATTTACGTGCGGCTGGCCTACACGCCCAACTGAAGGCCCGAGAGACCTCCGACTTTCAGTGTCAGACGGCCTCGCCCCGCGGCCCGCGCCCCATGAGCACCTGAACCGCCTCACGGGCTTGCAGACGACCATCGAGCAAAGCCACCACCGCCTCGGTAATGGGCATGTCCACCCCCAGACTCTGGGCGCGTTGCCAGACGGTGCGGGCGCTGTAGACGCCTTCGGCCACGTGACCGAGCGAGGTCACGGCCTGCGCAAGGCTCAAACCCTGGGCCAACAACAGGCCCACTTTGCGGTTGCGGCTCAAATCGCCTGTGGCCGTCAGCACCAGATCCCCCAAGCCCGACAGGCCCATGAAGGTCTCGGGCTTGGCACCCAGCGCTACACCCAGGCGGGTCATTTCGGCCAGACCCCGGGTAATGAGGGCTGCGCGGGCGTTCAGCCCCAGGTCCAAGCCATCGCACAGACCCGTGGCGATGGCCAGCACGTTTTTGACGGCCCCACCCACCTCAACACCCACGATGTCTTCATTGGCATACACACGCAGCGCCCCGCCATGGAAGGCCTTGACCAGCGCCTCACGCACAGATGCATGAGGGCTGGCCGCCACCAAAGCGGTCGGTTGGGTTCGGGCCACTTCTTGCGCGAAACTGGGGCCATTGAGCGCGCCAGCGCGCAGCTGAGGGGCAACTTGGGCTTGCACTTCGTGGGGCATGAGACCTGTCTCCGCCTCGAAGCCCTTGCACAGCCAAGCCACCGACGAGGGCACGCCGCGCAACGCCAGCAAAGTGCCGCGCAAACCCGCCATGGGGGTGGCGATGATGAAGAGGTCTTCGGCCCCGGCAGACTGCAACCATGCGTCCAGCGGGCCAGAGGAGATGCCCAGCGCTGCGGGCAGGTCGATGCCGGGCAAGTAGCGCTCGTTGCGGCGCTGCTGCTGCAGGGCCTGGGCTTGGGCCGCATCACGCGCATGCAAAACCACCCGGTGTGCGGCAGGGTGTCGGCTGGCCGCAATGGCCAGCGCAGTGCCCCAGGCGCCTGCACCGATGACGGTGATCTGCATGCTGGGTGTGTGCGGAATTACTGCTGGGTGGCGGCAGCCTGGGCTTGCTGCTGCTCGTACATGGCTTGGAAGTTGATTTCAGCCAGGTGCACAGGCGGGAAACCTGCGCGTGTGATCAGATCGGCCACGTTGCCACGCAGGTAGGGGTACACGATTTGCGGGCAAGCAATGCCCATGATCGCGCCCATCTGGTCATCGGGTACGTTGCGAATTTCAAAGATGCCGCCTTGCTTGCATTCAGCCAGAAACACGGTCTTGTCAGCGATTTTGGTGTGCACGGTGGCCGTGACACAGACTTCAAACACGCCATCGGCCACCGGGGTGGCTTCCACACCCAGCTGGATGTCCACGCTGGGCTGCTGCTGCTCGATCAGGATGGCTGGGGAGTTGGGCTGCTCCAGAGAAGCCTCTTTGAGGTAAACGCGCTGGATCTGAAAAACAGGGGTTTGGGCTTCGGCGTTGACAGCGGTATCGGTCATGAAATTCTCTTGATAAAAAATACGGGCAGTCCATAGGGGACCGCCCAAGGATGAATCAGCAATTATCAGCGATCAGAAACAGGCTTGGGGCATCGCCCCACCTGTGAAAACCCCAAGGGTTTTCAGGCGGCCTGCAACAAAGGCACCAAACCGCCTTTGGCGTCCAGCGCCATCAGGTCGTCGCAACCACCCACATGGGTGTCACCCACATAAATTTGTGGCACGGTGCGGCGGCCGGTGATCTGCATCATGTGGTCACGCTGGACCGGGTCCAGGTCGATGCGGATTTCTTCGATCTGCTCCACGCCTTTGGATTTGAGCAACTGCTTGGCACGGACGCAGTATGGGCAGACGGCGGTGGTGTACATCTTGACGTTTTGCATGGGGGCTTTCTGGGTTCAGGCTTTTTCGACGGGCATGCTGGCGGCTTGCCAGGCTTTGAGGCCACCGGCCAAGGATTTCACATTTTCAAAGCCAAGTTTGCGGGCGGTGGCTGCGGCGCGTGCCGATCGTGCGCCCACCTGGCAAACCATGACCACTTGGGCCGATTTGCTCTTGACGAGCTGGGCCAATTTGTCTTCCAGCTGACCCAAAGGCAGGTTTTTGGCGCCAATCACGTGGCCGCGCGCGAATTCGTCGGGTTCGCAGACATCGATGACGATGGCTTTTTCACGGTTCATCAGCTGCACCATGTCCTGGGGGCTGAGGCCTTGGCCTTTGTTCAAAGTAGGGAAAAGCAATGCCAATCCCGAGGCCAGGGCCATGGCGATGAGCATCCAGTTGTCGAGGAGAAATTTCACGAATCAGACCTTTTTAAACCACAAAATACCGGCCCGTCAGCGAGCCGCCAAGTGCAGATTCTAAAATGAGGGACTTTCCCTCTGTTTTTCGCAGCCTCTGCTGCTTGCCCAACATGTACAAAATCGTCCTTATCCGCCACGGCGAATCCACCTGGAACCTTGAAAACCGCTTCACCGGCTGGACCGATGTGGACCTGACCCCCACGGGCGTGAGCCAAGCCATGTCTGCGGGCAAACTGCTCAAAGCAGAAGGCTGGGACTTTGACCTGTGCTACACCTCGGTGCTCAAGCGGGCCATCCACACACTCTGGTACACCTTGGACGAAATGGATCGCACCTGGTTGCCTGTGCTCAAGGATTACCGCCTGAACGAGCGCCACTACGGCGCACTGCAGGGTCTGAACAAAGCCGACATGGCCAAACAATACGGTGACGACCAAGTGCTGATCTGGCGTCGCAGCTACGACACCCCGCCGCCGGCGCTGGAAGCGACCGACCCCCGCTGCGAGCGCAGCGACCGCCGCTATCCCCAGCCCGATGTCGTGCCGCTGACCGAATGCCTGAAAGACACCGTCGCCCGCGTACTGCCTGCTTGGAATGACAGCATCGCCCCCAGCATCAAAGCCGGCAAGCGCGTGCTGATCGCGGCGCACGGCAACTCGATCCGCGCCTTGATCAAGTACCTGGACGGCATCTCCGAGGCTGACATCGTGCACTTGAACATCCCCAACGGCATCCCCCTGGTGTACGAGCTCGACGAGAACCTGAAGCCGATTCGTCACTATTACCTGGGCGATGCCGAGGCTGCCGCCAAAGCCGCTGCCGCGGTTGCCGGTCAAGGCAAAGCCTGATTTTTGATCTGCACCGGCGTGACAGGGCATTTACACCTTGTCACCCGGCTCACCCCTCTGGCGGGTGTATATTGACCTGCTTCTGACTGGGAACACACAAGCTCATGGGACATAAACTCAAGATTGCAGGCTGGATCAGCGTTGGGGCACTGGCCGGTGCTTTGACCACGGTGTCGCTGCAAACCGTGGCACGCGGCAACATGGCCCCCTTGCCTCTGGAAGAGCTGCAGCAGCTGGCCGCTGTTTTTGGCATGGTCAAGAGCGACTACGTCGAGCCCGTGGATGAGAAAAAACTGATCTCCGAAGCCATCTCCGGCATGGTCGCCAGCTTGGATCCACACTCCCAGTATTTCGATAAAAAGACCTTCAAGGAATTTTCCGAAGGCACTTCGGGCAAGTTTGTTGGTGTGGGCATCGAAATCAGCCAGGAAGATGGCTTGGTCAAGATCGTGTCACCCATTGAAGGCTCACCCGCAGACCGAGCTGGACTCAAGCCCAACGACCTGATCACCAAGATCGACGACACCATGGTCAAAGGCCTCTCGCTGAACGAGGCGGTCAAACGCATGCGCGGCGAACCCAAGACCAAGGTGCTGCTGACCATCTTGCGCAAGTCTGAAAACCGCACCTTCCCCGTGACCATCGTGCGCGAAGAGATCAAGACCCAATCGGTCAAGTCCAAGCTCATCGAGCCAGGTTATGGATGGATTCGCGTGTCCCAGTTCCAAGAACGCACGGTGGACGACTTCGCACGCAAGATCGAAGACATGTACAAGCAAGAGCCGCAGCTCAAAGGCTTGGTGCTCGACCTGCGCAACGACCCCGGAGGTCTGCTGGACGCGGCTGTGGCTTTGTCTGCCGCCTTCCTGCCTGAAAATGTCACGGTGGTCACCACCAACGGACAGCTGGAGGAAAGCAAGTTCACCTACAAAGCCACGCCCCAGTTCTGGCGTCGCAACAGCACCAACGACCCCATCACCCGCATGACGGCGGCCACGGGGGGTGCGCTGAAAAAAGTACCTTTGGTGGTGCTGGTGAATGAAGGCTCGGCCTCGGCCAGTGAGATCGTGGCCGGAGCCTTGCAAGATTACAAGCGCGGCACCCTGATGGGCAGCCAGACTTTTGGCAAAGGCTCAGTCCAAACCGTGCGCCAGTTGGGCCCTGACACAGCCCTCAAGATCACCACCGCCCGCTACTACACGCCCAATGGCCGCGCCATCCAGGCCAAGGGTATCGTGCCCGAGATCATGCTCGACGAAACCGAAAACGGCAACGTCTTCGCAGCCTTGCGGACCCGCGAAGCCGATCTGGAAAAACACCTGAGTAACGGCAAGGAAGCCGAAGAGAAAAAAGACCCGGCCCGTGAAAAAGCCCGTGAAGAAGCCATCAAAAAATTGGAAGAAGAGTCCAAAAAGCCTGTCGCAGAACGCCGCTTGCCCGAGTTTGGCTCTGACAAAGACTTCCAGCTGATCCAGGCACTGAACAAACTCAAAGGCCTGCCCGTGAAGGCCAGCACCACCCTGGCCGAACGCAAGGCCGAGAAGAAAGAAGACTGAGCCCCATAGGTAACGCGCATGGATGACACGCAGCTGCTGCGCTATTCGCGGCACATCCTGCTCAACGAGTTGGGCATCGACGGCCAGGAAAAGCTCCTGGCCTCGCATGCCCTGATCATCGGTGCGGGTGGCCTGGGCTCTCCGGTCAGCCTGTACCTGGGCAGTGCCGGAGTGGGCCACATCACCGTGGTGGACCACGACCAAGTCGACGCCACCAACTTACAACGCCAAATTGCGCACACTTTGGACCGGGTGGGCCAGTACAAGGCCGATTCGGTGCGCACGGCGATTGCCCAAATCAACCCCGACGTGCGCGTCACCCCCATCACCCAACGTGCGGATGCAGCCCTGTTGGACACGCTGGTGGCGCAAGCCGATGTGGTGATCGACTGCTGCGACAACTTTGAAACCCGCCAAGCCGTGAATCTGGCCTGTGTGGTGCACCGAAAGCCCTTGGTATCGGGTGCTGCCATCCGCATGGACGGGCAGGTCTCGGTGTTTGACAGCACGCAGGCCGAAGCGCCCTGCTACGCCTGCATCTTCCCGCCTGAGCAGCTGCCCGAAGAAACTCGCTGCGCCACCATGGGCGTGTTCGCACCACTGGTGGGCATCATTGGCACGGTGCAGGCGGCCGAAGCCCTCAAAATTCTGAGCAGCATGGGCGGCCACATGGCGGGGCGTTTGCTGATGCTCGACGGGCGCGAGCTGTCTTGGACCGACATCCGCATGCAACGCGACCCGGCTTGCCCAGTGTGCGCACCGCACCGCCAAGACTGAACCGCTCCGGTCAAGCCACCATTCGGCCGCAGGGGCGGCCTCCGACAGGGAAGCAGGCAAGGTATTTCGCAGGAGCGAGCCCCTGCTCGCGAATGCATGCAAAACGTTAGCGCCTGTTCAAACACGCCCCCTCAATTCCATGCGGTTGCCGAGCGCCGCAAAATTTTCTATCCACTCTCATATCCTGAATAAAGAGGATGGGGCAAACCCGGTCCTCCAAGTCGGCCGATTCGGTATGTAATCCATCAAGGTCATTCCGTAAAGACACGCACACCATGTACCTGAGCTCCAAACAGGCGACGCTACTGGGCCAGATCATGCAAACTCTGGCCGAGCCGCATGAAGAAACCGAAATTCGCGAGATCATGGGTGACTTGGTCATGCAGCTGCTCGGGGCTCAGTATTACGCCAGCTTTGTCTGGCAGCCCGACAGCCAAGTTTTTGCCCAGCCCATCCAGATCAACATGGACCCGATGAATCTGCGGGCCTATGAAAGTTATTACCAGTTCCATGACCCCATCACGCCACTCATGCAGCGTTACCAGGTGGCAGTGCGTGCCACCGATGTGCTGGGAATTGACGAGCTGAAGAAAACCGAATTCTTCAACGATTTCCTGAACAAGGATGGCTTGTATTGGGGTGTGAACCTTTACGCTTGGCACCAGGGGCAAAACCTGGGTGACATGCGCATCTGGCGCGACAAGCGCAGGGACAACTTCACACCCGACGAGATGCGTCTGCTCGACATGCTGCAGCCGGCTTTTGTCACGGCGCTGGCCCGTGCCCAAAGGCCCAAGCAGCATGAAGTCTTGACGCTCAACACCCTGTCCCAACGCCTGACCACGCGCGAGCAGGACACCGCAAGGCTTGTCATGCTGGGCATGACCGACAAGGAAATAGCCCGAGCGTTGGACATTTCCACCACCACGGTGCGCACCCACCTGGAAAACGCATTTCGGAAAGTCGGCGTGAGCAATCGGGCCGCGCTGGTGCACAAACTCAGGCCCTGAAGGTATCCTGCGAATCAAGGATGGTGGTTCATCCAAGGTTTTCTTAGCATGGTGTGAACGCCCATTTCAGCGTTGACAACACCTCACAGGAGACCCACATGAGCATGGATACATCACGACGCCAATTTTTCAAAAACACCACAGCCGTCTCTGCAGCTGCCGTCATGGGCGACTTGGCCCTCACGGCCGCCGGTGGCCACATGGCACAGGCCAAAACGAAAGATGCGCTGTCTGAATTGACCGCGACGCAAGTCGTGCGCGACATCAGCAATGGCAAGCTCAAGGCCGAGACCTATATGGCCGCCATGCTTGCGCGTGCCAAGGCCGTCAGCAGCCTCAATGCCATGATTTACCTGAATGAAGACAAAGCCATGGCGGCGGCACGTCAGGTCGATGCGGACCGTGCCGCAGGCAAAAAACTCGGTGCCTTGGCCGGTTTGCCGATTGTGGTCAAGGACAACATCAACACCAAAGACATGAAGACCACGGGGGGCACACCCTCACTGCGTAATTTCCAGCCCAGCAAAAATGCACCCTCCGTTCAAAAGTTGATCGATGCGGGCGCCATTGTCCTGGGCAAGTCCAATCTGCACGAATGGGCTTTTGGCATCACCAGCACCAACTTCACGCTGGGCACCGACCAATCAGGCGGCGCTGCACGCCCCTGCAAAAACCCCTATGACAGCACCCGCATTCCAGGCGGCTCATCGGGCGGCACGGCTGCAGCCATTGCCGCAAGATTGGCACCGGCCGGTCTGGGCACAGACACGGGGGGGTCCACGCGCGTACCCGCCTCCTTCTGTGGCGTGGCCGGTTTCCGACCCTCGGTGGGCGATGGCGAAGGCAAAGGCCGCCGCTACCCCGACACCGTCAACGATGCCTTGCCCATCAGCACCACCCGCGACACGGTGGGGCCGATGGCCCGCACGGTGGCCGACTTGGCCTTGCTGGATGCCGTGATTGCAGGCGGTGATGTGCCTGTGGCCAAATCGCTCAAAGGCCTCAAAATCGGCATTCCTGCCACCTTCTGGGCGGGCTTGGATGACAGCGTGAAGACGGTGGCCGATGTCGCCAAGAAAAAGCTGGAGTCTGCCGGTGTGGTGTTTGTGGATGCCGATCTGGCGGGCATCATGCCGCTCAATGGGGAGATGTCGTTTCCGATTGCCTTGCACGAGCCGGTGCACGCCATTCCCGCATATCTGGCGGCCAATAATGCGCCTGTTAAAACCGTCAAGGAAGTGGCGGATCAACTCGCCAGCCCAGATGTGGCGGGTGCCTTTGGCGCCATTCAAGGCCCATTCAGTGAAGCCGCTTTCCATGATGCGTATCTGGGCATCATGGCCACCAAGCGTCCAGCCTTGCAAAAACTCTACAAAGACTATTTCGCAGCGCAAGGCGTGGAGTGCGTATTGTTCCCAACGACGCTCTTGGCCGCGCCCAAGATCGACGCCGCCAATGGCTCCAAAAACCTCAGCTACACCGTCGGCGGTGTGGTGCAAAAAGACAAAGACACCTTTGGCACTTGCATCCGCAACACCGATCCCTGCACCAATGCTGGCATTCCCAGCGTGTCAATTCCGGCAGGTTTGACGGCAAGCGGTTTGCCCGTGGGCATGCAAATCGACGGCCCCTTAGGCTCGGACAGCAATCTCCTGGCCATTGGCATGGGCATCGAGGCGGTTTGGGGCTCGGTCAAGGCACCAGCGGTCTGATCAAGATCGGCCTTGAGCCGGTTGAAAGCAAGAAAAGGCCAGGTGGGAAACCCCACCTGGCCTTTTTTTCGAAGCAGTTGCTCAATCTGCGGTGAACCCCGAAGCCTTCACCACCGGTGCCCAGCGAGCGGTTTCTGAACTGATCAATATCTGAAGCTCTTGCGGGCTGCCGCCGCCAATTTCCAGGCCCATTTTGGTGAAGCGATCTTTGAGGGCCGGGTTTTTCAAAGCTCGGTTCACGGCAGAATTCAAACTGGTGATCTGCGCAGAATCCGTACCGCTCGGTGCAAACAGGGCAAACCAGCCCACGCCCACCAAATCCTTGAAACCCGACTCGCGCAGCGTGGGAACATCTGGAAACAAGGCATTGCGCTGAGGGCCTGAGGTGGCCAGGATGCGGCTTTTGCCTGCGCGGTGCATCTCGCCCTGGTCGACCAATGTGTCAATACCCAAGGTCACTTGATCGCCGATGAGCGCTGTCATCAATTGCGCGCCGCCGTTGTAGGGCACATGCGTCAGATCGAGCCCCGTCTTCTGGCCGATCATCACGCCAAAGAAATGCGGCAAACTGCCCGGGGCGGGTGAACCAAAAGAGCCGGTTTTGGGGTTCTTTTTGACCACGGGCACCAAGTCAGCAATGCTGCGAATGGGGCTGTCGGCCTTAACCGACACCCCAAACTGAAAGTCGGCAATGTGGGCCACGGGCGCGAGGTCCTTCTGCACGTCGTAGTTGAGTTTCTTGAACACCAGCGGTGCCAGCACCGGCACCACAATCGGTGCCAACATGACAGTGGAGCCGTTGGGAGGGGCATTTTTCAAGGCTTCAGCGGCGATGCGTCCACCCGCGCCCACGCGGTTTTCAACCACCACAGGGCGACCTAATTCGTCCTTGAGGCGTTCGGCCAGCAGACGCGCCGCCAAATCGGCCGAGCCGCCTGCGCCAAAACCCACCAACACTTTGAGGGGCACCGGGTCGTTGGCTTGAGCCAGACCAGACAACAGCAGCAACACACTACCCAACCAGAGTTTCGTTTTCATCGCGCTTCCTTGAGGTTCTAAAAGTTGAAAAACACACGAGATGACTTTAGGGTTTTCTGCCGCCAGCGAACACCCTCAAAATTGACGGTTTGTCCTATTGAAG
>JBIKSF010000054.1:0-13351 GCA_044348785.1 Limnohabitans sp.
GAGCTACAGGCTCAAGGAGGCGGCGGCACGCTTGGTCATCCAAGCTGACGCGTCATAATCTGACCGCGCTGCCTGGGGGAATTTGGGGTGGCCACGGGTGGGGGAATTTGGACTGGCCATCAGGGATCGCTGTGGCTCGCCCCCTCCTTTTCTGGGGAAGATGGCCATTAGGGTCGTATTTCCACCGTTGGTGCCTTGTTCAAGCCTTGTGCTGGGGAGGTTTTCGACATTGCCTTGCTCAGCGTTCAGTCGTTTTGCTTTTTCAACCACCTGACTCGCTTGACTAGTCCGTTTTTTCTTGCCAGACGTATGCACTAGTCTTTTCTCCTTATCTTCAGAGTCACCCAAAAATCCCACACCCCATCAAATATCATGGCACGCGCGCGGCTATACCAAGCCGCATGTCTTCTGATTCCACTATGCCCCAGCTATTCCTGCATGAACCTCGTGTCAAAGCATTTCTCGACCATGGCATGGCAACGGCTATGCCTCATCATGTGAGGATGAACTTGCTGGTCATCCACTTACTATCTCTTTACATTTCGGAAGTTTTGTTAATAGTGGGCACATCAATCAACTGAGACCAAGCATTCTGCGAATGTCAATCATGCCCTCTTTCTCTCCAAAGATTTCGACATGGGCCAAATAGGTATTGATGGTTACGCTTAGACTCTTGTGTCCAAGCTTTATCTGCACGATTTTCCAAGGCTCTTTGTTGCCTTGAGCCCTTTCAGCGTGGTAGGTCAACACCGCGCAGTTGTGCCTAAGGTCATGAAAGGAGTGAGCAGGGACCGTCTTGAGCAGCTTCGCACCAGTCTCAAATTCGAACACCTCAATCTGCTCTGTGATGCCCCATTTCATGCACGCCAACGCAAACATCTTCTGGATTGCAGAGCCCGTAATCTTCTTGCCGGCACTCTTGCTGGTCGCATGACCAAGAAACAGCGCAGTGGTACCCTTAATGCCCCGTTTCTTGCCCTCGCGTTCACTTATTGAACGCTCGGAGTTGATGTACGCCTGTACTGCAAGGATTAGCCAGCCTGGCACTGCCACCTTCCGCGTGACTTTCATTTTGCCTTCTACGATCAGTGGGAATTCGATCAATAGTTGATGTGGCTCCACGATGATATTCAGAAATTGAAGTGTCGTGAGTTTTGTCACATCACCAAGCCGGGTACCTGAGCTCCACGCTAGGTCACAGATGAGACGATCACGTACTTGACGCTTATCTTGTGTGTCATGAACCGTGGGACCCAAGTGCTGTAGTAACTTTCGCAGGTCTTTTACCTGCATCGGCCTGATCAAATCCTTTCGCCCGACCTTTTTAAGAAGAAAGTCCTTTTCTTTTACGCGCCTCCCCGTGGGACGCGTGTGAGCGAGAGGATCGTCATCGATTGGCCGATTATTAACCTCTTGTTGCTCAGTTGAAAAACCCATATCCCTGTGATACCAGCCCTCTGCTCTCGCAAATTCATAGAACCGCCTCACTATTGTCAATTTACGGTTGATTGTTTTCTCATCGCGATCCGCAACTAAATAGTCGTCTCCGAACTCTTTTCTGTCTGACTCCGTCGCGGTACGCCAATCTATCCTTTTCAACTGACACCATTGAAACCAACTCAACAGGTCATATCCAGCAGCCGCCCATGTATGCTTGCTTGGCGTTCCCCCTGAATCTACAAATTTTTCAGCCAGGAAAATTATTGGCTCTTCAAAAGGAGCGACCCCATCCCGCCAGTATTGGTATATCAAGGGCTGATGTTGGACGACCAAACCCATTGGCTCAACGGACTTGATTAGGCGCAGTTCTGAGTTGAAAAAGTTGTTCATGACCCTTATCAACCTCCGTTTTATTCATGAACAAAATTTTACATCAAACAATAAAATGCCATTTATTAACAATACATTTTATGTTTTCATGAACATTTTGACAACACTTAACATTTCCTCGTATTCAAAAAATTAGATCATCGAAATGCTGCTGTCACTCTGTATCCAGGGAATTCCACATAACATTGCGATCTCGCACAAACAACTTGGGGTTGGTCAAACCGGAGCGCATGTCAAACGGGTTGATGCGGGGCACGCCCTGGGTGCCGATGATGCTGTTGACGGTGATGATGGATTGCTGGCCGGTGAGCGCGTTGTGCCCCCCGTGGAACACGGCCACTTGCTGACCCGCCTCCCAGCGCACCTCGTCGGCCGCGTAATGGGTGACCGCTTGCTCCAAAGTGATCCACGATTGCGGCAAGCCTTGGGCCGAGAGTTTCAAAACCTTCACAGACGCCTCCATCCAACAGTTTAAAAAACCACTGACACGAAAAGTTCCGTCTCGATCGATCCTCATGCCTTGGGGCACAAGGATGGGGTGATCGGGCTCAGTCACAATATACCCTCTTACATTGACAAAACCGTGAAAGCTGGAGCCAGGTCCAGCGCACAGGCAGGACATGAGCAGCGACATGAAGGTTTTCCGAGGCTTCCACCACCCCGACTTGGCCCCCGCATGCGCCCTGACCATTGGCAACTTCGACGGCGTGCACCGTGGCCACCAGGCCATGCTTGCCCTGCTGCGCAGCGAAGCCGCACACCGGGGCGTGCCCAGTTGCGTCATGACCTTCGAGCCGCATCCGCGCGACTACTTTGCCAAAGCCCTGAACAAGCCCGATCTGGCCCCGGCCCGCATCGCCACTTTGCGAGACAAACTGCAAGAACTGGAGCGCTGCGGCGTGGACCAAGTGGTGGTGCTGCCCTTTGACGCCCGACTGGCCAGCCAGTCACCCCAAGACTTCATTGAGCAGGTGCTGGTGCGCGGCCTGGGCGTGCGCTATGTGTTGGTGGGTGACGACTTCCGCTTTGGCGCCCAGCGCGCGGGCGACTACGCCATGCTCGACGCTGCCGGGCAAAGTCTGGGCTTTGACGTGGCCCGCATGAACAGCTACGAGGTGCGCGGCCTGCGCGTGTCCAGCTCGGCCGTGCGCGATGCGCTAACCAAAGGCGACCTGCCCGCGGTGCACGCCCTGCTGGGCCGCCCCTACAGCATCAGCGGCCATGTGGTGCACGGGCGCAAGCTGGGCCGCGAATTGGCCGCCACCACAGAAGGCGCGGGCGACGGCTTTCGCACCCTGAATTTGCGTTTTTCCCACTGGAAGCCCGCGGCCAGCGGCATCTTTGTGGTCGAGGTGCACGGCTTGGCAGATCAGCCCCTGAAGGGCGTGGCCAATCTGGGCATCCGCCCCTCACTCGACCCGAACGACGTCAATGGCGGACGCGTGCTGCTGGAAACCCATGCCTTTGACTGGCCTGCCCAGCTGGGGGCCGAGGGGGGCTACGGTAAAATCATCCGGGTGGACTTGCTGCATAAACTACACGATGAGCTCAAATACGACGGTCTGGACGCCCTAACAAAGGGCATCGCCAAAGACTGCGACGACGCACAGGCGTGGTTTGCCTCCCGCCATGGTGAAACCAGCCGCCAAACCACCCGCGACCGAATTTGAAGCTCTGGCCCTCGTTTGCTGCCCTTCGACAGGCTCAGGGCAAACGACCTCCACGGCCTACCCCCTCTTGATCACTCCGAACGGCCCGCCGCTCGGGCTGAGCTTGTCGAAGCCCTCTCGACCAGACGCACCATGACCGACAAAACCCAGAACCCCGACACCCGCATCAACATGATGGACACCCCCTTCCCGATGCGCGGCGATCTGCCCAAGCGCGAGCCGGGCTGGGTGAGCGAGTGGAACGACGGTGGTTTGTACAAAAAACTGCGCGCTGCACGACAAGGTGCCCCACTGTTCGTGCTGCACGACGGCCCGCCCTATGCCAACGGCAAGCTGCACATCGGCCATGCGCTGAACAAAGTGCTCAAAGACATGATCGTCAAGTCCAAGCAATTGGCGGGCTTTGATGCGCAATACATCCCCGGCTGGGACTGCCACGGCCTGCCGATCGAAAACGCGATTGAAAAACTGCACGGCCGCAAGCTCAGCCGGGACGACATGCAGGCCAAAAGCCGCGCCTTCGCCACAGAGCAAATTGACCAACAACGCGAAGACTTCAAGCGCTTGGGCGTGCTCGGCGACTGGGAGCGCCCTTACCGCACCATGGACTTTGCCAACGAAGCCGGTGAAATCCGCGCCTTCAAGCGCGTGATCGAGCGCGGTTTTGTCTACCGTGGCCTCAAGCCCGTTTATTGGTGCTTTGACTGCGGCTCCTCGCTCGCTGAATTCGAGATCGAATACCAGGACAAGCAAAGCGACACGCTGGACGTGGCCTTTGAAACCGATGACGCGGCCAAACTGGCCGCAGCCTTTGGCCTCGCGTCCTTGCCCGCTGGGCAAAGCGGCTTCGCCGTGATTTGGACCACCACCGCCTGGACCATCCCCGCCAACCAAGCCCTGAATGCCCACCCCGAGCTGACCTATGCCTTGGTGCAAACCGACAAGGGCTGCCTGGTGCTGGCCGAGTCGCTGGTGGACAAATGCCTGGAGCGCTTTGGCCTGCAAGGCGGCACCGTGCTGGCCACAGCCAAAGGCACTGCCCTGGGCGGCCTGAACTTCCGCCACCCGCTGCACGACGTGGATGCAGGCTACAAGCGCCTGTCGCCCGTTTACTTGGCCGAATACGTCAGCGACAGCGACGGCACGGGCCTGGTGCACTCCTCGCCCGCCTATGGCGTGGACGACTTCAACTCCTGCATCGCCAATGGTCTCAAGTACGACGACATCCTGAACCCGGTGCAGGGCAACGGCACCTACGCCGAAGACTTCCCGCTGTTTGGCGGGCTGCACATTTGGAAAGCCATCCCCGTGGTGCTGGACGCGCTGCGCAATGCGAGCCGCTTGCTGTCTACTGTGACCATCACCCACAGCTACCCGCACTGCTGGCGTCACAAAACGCCCGTCATCTACCGCGCCGCCGCCCAATGGTTTGTGCGCATGGACGAGGGTGAGGGTGTCTTCACAAAATACAAAGCGCCCAAGACCTTGCGCCAGCTGGCACTCGATGCGATCGAGCAAACCCAGTTCTACCCAGAAAACGGCAAGACACGCCTGCGCGACATGATCGCCAACCGCCCCGACTGGTGCATCTCGCGCCAGCGCAGCTGGGGCGTGCCCGTGCCCTTCTTTCTGCACAAGGACTCGGGGGAACTGCACCCCAACACCATGGCCATCCTGGACCAGGCGGCAACAATCGTCGAAAAAGGCGGCATCGAAGCTTGGAGCCGCGTGACGGTGGAAGAGATTTTGGGCGCTGCCGACGCCCCCAGCTACACCAAGAGCACCGACATTCTGGAAGTCTGGTTCGACTCGGGCTCCACCTTCCAGCATGTGCTGCGCACCAGCCACAAAGACGCTTACGGCGTGGCGCCCTTCCATGCCGAAGGCCCTGAAGCCGACCTGTACCTTGAAGGCCACGACCAGCACCGCGGCTGGTTCCACAGCTCGCTTCTGCTGGGCTGCGCCTTGTACGACCGCGCCCCTTACCGGGGCCTGCTCACGCACGGCTTTGCCACCGACGGCCAAGGCCGCAAGATGAGTAAGTCGCTGGGCAACACCGTGGAGCCGCAAACCATCACCTCCAAAATGGGCGCTGAAATCGTGCGCCTGTGGGTGGCCAGCACCGATTACTCGGGTGACCTGAACATCGACGACAAAATCCTGGCCCGCGTGGTGGACTCGTACCGCCGCGTGCGCAACACGCTGCGTTTCTTGATGGCCAACGTGAGCGACTTTGACCCGGCAACCGACACCGTGCCCGACGACCAGCTGCTGGAAATCGACCGCTTTGCGCTGGCCCGCGCCGCGCAGCTGCAAGCCGACATCCGCGCCCACTTTGACGTGTACGAATTCCACCCGGTCGTCAGCAAGCTGCAGATTTATTGCTCGGAAGACCTGGGCGCGTTTTATCTGGATGTGCTGAAAGACCGCCTTTACACCACAGCGCCCAAGAGCCTGGCCCGCCGCAGCGCGCAAACTGCGCTCTACCGCATCACGCATGGCATGCTGCGCTGGATGGCCCCGTTCCTGTCGTTCACGGCCGAAGAAGCTTGGACCACTTTCGGCACATCGGAAACCATCTTCTTGGAAACCTTCAGCGACTTTGGCACGGCCGATGAAGCACTGTTGGCCAAATGGGGCCGCATCCGCGAAATCCGCGATCTGGTGAACAAAGACATCGAAAACCTGCGCACCGCAGGCCAAGTGGGCGCATCGCTGCAAGCCGAAATCACCTTGACCGCGCCCGCCGCTGACCACGCCCTGCTGGCCAGTTTGGGCGCGGACATCAAGTTCGTGTTCATCACCTCCAAAGTGACTTTGCAGACTGGCGACGCCCTCGCCGTGCAAGTAACCGCCAGCCAAGCCACGAAATGCGAGCGCTGCTGGCACTACGCCGACGACGTGGGCCACAACACCGATCACCCCACGATTTGCGGGCGCTGCGTGAGCAACCTGCATGGTGCTGGCGAAACCCGCCTGGTTGCCTGACGTTCACGCACAAACAACATAAGGCAAACCCATGGCCAGCAGCAAAAAAATCGGCAAAAGCTACGCCAGCAAAAGCCAAGGCATGGCACTTTGGCTGGGCATCGCCCTTTTGGTGCTGGTGCTCGACCAGTTCACCAAGGTGCTGGTGTTGGGGGCTTTCCAGTTGGGCGACAGCACGCCCATCACCTCGTTTTTCAACCTGGTGCGGGTGCACAACCACGGTGCGGCCTTCTCGTTTTTAGCCGGTGCTGGCGGCTGGCAGCGCTGGTTTTTTACGGGCATTGGTGTGGCAGCGGCCATCTTCATGGTTTGGATGCTGCGTTCACACGCGGGTCAAAAGCTCTTCAGCCTGGCCATCTCGCTCATCTTGGGTGGTGCGATTGGCAACGTGGTGGACCGCCTGCTGCATGGCTACGTGGTTGACTTTCTCGACTTTTACTGGGGTGCCTGGCACTTCCCGGCCTTCAACGTGGCCGATGCCGGTATCAGCGTGGGCGCTGCGCTGCTGATCCTGGACGAAGTCCTGCGCGTGCGACGCGGGCGCTGAAGCCTTTCAACACCCGCACAAAGGGGCATGGGCCGGGTGCGGATGGCCGATTTGCTGGCGCGAAGCGACTGATGAGGTCATCCGCACCCAGCCCATGCCCATGCCCATGCCCCTGCCCCACAGCACCGCAAACTCGGTTAAGCTGTTTCCCCTGATTGAAAAACACGGAGATCCCCATGCCCGGATTGCTGCCCCACATTGACCCAGACGGTCTGCTCGAATTTTCAGTGGTCTACACCGACCGAGCCCTGAACCACATGTCCAAGCGCTTTGGTGGCGTGATGACCGACATTTCGCGCATGCTCAAAAGCGTTTATGGTGCCCATTCGGTCGCCTTGGTGCCCGGCAGCGGCACATTTGGCATGGAGTCTGTGGCTCGTCAATTCGCCACCAACCAGCACGTCATGGTGATTCGCAATGGCTGGTTCAGCTACCGCTGGACGCAAATATTTGACATGGGCCAGATTCCCAAGAGCCACAGCGTGCTCAAGGCCCGCCGCATCGCCACTGGCTCACAAGCTGCCTGGGCACCTGCCCCGATCGAAGAAGTCAAAGCCGCGATTGCCGCTGAAAAACCCGCCCTGGTGTTTGCCCCGCACGTTGAAACTTCGGCCGGCATGATCCTGCCCGACGACTACTTGAAAGCCGTGTCCGATGCGGTGCACGCGGTGGGCGGCCTGTTTGTGCTGGATTGCATCGCCTCGGGCGCCATGTGGGTCGACATGAAAGCCACGGGCGTGGATGTGCTCATCAGCGCACCACAAAAAGGCTGGAGCAGCTCACCTTGCTGCGCCATGGTCATGCTGAGCGAGCGCGCTCGCCAAGCGATTGACAGCACCACCAGCACCACCTTCGCCATGGATCTGAAGAAGTGGCTGCAAGTGATGGAAACCTACGAAGGCAATGGTCACATGTACCACACCACTTTGCCCACCGACGCCCTGCAACGCCTGCAAGAAACCATGTTGGAAACTGAAGCCTATGGCTTTGACAAAGTGCGCGAAGAGCAAATGGCCTTGGGCCGCCAAGTGCGTGACCTGCTCCTGACGCACGGCTTTCCCAGCGTGGCAGCGCCTGGCTTCGAAGCCCCCGGCGTGGTGGTCAGCTACACCACTGACCCCGACATCCAGAGCAGCAAAAAATTCCTCGCACTGGGCCTGCAAACCGCCGCAGGCGTGCCACTGCAGTGCGATGAGCCCGCCGATTTCCGCACCTTCCGCATGGGTCTGTTTGGCTTGGACAAATGGCACCAAGTGCCGCGCACGCTGCAGCAATTGAGCGATGCGCTGGAAACCCTCGCACCCAAGGCCAAGTTGGCGGCCTGACCTCGAACCCACGAAAAAAACCGCTGCCCCTCAAAGTCAGCGGTTTTTTTATTTCGGCCTTATTGGCCGTGAGTTGGGTGCCAAAGCACCAACGCCTGTTTACAAAGTGATGATGGTGCAACCCGTGGTCTTGCGGGCCTCAAGCGCCTTGTGCGCCTCCTGAATCTGCGCCAAGGGGAAAGTCTGCTCAATGTGGATCTTCACACGGCCGCTGATGACAGCGTCGAACAACTCATCGGCCATGGCTTGGGTATTTTCGCGCGTGGTGATGTGGTTGAACAAGGTTTGTCGCGTCACATAGATCGAGCCCTTGTTGCCCAAGATGCCCGGCGAAAACGGGGCTACCGCACCCGATGCATTGCCAAAACTGGCCATCAAACCAAAAGGTGCCAAGCAATCGAGTGACTTGTCCCAAGTGTCTTTGCCCACCGAGTCGTACACCACTTTCACCCCCGCGCCGCCCGTGATCTCTTTGACCTTGGCCTGGAAGTCTTCGGTGGAATAGTTGATGCAGAACTCTGCGCCATTGGCTTTGGCCAAAGCGCACTTGGCATCACTGCCGGCCGTGCCGATCAGGCGCAGGCCCAAGGACTTGGCCCACTGGCAAGCGATCAGGCCCACACCACCCGCAGCGGCATGGAACAACACAAAGTCACCGGCTTTGAGGCCGCCCTGGGGCAGCGTGCGCTTGAGCAGGTATTGCGCTGTCAAGCCCTTGAGCATCATGGCCGCACCGGTCTCAAATGAGATCGCATCGGGCAACTTGCACACGCACTTGGCGGGCATGACACGCACTTCGCAGTAGCTGCCAGGCGGCTGGCTCGCATAAGCAGCGCGATCACCAACTTTCAGGTGCGTGACGCCCTCCCCCACGGCTTCGACCACGCCAGATGCTTCCATGCCCAGCTTGAGCGGCATAGGCAGCTGGTACAGACCGCTGCGCTGGTACACGTCGATGAAGTTCAGGCCGATGGCCTTGTGGCGAATGCGAATCTCGCCAGGGCCGGGTTCACCCACCGTGACATCGACCAGTTTCATGACATCGGGACCGCCGTGTTGGTCAATCTGGACTTGAAGGCTCATGGAATTCTCCTGAAAGTGTGAATGCAAACGATGCACGACTTTGCCACGAATCACGTCCCTGTGTTCGGAGTGGGGACAGGTCGGCGACAGCGGGAAAACCCGAATGCCGATACAGTGCCGCATGTCCCAAAAACTCTCCCCCGGCACCGCCCTGATGCTGACCGTGCCTCCACTGTTGTGGGCTGGCAATGCGGTCATCGGCCGCATGGTCAATACTTTGGTGCCACCCATCACGCTCAATCTCTTGCGCTGGGCTGTGGCCTTCGTGATCCTCTTGCCGCTGGCGGCCTGGGTTTTGCGACGTGGCAGTGGCCTTTGGTCACACTGGCGGCGTTTTGCGCTGCTCAGCTTGCTGGGCGTGGGCTGCTACAACGCGCTGCAATACCTGGCGCTGCAAACCTCCACGCCGCTGAACGTGACCTTGGTGGCCGCCAGTGGCCCGGTATGGATGCTGGCCATCGGGGCGCTGTTTTTTCAGGCCCCGGTGCGCCGAGCCCAAATGTATGGCGCGGCGTTGTCGATCCTGGGTGTGCTGGTGGTGCTGTCGCGGGGGGACTGGGCGCAGCTTCTGGCGGTCCGACTGGTGATCGGTGATCTGTTCATCCTGCTGGCCACAGCCTGTTGGTCCTGGTACAGCTGGTTGCTCAGCCGCAGGAACGAACCCGAAGCCATCCGCAACGACTGGGCCGCCTTCTTGCTGGCACAAGTGGTGTTTGGCTTGGCATGGTCAGGCCTCTTTGCAGGCATGGAATGGAGTCTGACCGATGCCCACATCACTTGGGGCTGGCCTCTGGTCAGTGCGCTGGCTTTTGTGTCCATCGGCCCTGCCGTGCTGGCTTACCGCTGCTGGGGCCTGGGCATTCAACAAGCAGGACCCGCGGTGGCGGGCTTTTTTGCCAACCTCACGCCACTGTTCGCAGCCATCTTCTCGGCCGCCTTTTTGGGCGAGTTGCCGCACCTGTACCACGCACTGGCCTTTGCGCTGATCATTGGCGGGATCTGGGTGTCATCCCGCCAGTGAAAGCAAGCAAGCTGACATTCACGAGCAGGGGCTCGATCCCACACCGCTTCGACTGCCGCAGGCACACCGGTTTTTGTGGGAGGCACCTCCTGCGGCCGAATGCCTGAACAGCGCTCGGCGCAGGGGCCCAGAGGACTTAGAACGTGCCTGAATAAGAGCCGCCATCGGCCAACACGTTCTGGCCCGTCATGTAAGCCGCATGCTGGCTGCACAAGAAGGCGCAGATCGCACCGAACTCTTGCGGGTTGCCATAGCGGCCAGCGGGAATTTGCGCTTGCTGGATCACGCGCAGCTCTTCCACCGTCTTGCCGGCTTTTTGGGCCATGGCGGGCAAGGTCGAGCGGATACGGTCGGTGTCGAATTTGCCGGGCAACAGGTTGTTGATGGTCACGCCTTTGGCAGCGATGGCGCTGCGCGAAGCCCCGGCCACAAAACCCGTCAGACCACTGCGCGCGCCGTTGGACAGGCCCAGCACGTCGATAGGCGCTTTGACAGCGCTGGAGGTGATGTTGACGATGCGGCCAAAGCCGCGTGCGGCCATGCGGTCCACGGTGGCTTTGATGAGTTCAATCGGGGTGAGCATGTTGCCGTCGATGGCCTTGAGCCAGGCCTCGCGGTCCCAATCGCGGAAGTCGCCGGGCGGTGGGCCGCCTGCGTTGGTGACCACAATGTCGTAGTCCTTGCCGGGGCCGCCTGCCACGTTCCAGATGGCGTCGCGTCCGGCTTCGGTGGTGATGTCCACGCCCACGCCGATCAACTGCACCTTGCCACCGGTTTCAAGGCGCAAGTCATCCACCGCTTTGTTCAGCACCTCGGCGCCGCGTGCCACCATGACCACGTTCACGCCTTCCAGCGCCAGCGCACGTGCACATCCCCAGCCCAAGCCCTTGCTCGCGCCACCGACCAAAGCCCATTTGCCTGCAATACCCAAATCCATGTCAATCTCCTGAAGTTGATGTTGTGCGACCCGCTGGCCGCGTGACCCAAAACACACCGCTCAGGACCAAGGCGGTCCCGGCAATGATCCAGATGTTAAAAGGTTCGTCCAGCAGCCACACACCCATCAGCAGGGTGGACATGGGGCCAATCATGCCGGTTTGTGCCGTGAGACCCGGACCGATGCGTTCAATCGCCATCATGACCAAGAGCACCGGCAGCACAGTGCAGGCCATGGCGTTCAGCAAAGACAGCCACAACACCGGGTCGGGCACCTGTGCACTGGCGATGGGCCTGAGCAACACAAACTGGAGGATGCAGAGAAAACACGCCACAGTGGTGGCCAGGCCTGCCAAACGCAAAGCACCCAAGCGTTGCACCATCTGACCGCTGTAGGTCAGATAAAGGGCGTAGGTCACGGCACTCAAAAAGACCAAAAAAGCCCCTAGCGCAGCATGCGTTCCAGCCAAGGTCACCTCGTGGCCGAACACCAGCAGCACCCCGGCATAACTGATCGCCATGGCCACGCCTTGACGGTGTGTGATGCGTTTTTTGAACAGGAACCAACTCAACACCAGGACCAAGGTGGGGTTGAGATAAAGGATCAATCGCTCCAGCGAAGCGCTGATGTACTCCAGCCCCCAAAAGTCGAGAAAGCTGGACAAGTAATAACCACAAAAGCCCAGACCCACCACGCCCAACCAGTCACGCCGGGTCAAGGCCGCTTTGCCACGCCCGGCCCACCAAGCCATGAGCACAAACCAAGGCAGCGCAAACAGCATGCGGTACATGACCAGCGTCACCGCATCCACGCCATAGCGGTAAGCCAGCTTGACGATGATGGCCTTGCCGCTGAAGGCGATGGAACCCGCCACAGCCAAGAGCAGGCCGGACGTCATGTTGGAAAATTTGAAGGAAGGCATGGTTCAACGCCCCGTGCGGGCTTTGACCCAGACCCACAACGCATCCGAAGCGGCTTCTGGTGTGGTGGCGTGGTTGGCTTGCACCACAAGGTATTGGCTGTCTGAGTGCACCGGTAACTTTTGATAAATCGCAGCAGAACCAGAAGGGTACAGCGGGTCTTGGGTGCCAATGGCCCAAAACACCGGAACAGGTTTGCGAAAGCTTTGAGCGCTGAGGGCCATATTGCCCCAGCCTTGCGGATCAAAATAACTCCACAGCGCAGCCGCAGGTGCCTTGATGGCCCGCCGCTGGCCTTGGTTGATGTCGGTCATCTCTACCAAAGCATCGCCTTGACCGGATGCCACCGCCTGACGTGCGACATCCATGCCGCGACGAACTTCCGGGATCGGATAAAAGTTTTCAGGCACATGGCCCGGTGCCATGGGCAGCACCGCGTCGACATCGCCCACTTGTGCCATGTACGCCAACGAGGCGTTGGCACCAAAACTTTGTCCGCCCACGGCAACCCACTGCACGCCTGCTTGTCTGAACTCACTCACCGCTTGACGAATTTGCGCAACAGCTTCGGCATACGGCTTGTCATACAGACGCCCACGAGACCAAGGCATCTCCAGCAACTTGACCTGGCAAGCGGGTTCGAGCTTTTGCACCACGGGTTTGAGGTACGGCGATTGGGGCGTGCCCCATTTGCCATGCATCAACACCACGCCGCAAGAAACCGGGTCGGCCCATGCCGGACTGACGGAAAAGAGGCCTGCAAAGACGAGCGCCAGTAACGTTGCGATACGGTGCATCAAAAGCCAACAGCCTGACCATCGCGGCGTGGGTCGCTGGCAGCTTGGTAGCCTTGCACCGCCGGATCGCCCATGCGCCAGATGAACTGGCCTGCACCAAAGTCCTGGTACGAGTCATTGATGATGTCGAGCTGGTGACCACGGGCGATCAGCTCTTGCACGGTGGTGCCGTTCATCGCTGCTTCGACGTTGATGTTCAGGCCCGCATTGAAGCGCCAACGCGGTGCGTCGCA
>JBIKSF010000148.1:0-3676 GCA_044348785.1 Limnohabitans sp.
TGCCCAATGCGGGCGACGATTTGCAGGCCATCAAAAAAGGCGTGATGGAGATCGCTGATCTGGTGGTCATCAACAAGGCCGACATCGATGCCATCGCGGCCACCCGCGCCGAGTTGCAAATCACCAGCGCCTTGCAACTGCTGGGCATGCACGGCGGCTCGGGTCATGCTCATGCAGATACCACCCAGTGGCACCCCAAGGTGGTGCAGCTAAGCGCCTTATTGGGTCAGGGTGTGGACGGTTTTTGGGTGGCGGTCAGCGAGTTTCGAAGCCTGCAAACAGCCAATGGCCGAATCACCTTGCGCCGCCAACAGCAAGCCCTGTCGTGGATGTGGGAGCGCATCGAAGCAGGGCTTCGACAATCATTCAAAGACCATCCGGATGTGCGTCACCAGTTGCCTTTGGTGTCTGCCCGTGTGGCGCAGGGTCAGATGGCCGCCTCGACTGCAGCTCGCCAACTTTTGGCGAGCATGTCGACCCCTATGGGCTCCAGCATTTCGGGTTCTGAGCCATGAGTTTGAGTCTTGAATCTTTGCAAATGATCGCTGAGGATCCGCGTTGGCGAGTGCAGCGTGTTGCCAGGATCGACACGCCCGATGGGCCTGTGTTGGTCAAAGGCCAGCGTCCAGCGCGTGGGCCTTTGCGCTTCAAACTCATGAAGTGGCTGTCCCAGCTAACGCGCAATCCTTTGTTGCAGCCTGTGCCGGCGCACGGGGGCGCACGTGCACAAAACACCGAGGTGCAGCGTTTGAAGGAGTTGGCAGCCGCAGGCTTGCCGGTGCCCGCCGTGCTGCACCAGGCGCCGGATTACATCGCATTGCAGTTTTTACCGGGTGAATCTTTGCAACACGGCCTGACACAGACTCCCGATTTGGCGATGGGTTTGTTTGAGCAAGGCTTGCTTGCCATACGGCATGTCCACCAACAAGGTCAGTATTTGAGTCAGGCTTTTGCACGGAACATCATGGTGTCCTCCGGTCAACTCTGGTTCATCGACTTTGAGGATGACCCGCTGGAAGTCATGGACGTGCAGCAGGCCCAAACCCGCGACTGGCTGGCCTATTTGCTGTCCACCATCTGGATGGCGAATGCACCTCAAGAGGCATTGCTGCAAAGTTGGCAACGCTTGTTTGAGCAACTCGATGCCAACACCCAAAACCGTTTGGTGCAATCGTGTGACCGCCTGGTCTGGTTGCGCCACCTGTCCAATCAAAGAAAACCCTGGGGTCGGGATGTCATCACCTTGCAAGCGCTGGGTGATTTTCTTGACCGCTGGCGAACCCATCTGTACCGAGCATAAGGAGCTGAGAACATGCAAGACATCATTGAACAACTGGAAAAAAAGCGCGCTGCGGCACGCTTGGGCGGCGGGCAAAAGCGCATTGACGCGCAGCACGCCAAAGGCAAACTCACAGCGCGTGAGCGCATCGAAGTGCTGCTCGACGAGGGCACCTTCGAAGAGTGGGACATGTTCGTGGAGCACCGCTGCACCGACTTCGGCATGCAGGACAACAAGATTCCTGGCGACGGCGTGGTGACGGGCTACGGCATGATCAACGGCCGCCTGGTCTTTGTGTACAGCCAAGACTTCACCGTCTATGGCGGCGCTTTGTCTGAGACGCACGCCGAGAAGATTTGCAAAGTCATGGACCAAGCCATGAAAGTCGGCGCACCCGTGATCGGCTTGAACGATTCGGGCGGTGCCCGCATTCAAGAGGGGGTGGCCTCGCTCGGTGGTTACGCCGACGTGTTCCAGCGCAACGTCATGGCCAGTGGCGTGATCCCCCAGATCAGCATGATCATGGGCCCATCGGCCGGTGGTGCGGTGTATTCGCCAGCGCTCACCGACTTCATCTTCATGGTCAAGGACACGTCCTACATGTTTGTGACAGGCCCCGAAGTGGTCAAGACCGTGACGCACGAAGAAGTGACGGCCGAAGAGCTGGGCGGCGCTTTGACACACACCACCAAGAGCGGTGTGGCCGACATGGCTTTTGAAAACGACGTGGAAGCGCTGCTGATGCTGCGCCGCCTGTACAACTACCTGCCGCTGAATAACCGCGAAAAAGCACCGGTGCGCGCCAGTGGTGACCCCTCCGGTCGTCTGGACATGAGCTTGGACACCCTGGTGCCCGAGAACCCCAACAAAGCCTACGACATGAAGGAGCTCATCGTCAAAACCGTGGACGATGGTGACTTCTTTGAGTTGCAACCTGACTACGCCAAAAACATCCTGATCGGTTTTGCCCGCATGGAAGGTCAAACCGTGGGCATTGTGGCCAACCAGCCTTTGGTTTTGGCGGGTTGCCTGGACATCAAGAGCTCCATCAAAGCCGCCCGCTTTGTGCGCTTTTGCGATGCGTTCAACATCCCCGTCATCACCTTCGTGGACGTGCCCGGTTTCATGCCCGGTACAAGCCAAGAGTTCGGCGGCATCATCAAACACGGCGCCAAGCTGCTGTACGCGTACGCCGAGTGCACCGTGCCGAAAATCACCGTCATCACCCGCAAGGCCTACGGCGGCGCTTATGACGTGATGGCCTCCAAGCACCTGCGCGGCGACGTGAACTTCGCCTGGCCCAACGCCGAAATTGCGGTGATGGGTGCCAAGGGTGCGGTGGAAATCATCTTCCGCGAAGACAAGGGCGACCCCGAGAAATTGGCCGCCAAAGAAGCCGAATACAAAGCCCGCTTTGCCAACCCGTTTGTGGCGGGTGCACGCGGCTTCATCGATGACGTGATCCAGCCGCACGAGACGCGCAAGCGCATTTGCCGCTCGCTGGTCATGCTCAAAGACAAGAAGATCGAAAACCCCTGGCGCAAGCACGGGAACATTCCACTTTGATCGGCACCCCGTCATGGCGGACTTGATTCGCCAGCCATGGATCCCGGGTCAAGCCCGGGATGACAGATAAAAGGATTCCATATGTTCAAGAAAATTTTGATTGCCAACCGCGGCGAAATCGCCTGCCGCGTCATCGCCACCGCCCAAAAAATGGGCATCCAAACCGTGGCCGTTTACTCCGAAGCTGACAAGGAAGCTCGCCACGTTCAACTGGCTGACGAGGCCGTGTTGATTGGTCCAGCGCCCTCGCGCGAGTCGTACTTGGTCGCCGACAAAATCATTGCCGCTGCCAAAGCCACCGGCGCACAAGCGATTCACCCCGGCTACGGTTTCCTGAGCGAGAACGCCGAGTTCTCCAAGCGCTGCGAAGACGAAGGCATCGCCTTCATCGGCCCGCGTCACTTCTCGATTGCCGCCATGGGCGACAAGATCGAGTCCAAAAAACTGGCGGGCGCTGCGGGCGTGAACTGCATTCCTGGTGTCAACGACGCCATCGAAACCGCCGAAAAAGCGGTTGAAATTGCCAAGAGCATTGGCTACCCCGTCATGATCAAGGCTTCGGCCGGTGGCGGCGGCAAGGGCTTGCGTGTGGCCTTCAACGACAAAGAAGCTTTTGAAGGCTTCACCTCGTGCCGCAACGAAGCGCGCAACAGCTTTGGCGATGACCGCGTGTTCATCGAGAAGTTTGTCGAGGAACCCCGTCACATCGAAATCCAGGTGCTGGGCGACAGCCACGGCAACGTGATTTATTTGAACGAGCGCGAGTGCTCCATCCAGCGCCGTCACCAGAAGGTGATCGAAGAGGCTCCATCGCCGTTCATCTCTGAAGCC
>JBIKSF010000149.1:0-3659 GCA_044348785.1 Limnohabitans sp.
TTGTGGGCTTTGGGCGGCATTGTGCTGGGTGGTCTGGCGCATGGCCTGACGGCGCGAGATTGACCGCCGCCCCTACTTACAGACCAAAAGCCGGGCCCTGCAGGTTAGAATAGTGGGCTTGGCTTTTGGCCACCCCATTTCATTTCAGACTCAATTCCTATGAAAACCGCTCAAGAAATCCGCGTCGGCAACGTCATCATGCACGGCAAAGACCCCATGGTCGTCCTGCGCACCGAATACCAACGTGGTGGCCGCGGCTCGTCCACCGTGCGCATGAAGCTCAAAAGCCTGATCGCCAACTTCGGCACCGAAGTCGTGTTCCGCGCTGACGACAAGATGGACCAAGTCATTCTGGACAAGAAAGACTGCACCTACTCTTACTTCGCTGACCCGATGTACGTGTGCATGGACACCGATTTCAACCAGTACGAAGTCGAAGCCACCAACATGGGCGACGCTTTGAACTACCTCGAAGACGGCATGGAACTCGAAGTGGTGTTCTACAACGAGAAAGCCATCTCTGTTGAATTGCCAACAAGCGTCGTGCGCGAGATCACCTGGACCGAGCCAGCCGTCAAAGGCGACACATCGGGCAAAGTGCTCAAGCCCGCCAAGATCGCCACCGGCATGGAAGTGCCTGTGCCTTTGTTCGTGAGCCAAGGTGACAAGATCGAAATCGACACACGCACAGGCGAATACCGCAAGCGCGTCTGATCTTTGGATCACCCCCTGATGAAAGCCCCGCAAGGGGCTTTTTTCATGGGCACATCGATTGGCAAAGGCTTTTCTGCTTGCCTGCAAGGCGGACGCGTGCACAATGCCCTCATGCAATCCCGACAAGACCTCTTGACTCCCTCCCTGCCCCACGCTTGGGCCGATCTTCAAGCCCAAGCCAACCCCGCCGACTGGCTGGAACCTGAAGCGCACCGACTGGCCTTTGCCGACCCCGAGTTTTTGTTGCGCCGCGAGACCCGGGGCATCCGTTTTCAGCTGGAAATGCTCAAACCCGACTTGGCACAAACCGAGGCCAAAATTGAGCACACTGTCGTGGTGTTCGGCAGCGCCCGGTTCACTGACATGGCCAGCGCCCAAGCGCGACTTCAAGCGGCTTTGCAAAGCGGCGTGGCACAAGACATCGCCCTTGCTGAGACCGCTGTGCGCAATGCCCAGCATTACGAAAACGCCCGCGTTTTTTCGCAGTTGGTAGCTCAGTCTTGCTCATGTCTGCCCGACGAAGAAAAGTTGTTCATTTGTACGGGTGGCGGCCCCGGCATCATGGAGGCGGCCAACCGTGGCGCAAAAGAAGCGGGGGCACCCTCTGTCGCCCTCAACATCGCCTTGCCCCACGAGCAAAAGCCCAACCCTTACGTCACGCCCGAGTTGAGCTTCAAGTTCCACTACTTCGCGCTGCGCAAAATGCACTTCATGATGCGGGCCAAGGCATTGGTCGCGTTTCCGGGTGGTTTTGGCACATTGGACGAGTTGTTCGAAGTGATGACACTGGTGCAAACGCGCAAATCACGCCCCGTACCCATCTTGTTGTTCGGCACCACATTCTGGAAAAGCCTGATCGACATGGAAATGCTGGTGCAAGAAGGCACCATTTCCAGAGAAGACCTGAAGCTGTTCAGTTATGTGGACACGCCCGAAGCCGCTTGGCAGGTCATCTGTGATTTCTACCAGCTGAATGTGCCTGGCCGGTAGAAGCTTGCCCCAGGGCCCGAATGCTCGGGTGCCTTCGGCTCATGTTCGCAAGCAAGGGTCCCGCCAACAAACAGACGGCCAGCGCGATCAGTGGCTCTTGCCGTGCCGAAGCCGCCATGCAGCGCGAGAGCCCAAGCCCACGGCAGCGCCCACCACCCAAAAAACTGGGGCGACCCCAGCAATGGCGCCAGCAGCGCCAAAGACCATCGGCATCAGCACGCTCGAAGCGTTGATGCTCATGAGTCGCAAACCCAGCGCCTCGCCCTGACGGTGTTGGGGGGTGATCTGGTGCAAGGTGCTCATGATCATGGGCTGCACCGTGCCCAGCACCAAGCCCAACAACACCGAGCACAAGCCCATGCTCCAGGGCGTGGGCATGAAGGGGTACAAACCAAACAGCAGCGCAGTGCACAACATGGCCCCGGTGATGATCTGGTGTTCCTGCACATGCCGAGAAATAAAAGGTAAACACACCCGGATGAAAGCCGCTGCGATGGCAAAGGCGCCCAAAATGGTGCCCACCACCGAGGCACTGAAACCGCGCTCGTGCCCCAGCACCGGAACCACAAAGGTGTGAACATCCCAGCACGAGGACGGCAGCCAGTTCACGCCCAGCAGACGCCGCATCATGGGTTCGGCCAACAAATCCATGGCGCGGTGCGGTGCGGTGCTCTCAAGCGATGCAGGGCTGTGCAGCTCGGGGACCGTGCGCACCCAAAACCAGGTGCTCAGGGGCAACACCGCCATCAACAAAAAAGCCCAACGAAAACCAATGAGGTCGGCTGGCTCAGGTCCGGCGTAATCGATCAGCAAACCCGCCAGAACCGGACCCAAAAAGTTGGAAATCGCCGGTCCAATGGACAGCCAACTGAAGGCAGCCTTGAGGTCTGCTGGGTCTTTGGCCAAACGCCCGACATGCCGCTGCAAGGCGATCACCGCCATACCCGTAGCCCCACCTGTGGCCAAGGCGCTGAGACACATCACGGGAAAAATGGGCCAAAGTACCGAGAGCCCAGCCCCCAGCGAGGACAGGGTCACGCTGATCAGCAGCGGTTTTTTGAGACCTTTGCGGTCGGCATAACGCCCGGCGGGCAGCGCCAAAAAAACCTGGGTCAAGGCAAACAAAGCCAACAGCGCTCCCACGGCCATGGCGCTGAAGCCCTGTTTGAGTGCGAGCAAAGGGATGGCCATGCGCATGCCCGCCATGCAGGCATGCAAAAAAATCTGGCCTGCGATCAACCGTGGCAGTGACTTCATCCCAAGGCCAGCCTCGGCCGATTGAACATCACTGGTCCCCGCCGGGCAGCAGCGCTTGCGCCTCAGGCTCCGGCAAAGCATCAACTTGGCGCAAGGCGCGGTTCATCACGTTGCTGCGGGTCTGGGCCTGGTCCAAGGTGTTGAGCACGGTTTGTGTCTGGTTGCGCACCTTATCGAGCACATCGCCAAACTTGCCAAACTCGGTCTTGACCGCGCCCAGCACTTGCCAAACTTCACTCGAACGCTTTTCGAGCGCCAGCGTTCGAAAGCCCATTTGCAAGGCGTTGAGCATGGCCATCAAGTTGGTTGGGCCTGCCAGCGTCACGCGGTGGTCGCGCTGCAAGGTTTCCATCAAACCTGGGCGGCGCAAGACCTCGGCATACAGGCCTTCGGTGGGCAAGAACATGACCGCAAAGTCGGTGGTGTGCGGTGGCTCCAGGTATTTCTCGGCAATCGACTTGGCTTCGAGCTTGATGCGCGTCTCCAGCGCCTTGGCACACAGCTCCGCCTGCACCGGGTCGGCGCGGCCTTGCGCTTCGAGCAGGCGCTCATAGTCTTCGTTGGGAAATTTGGCGTCGATCGGCAGCCACACAGGCTGCCCGCTGTCGGATCGGCCCGGCAGTCGAATCGCAAAGTCCACACGGTTTTTGTCACCGGGCCGGGTGGCCACCTGCACCGCGTATTGCTCGGGGGTCAGC
>JBIKSF010000150.1:0-3601 GCA_044348785.1 Limnohabitans sp.
GGTCACGATGTCTTTGCCGATGAAGTGGATTTGCTCCAGATTCGGGTTGGCCATGTAGGCGTTGTAGTCTTCGCCGCGTTTGTCGAGCAGGTTCTTGAGCGACGCCAAGTAGCCCACAGGCGCGTCTAGCCACACATAAAAGTACTTGCCCGGTGCGTCGGGGATCTCGATGCCGAAGTAGGGTGCGTCGCGTGAGATGTCCCAGTCGCCCAAGCCTTCGCTGGTCGTGCCGTCGGGGTTGGTGCGCACGCTGAACCACTCTTTGACCTTGTTGGCCACTTCGGGTTGCAGCTTGCCGTCTTGTGTCCACTGGGTCAAAAACTCAACGCAGCGAGGGTCGGACAGCTTGAAGAAAAAGTGTTCCGAAGTTTTGAGCTCAGGTTTGGCGCCCGAGAGGGCCGAGAACGGGTTGATCAGGTCGGTGGGTGCATAAACCGCGCCGCACACCTCGCAGTTGTCGCCGTACTGGTCTTTGGCGTGGCACTTGGGGCACTCGCCTTTGATGAAGCGGTCGGGCAAGAACATGTTCTTTTGCGGGTCAAAGAACTGCTCCACGGCGCGCACTTCGATCAAAGAGCCGCCATTGGCCTCTGAAATATCGCGCAGGTCGCGGTAAATCTGGCGGGCGAGCTCGTGGTTCTCGGGCGCGTCGGTGCTGTGCCAGTTGTCGAACTGGATGTGAAAGCCGTCCAGATAAGGCTTGCGGCCCGCGGCGATGTCGGCCACGAACTGCTGAGGTGTTTTCCCAGCTTTTTCGGCCGCGATCATGATCGGCGCGCCGTGCGTGTCGTCAGCGCCCACAAAGTTGACCTGGCTGCCCTGCATGCGCTGGAACCGAACCCAAATGTCGGCCTGGATGTATTCCATGATGTGGCCGATGTGGAAATTGCCGTTGGCATACGGCAAGGCGGTGGTGACGAAGAGTTGGCGGGGCGCTTCTTGAAGACCGTTATGGGCAGACATGGTGGGGCAGTTTGTAGGGGAATCGGTGATTTTAGGGTGTACGGCCCCGCTTGTCGGTAAACTCCGCCCCATTCTAGAAAGTGACCATGGCGACCACCGAACAACTTATCCAAGCATTGCAAACCGTCATTGACCCGAACACGGGCAAAGATTTCGTTTCCACCAAAGTCCTGAAAAACCTGCAAGTCGAGGGCTCTGATGTGTCGTTTGACGTGGAACTGGGCTACCCCGCCAAGAGCCAGATCCCGGGCATTCGACAAGCATTGATTGCCGCCGCCAAAGGCGTGGCAGGCGTGGCCAACGTGTCTGCCAACGTGACGAGCAAGATCACGGCCCACTCTGCTCAGCGCGGCGTGGCCCTTTTGCCGCAGGTCAAAAACATCGTGGCTGTCGCCTCGGGCAAGGGCGGTGTGGGCAAGAGCACCACCGCCGTGAACCTGGCGCTGGCACTGGCCGCCGAGGGCGCCAAAGTGGGTCTGCTGGACGCCGACATTTACGGCCCCAGCCAGCCCATGATGATGGGCATCGAAGGCCGCCCCGAAAGCGAAGACGGCCAGACCATGGAGCCGATGGAGAACTACGGCGTGCAGGTCATGTCGATCGGTTTCCTGGTCAGCCAGGACGAAGCCATGATCTGGCGCGGCCCCATGGCCACCCAGGCGCTGGAGCAGCTGCTGCGCCAAACCAACTGGAAAGAGCTGGATTATTTGATCGTGGACATGCCCCCCGGCACGGGTGACATCCAGCTGACGCTGTCCCAGCGCGTGCCCATGACGGGCGCAGTCATCGTGACCACGCCGCAAGACATCGCCCTCTTGGATGCCAAAAAAGGCGTGAAAATGTTCGAAAAAGTCGGCGTGCCGATTTTGGGTTTGGTCGAGAACATGGCGGTGCACGTGTGCACCAACTGCGGCCATGTGGAGCACATCTTTGGCGCTGACGGCGGCAAGAAAATGGCGGCCGAATACGGCATGGACTACCTGGGCGCGCTGCCACTGGACATGCAGATTCGCCTGCAGGCCGACAGCGGCAAGCCCACCGTGGTGTACGACCCCGACGGTGAAGTGGCCCAAATTTACAAAGCGGTGGCCCGCCAGGTGGCCGTCAAGATCGCGGCCAAGGCCAAGGACTTTTCGAGCAAGTTCCCGACCATCAAGGTCAGCAAGGACACCTGATTAAAGGTCAGTGGGGTCACCTGTCGGACTTGGTGGAGCGCTTAAAGACCCAAGCCTGAGTGTGAATAAAACTTAGGCATTCGTTGATATCATTCGCTTTGTTATCAGGATACAAAGTGAATGCTCCCAAACGTTTGATCTATTGGATTCGCCAGGCACTGTGGCGCTGGCCCATGGAATGGCTAGGCGGTGTGCTCATCGTTATGGGCCTTTTTGTGGTGGTCTACACCTACCGCTCGAGCGAGGCCATGGTGCAGCAATATGCGGCCGAAAGCGCACAGACCCATGCCGCTTCGGTCACGCAATTTCGCAACTTCTACACCCAGGAACTGGTACCCCGTGCTGTGAAGGGGGGGCTGGAGGTCACGCACGACTACAAGTCGCGTGACAACGCCTTGCCATTGCCCGCCACGCTCACGATCGATTTGGGGCATTACCTGTCCAAGGTCGATGGCGGCACCCAAGTGCGTCTTTACAGTGACCAGCCTTTTCCTTGGCGTGTGGCCGAGCGCTCGCTGGACGATTTTCAGAAACAAGCCCTGCAACACCTCAAGGAAAGACCCAACCAGCCCTTTGTGCGTGAAGAAATTTTGAATGGCACCCGGGTTCTGCGATTTGCGCAAGCCGACCGCATGCTGGCCAGTTGTGTGGCCTGCCACAACAGCTATCCGGGCTCACCTCAAACCAACTGGCAGGTGGGCGATGTGCGAGGTGCTTTGGAGATTATTCTGCCCGTTTCGCAGTGGCAGCTGGCCAGCACGGGGGTGCTGAACCGCACTTTTGTGGTTTTGCTGGTTTTATTGTTGTTGGGTTTTTTGTTGATCTGGCTTTCGGTCAAACGCATCCGCACGGCTTTGATGACGTCACGCCAGCTGTCTAACGAGCGGCAAGTGGCGATTCGCCAGCTGAACGAGGAAATTGCCGAGCGTGAACAGGTCGAAAAGCATTTGCGGCTGAGTGAAAGCAAGTTGCAAAGCATTTTCAAATCGGTGCCCGAAGCGGTGGTGGTGGCCAACGCACAAGGCCATATCGTGCAGTGCAACGATGCCACAGCGGCCATTTTTGACTACCCCATGCAGGCCTTGATGGGCCAGCGTGTGAACATGCTGATGGCCGATGCCGAACAAGCGCAGCACGACCAATTCATGAATCGTTACCTGAACACCGGCGAGAAAAGGTTGATGAACCAGCCGCGGGTTCTGCAGGGCCGCAGGCGCGATGGCAGCTTGTTTCCGGTGCGCTTGACGATCAGTGAAACCCGGCTGGACAACGAGCACTTCTTCATTGGTGTCATGCAGGACTTCACGGCCATCCAGAGTGCCCAAGATCTGCTGGTTGAGGCCAAGGAAAAAGCCGAACAGGCCAACCGCATGCGCGGTGAGTTTTTGGCCAACATGAGCCACGAAATCCGCACGCCCATGAACGGCATTGTGGGCATGACCGAGTTGGCGCTGGACACCACC
>JBIKSF010000151.1:0-3583 GCA_044348785.1 Limnohabitans sp.
GCGTCGTGAGGGATGCCAAACTGTTGGAGAATCTGGACTGCGTGCTGCATGGTGTCCCAGTCGGAGCTGGAACCCATGACGACGCCGATGAGCGCTTGAGTCATTGGGTGCTTTTCGTGATCAATGTCGAATTTTAAGGTTTCACCCGCTTGGGGTCTGGAACACAACCCGGAACACTGCCCGCCATGATGGACGTCACGATACAAAACTTTGAAGCCGAGGTCATCGAAGCCTCCATGACCACGCCCGTGCTGGTGGACTTTTGGGCCCCTTGGTGTGGCCCCTGCAAGTCGCTGGGCCCTGTCCTCGAAAAAGTCGAAGCCGCTTACGAAGGCCGCTTCAAGCTGGTCAAGATCGACTCGGACCAAGAGCAGCAACTGGCTCAGGCATTCGGCATCAAAAGCATTCCGACTTGTGTGTTGCTGAAAAACGGCCAGCCCGTCGATGGTTTCATGGGCGCTTTGCCCGAAGGCCAGGTCAAGCAGTTCCTGGACAAACACCTGCCCGCCGAAGGCGAGTTGCAAGCCCAAGCCGCCGCCCAAGAAGCCCAAGAGCATCTGCAAGCCGGTGACGCTGACAGCGCCCGCGCTGCACTGGAGCAAGCCCTGGCCACCGACCCCGGCAACGACGACGCGCGTTTTGACCTGGTCAAGCTGTTGATCGGCGAGGGCGAACTGGCCGAAGCCGCCGCCTTGCTGGCCCCCGCCATGAGCCGCATCCCGGTGCCGCTGCGCTTTGAGGCGCAAACCCAATGGCTCAACGCCTTGGAATTTGTGACCACCGATCCGCGTGGTCAGTGGGACCTGGACCAGTTTGACGCCTTGATCGCCCAGAACAAGCGTGACTTTGAAGCCCGTCTTGCCAAAAGCCGCCTTTTGATCGCGATTGGCCAATGGGAAGCGGCGATGGACGAATTGCTGGAAATCATCATGCGCGACAAAAAGTGGGACGACGAAGCCCCACGCAAAACCTTTGTCGCCCTGCTGGAGCTGATGACCCCGCCCAAATCCAAAGCACAAGACGCCACCGGCAAGTCAGCGGGCGGCATCGAGTTGATGGGCAAAGCCGCCCTGCAAGAAGATCCGCACATGGCCATGATCTCCAGCTACCGGCGCAAGCTGAGCATGGCACTCAACTGACACAGCCCCCAACCCCAAGCCCGGCACAGCTGCAGTGAAGCAGGCTGACCGGGCTTTTGCACGGCAGCGCCGCCTACAGAATCAGCGGGTGGCCCCGGCCTGGCGCTCGATGTCCATGTGCATGCGCTGCAACAACCCGGCCCACATGAGCAGCTCACCCACCACAAACATGGGGCCGACCAACAAGCCCACCACGTCGTCCACAAAAGCCGGTTTGCGGCCCTCGAAATAGTGGCCAATGAACTGGATGAGCCAGCCGATGAAGAACAAGGCCAATCCCGCCTGCCAAACCGCCAGTCCGATGGCTTGCGCCAGAGGTGGCACCTCATGGGCGACAGCGATCAACACGCCATTGACCACCGATGTCGCCACGCCCAACAACAGATCGCCTCGGCTCAGGTACCAAAGGCTGGTGAGCGCCCACATGGCCCAGGCCAGCGTCAGCGTGTGACCCGCCACAGACCAAGCCGGCCCCAATAACAAAACGCCAATGGACAAAAAAATCAGCGGGATACCCAGCAAATGGGTGGCGATGTTGCGGCGATCACGGTGGTAATGGGCGTACTGCACCATCAAGGTGGTCGCAGGGCGAAAAAGTGTCATTCCATGTCCTTGTTCTGGCGATCAAAACGCCCAATGTAATACTTGTCGTTACACACATTTACCGGTTTCAGGCACTTGAGCGGTCCATGTCAGCACTTTTGGGGATGGATGCAACCTAAAATTTGACCATCACTTTTGAACTCATTTTGAACCCATGCGACGCGCCGAGCCCCTGATCACCCCCGAAGAGCTGCAATGCCTGCTCGGCGGTGCGCCTGTACGCTCGAACGTGCCCAGCCGCAGCCTGCTGGCGCAACTGCCTTCCCTGCATTTTGGCGCTGCACTCTGGCTGGTCAAGGGTGTTTTCCTGTATGCCGTGCTCATGAGCCCCGATGCTGCCAACCTGGTCGGCAGCACCCTCTACCTGTGGATGCGAGGATGCCTGGAGCTGGTTTGCCTGTCGGTGTTCTGGGGCGCATCCCTGCACCCGCGCGGCAGGACGATGGCCTGCGCCAGCTTGCTGGTGGCCAGCACCACCTTGCTGCTGGATGCCATGACACTGCTGGCCTTCACCAGCTGATTTCCCAAGCCCCAAGACAAAGGCGCTGCCATGCAGCGCCTTTTTTACGTCCGAAATGCCGTGGGGTTCAGGCCATCAGCTTCTTCATGGCTTCTTCGTATTTGGCGGCGGTGTTCTCGATCACCTCACGCGGCAAGCGCGGTGCGGGCGGGGTCTTGTCCCAAGGCTTGCCGTTGACCTGGGCACTTTCCAGCCAATCGCGCAAAAACTGTTTGTCGTAGCTCGGCGGATTGGACCCTTCAACATAGCTGGCGGCAGGCCAATAACGCGATGAGTCGGGCGTCAGCACCTCGTCCATCAACACCAAAGTGCCGTCCGCATCCAGGCCAAATTCGAACTTGGTGTCGGCAATGATGATGCCTTTGGTGGCCGCGATGTCGCGCGCCGCTTTGTAGAGCTGGATGCTGATGTCGCGGATGCGGGTGGCCAGGTCGGCCCCGATCATGGCCACGGTTTGCTCAAAGGTGATGTTTTCGTCGTGCTCACCCACGGCGGCTTTGGCTGCGGGCGTGTAGATGGGTTCGGGCAGGCGACTTGCGTTCTTCAGGCCAGCGGGCAGCTTCACGCCACACACAGCCTGGTTGTCCTGGTATTCCTTCCAGCCACTGCCTGCCAGATAGCCACGCACCACCGCCTCGACCGGGATGGGTTTCAGGCGCTTGACCAGCATGGAGCGGCCCACAACCTGCGGCACTTCTTCGGCGCTCACTACGCTTTCGGGGGCTTCACCCGTCAGGTGAATCGGGCAGATGTTCAGGCCCTTGGGGCCGAGCTTGTCGAACCAGAACAAGGCCATTTGCGTGAGCAGCACACCTTTGCCCGGGATCGGCTCGCCCATGATCACGTCAAAAGCGCTGATGCGGTCCGACGCCACCATCAAGATGCGGTCGTCACCCACCGCGTAGTTGTCGCGCACCTTGCCACGCGCCAGCAGGGGCAGGGAGGTCAAGGCCGAAGTGTGGAGGGCAGAGGTCATGGCGAAACAATCAGGCAACAGCAAAAAAGAAAAAGGCCCGTTGAACAGTCAACGGGCCATTCGGGTCAATTATCGCAGGCTCAGTTCACCACTTGGGCCAATTCACCCCGCGCATAACGGGCGGCCACCACCTGCAGGTTGTCGCCCTTGATCTTGGGCGCTTGGCCTTCGCAGCCGAACTCCAAGTAGCGCTGCTTGCAAATTTGCTTGGCCGCTTCGCGGGCGGGCTTGAGCCATTCACGGGCGTCGAACTTGTCGGGGTTTTCAAACAGAAACTTGCGGCAAGCGGCGGTCATCGCCAGACGGATGTCGGTGTCGATGTTGATCTTGCGCACACCGTGCTTG
>JBIKSF010000152.1:0-3577 GCA_044348785.1 Limnohabitans sp.
TTGGAGCGCAGCGAAGAATTCGCAGCGTTGATTTTGATGTCTTGGCGGACGCGTTTACGGCCAGAAGCAAGACGGGGGTTTTTCTTTTTGGGTTTAGCGGATGCCATATATAAGTTCTTTCAATGTCTGAGGATGATGCCCAGCGAACCCAAAATTGTAGCAGACCCGAAAACGGCGCTTGACGCTTTCGGGAGACCGCCAGCTTGGGGCTAAGTTTCAATCCGTCACGCAGCCATAGCATTGCCTGCGTGCAAGGCAGTGGCCGCTACACTCGCACACTGTGAGCCTCCTTAGATCTGCTTCTGTCGTGTCGATTTTTACCCTGGCCTCCCGGGTCACGGGTTTGGTGCGCGAGTTGCTCATCGCCTCCATGTTTGGGGCCAGCGCCTTGACCGATGCCTTTAATGTGGCTTTTCGTATTCCTAACCTGTTTCGACGCCTTTTTGCCGAGGGGGCGTTCAGTCAGGCCTTTGTGCCGGTGCTGGCTGCCAGTCGTGCCCAGCATGGCGACGAGGCCATCAAGGAAGTGATCGACAGCGTGGCCACAGCCTTGGCTTGGTCGGTGCTGGCTTTATCGGTCTTGGGTGTGCTGGCCTCCCCCTGGCTGGTGTGGGCGCTGGCCAGTGGCTTGCAGCAAGACGCACGGGGTTACGGCGCAGCGGTCCATATGACACGTTGGATGTTCCCCTACATCGCCTTCATGTCCATGGTGGCCTTGTCGGCTGGTATTTTGAACACTTGGAAGCGTTTTGCCGTGCCTGCGGCCACGCCCGTGCTGCTGAACGTGAGTGTGATCGCAGCAGCGTGGCTGTTGTCGCCCTGGATGGCCAAGCAGGGTGTGGAGGCCATTTATGCCTTGCCGGTGGGTGTGATGGTGGGCGGAGCCTTGCAATTGGCGGTGCAGATTCCGGCCTTGGCCCGGTTGGGTTTGTTGCCCCGCTTGGGCTTGGGGCCCCGCGCCGTGAAGAGAGCCTGGACCAACCCCGCCACCTTGAACATCCTGCGCCTGATGGGCCCGGCTTTGTTGGGCGTGGGCGTGGCCCAAATTTCCTTGCTCATCAACACCCAAATCGCCTCGCACCTCGCCCCGGGCAGTGTCAGCTGGTTGACCTATGCCGACCGTTTGATGGAATTTCCAACCGCCATTTTGGGTGTGGCGCTGGGGGTGGTGTTGATGCCGCAGCTGGCTGCAGCCAAAGCCACAGGAGACACTGAGCGTTATGCCGCCATGCTTGACTGGGGTTTGCGTTTGGTGTTGCTGCTGGCTTTGCCTTGTGCTGCAGCTTTGCTGGTGTTTTCGCAGCCGCTGGTGTCGGTGCTCTACCACTATGGTGCTTTTACCGACCGCGATGTGCAACAAACCACTTTGGCCCTGACGGGCTACGGCGTGGGCTTGCTGGGCCTGGTGGCGATCAAAGTGCTGGCCCCGGGCTATTACGCCAGTCAGGACATCCGCACCCCGGTGCGCATCGCGGTGGTGGTGCTGGTGCTCACCCAAATTTTCAATGTGCTGTTGGTGCCTTATATGGCGCATGCTGGGCTGGCACTGTCCATTGGCTTGGGCGCGCTGGTCAATGCATTGTGGCTACTGTTGGGCCTGCTGCGCCGGGGCAGTTACAAGCCGCAGCCCGGTTGGTGGCGCTTTGGCTTTCAGGTGGTCTTAGCTACGGGCTTGTTGACAGGCTTGCTGTGGTTCGCTGCGAACCATTTGCCTTGGGTGGCCATGCGACAAGAGGCCTGGCTGCGCATCGGCTGGATGGGGCTTGTTTTGCTGGGCTCGGCTGTCCTTTATTTCGGGGTTTTGTGGGCCACAGGACTGCGGCTCAAAGCCTTTCTCAAACGCTGACGGGTATCCGGAACAGACATGCTGTTGAATTTGTCATCGCCCACCCCGCTCAGTTACTTTGCCAGTCTCGTGCAAAGCGATGAACACTTCCCCTTGCTGGAGGCGGCTGCCAGTTTGGCGCAGGACGAAGAGCCCAGTTTGGATGTCCAACACGTACTGGACGATGTGGCGCGCTTGTTGCGCCGGGTGCAGGCGCGTTTGCCTGAAGACGCTGATGACCTGACCCAACTGGCCATTTTGACCCAAGTCTTCTACCAAGACTTGGGTTTTGGGGCCAATGCCAATGATTTCTACGCCCCCGAAAACAGCTACTTGAATGAGGTCCTGAGAACACGCAGGGGCATCCCGATTTCTTTGGCGGTGGTGTGGCTCGAATTGGCCCAAGCCATAGGGTTGAACGCGCAGGGTATTTCCTTCCCGGGGCACTTTTTGGTCAAAGTGACCCTGACAGATGGTTTGGTGGTGCTGGACCCGCTCACGGGCATATCTTTGGGACTGGACAGTTTGTCAGAAAGATTGAGCCCTTTTCGAGCCCCTGTTGACCAGACAGCGGCAGCAGATCTGGACGAAGGTGAAACCCCCTTGGGTTTGTATTTGCAAGCTTGCCCGGCACGGGATGTGTTGGCCAGAATGCTGCGCAACCTGAAAGAAATCTTCCGATCACAAGAAGACTGGCCGCGCATGCTGCAAGTGCTCGATCGCTTGGTGGTTCTATTGCCAGAGGTCTGGACCGAAAGGCGAGACCGGGGTTTGGTGCATGCCGAATTGGGCCATGTGCACGAAGCGCTGCAAGATTTGCAGGTGTATCTGGAAGCTGAACCTTTGGCGCCCGACACGTTGGCGCTGAAAAATCGGGTGACCGAGCTGTCCGCCCTTTGATGCCATGTCCACCGTTGGAGCCACTGGGGTCTGGTGGTACCCAGAGCGGACGGTCGCAGGCATCAAGGACTGAAAAGCGCTTCTTTAAGCCACCACCACCTGAGCGCCTTCGCCTTGGACCGTGATGCGACCAATGGTGAAGACCTGCTCACCTGCTGCGCGCAGAGTAGCCGCGCAGCCATCGGCTTCGGCTGCATCAATGACCACCACCATGCCTATGCCGTTGTTGAAGGTGCGGTTCATTTCGATGTCGTCAATGCCCGCAGTGGCCTGTAGCCAAGCAAACAACTCGGTTTGTGGCCAGCTGCCTTTTTGCAGGTGGGCGGCCAGGCCGTCGGGCAGCACGCGTGGGATGTTTTCAAGCAAGCCGCCGCCGGTGATGTGGGCCAAAGCCTTGATGGGGTGAGCAGCCAAAGCGGCCAACACATTGAGCACGTACAGGCGGGTGGGCTCCATCAAGGCTTGCTTGAAGGGTTTGCCGTCAAGCGTGGCGGGGGCGTTGCTGCCCGCGCGCTCGATGCACTTGCGCACCAGACTGAAACCGTTGGAGTGCACGCCGCTGGACGCCAGGCCCAGCACCACATCGCCAGCTTTCACGTTCTGACCGGTGAGGATTTTCGATTTTTCGACCGCACCGACCGCAAATCCTGCCAAGTCGTATTCGCCAGCGGGGTACATGCCGGGCATCTCGGCGGTTTCGCCGCCGATCAGCGCACAACCTGACAGCTCGCAGCCTTTGGCAATGCCGCCGACCACGGCTGCTGCCGTGTCCACGTCCAGCTTGCCGCAGGCAAAGTAGTCGAGGAAGAACAGGGGCTCGGCGCCTTGCACCAGCACGTCATTGACGCTCAT
>JBIKSF010000153.1:0-3576 GCA_044348785.1 Limnohabitans sp.
CCGCTTAATCCGGTGAGCCTTGCAACAGTTGGCCGATAGGCTGGGTTAGGGTGATGAGGGGGTTAAACCCCTCAAAGTCCTAGCTGCAAGGTAAAACATATGGGCTGGCATCACCTCGGGTACCTTGAGGTGGTGTGAGAAAAAAGGGTACTGGCTGGGTGATCAGCGTGTCGCTGCGCGGTTCATTTGGCGAGACTCAAATCAGACGACTACACATGTAGAACTGTACGAAAAAGACTTATGGACGGGGGTTCAAATCCCCCCAGCTCCACCATATGCAAAGTGAAAAAGCCACCAGGTTCAACCAACCTGGTGGCTTTTTTTTGGGCAGATTCAAGTAGGAGATCAGCAATTCCAAAAAAAACCGCGTCCAGCGCGGTTTTTTTGGATGGGGGCTCAACAAAAGTGGGGCGTCAAACTTGTACAGCCGCCGTCTTGTTGTTTTCTTGAGTGTGCAGTTCGATGTACCTGCCGGCGAGGAAGGCTGTGAAGAAGCCGTTGAACCAGTCCATGTTGATGGGTTTGGCCATGAAGATGCTGCCTTCTGGGAGGCCGCCTTTGGCTTCAATTTCTTCCGCAGTCAGGGCTGACAAGACCAAGGTGGTCATGCGGTTGAACTGCGGGTTTTGGCGCAGGGTACGCAGCAGCTCAAAGCCGTCTACGCCTGGCATGTCCAAGTCGGTGATCAGGACATCGGGTTTGATGCTGGAGATGTCGATCAAGGCCTCCAGACCTGAGGACATGGCGGTGCAGTCGACCGGCATGCTGGAGCGGTTGCAATAGCCGCGCAGCATTTCTCGTGTGACCGCATCGTCCTCGACCAGCAAAACACGCAGACGGTTGTCGCGCGGTTCGTTCTGGATGGTCAGCATGTTGTGCTTGCGCTGGTATTCGCGGATAGAGGGCATCGAAATCCTGCGATGGCCTCCCTGCGTCTTCCACGCTTGCAGCTCATTCTTTTCGACCAATGTCTGAATCGTACCGACTGACAACCCCAGCAGTTTGGCTGCATAGGTGGTGCCGCAGTAGTCTTCCGGGGTGTCTGGTGTAGTGTTTGTTTGCATGATGGTTTATTTTAGTAATAAAAGTATAAAAACCAATCCATGAATACTCTTAAAAGTTGTTAAAAAATGTGCTTTAAGGCAAAAAATGTTGAAGTTCTACTGTTTTCTCATGAAAAGTCCCAAATCGTGCAGGGTGATCGACCGTCGGGGCCTGGTCTCCGTTGCGACAAAGTCACACCCGCTCAAAAGGTGTCGGGCGATTAACATGCATCACCATATTCAATGAGGAGACTGCCAATGCCCGCACACGCTGCTGTTTGGCCTGCGCGCTTACCCGACCGGATCACCGCGCCCGCCACGTCCTTGTGGATGAACTTGGCCATCAGCGCTCTGCGTTACCCGGACAAGGTGGCCCTGGTGTTCATGGGGCGGGTCTGGACTTACCGTGAACTGATGGCCAGTGCCGAGCGCTTGGCAGGCCAGCTGCGCGGCTTGGGCGTGCAAGCTGGGGACCGCGTGGTGTTGGACATGCAAAACTGCCCTCAGCTGGTCATCACCCACTTTGCCATTTTGCGCATCGACGCGGTGGTGGTGCCGGTCAACCCGATGAACCGGGCCGAAGAGCTCAAGCACTACATCACCGACCCTGACACGAAAGTGGCCGTGACCACGGCCGATTTGGCCCCTGTGCTGGCGCAGGCCAGCGCGGCTTTGCCGCCTGAGCAGCGCCTGAAAAATCTGGTGGTCACCCAGTTCACCGATGTGTTTGACCCCGCTGTCGTGGGTCCCGAAGACATGCCCGAAGCCTGGCGGCCATGGTTGCTGCCGGTGCGCGATTTGCCCGCGTTGGCCTCTGGCCAAGTGCATGCCTGGGCTGATCTGATGTTGGCCACCGCGGTGGACTTGCCCCCGCCTCAGGCCAAGACGGATGACTTGGCCATCTTGCCCTACACCAGTGGAACCACCGGCTTGCCCAAAGGCTGCATGCACACGCACGGCACTATCATGCACAACGCCATGTCCAGTGGCTTGTGGGGCAATGGCACGCCAGAAAACGTGACCTTGTGTGTGGTGCCCATGTTCCACATCACCGGCATGGTCAGCGTCATGCACACCAGCATTTTGCTGGGGGCCAGTCTGGTGCTGATGCCGCGCTGGGACCGCGATGTGGCAGGGCATTTGATCTCCAAATGGGCCGTGACGCACTGGACCAACATCCCGACCATGGTGATCGACTTGTTGGGCAGCCCGAACATGGACCGCTATGACCTGCGCAGCTTGGTCTACATTGGCGGCGGCGGCGCGGCCATGCCCGAGGCCGTGGCGCAGCGCTTGCGTGACCAGTTTGGTCTGCGGTATGTGGAAGGTTATGGCCTGACCGAAACGGCCGCACCCTCGCACACCAACCCGCCTGATACGCCCAAAAAGCAATGTTTGGGCATCCCGTTCATGAGCGTGGAGTCGCGCATTGTGGATCCCGAGACCTTGGTCGAGTTGCCACCGGGCGAGTCGGGTGAGATCGTCATCAGCGGCCCGCAGGTGTTCAAGGGCTACTGGAAGCGGCCCGAGGCCACAGCTGCGGCATTTTTTGAGCGCGATGGGTTCCTGTTTTTCCGCTCGGGTGACATGGGGCGGGTGGATGAAGAGGGTTACTTCTTCATGACCGACCGCTTGAAGCGCATGATCAATGCCAGCGGTTTCAAGGTTTGGCCCGCGGAGGTCGAAGCCCTGATGTTCCGCCATCCAGCGATTCAAGAGGCTTGCATCATCGCCACCCGCGACGCCTACCGTGGCGAGTCGGTCAAGGCGGTGGTGGTTTTGCGGCAAGACCACAAAGGCCAAGTGTCTGAGCAAGACATCATCGACTGGTGCCGTGAGAACATGGCCGTTTACAAAATGCCCCGCGCTGTGAGTTTTGTCGATGCATTGCCCAAGAGTGGCAGCGGCAAAGTCATGTGGCGGGCCCTGCAAGAGGCCGAACTGGCCGCCGTGCAGACGCCTGCGAAAGCTTGAGTCACGGCCGACATTCTTTTCCCCATGAGCCTCAGACTTTCCATCCTTGACCAATCCGCCGCCGCCTCCGGGCGTGGGCAAGACGCGACCATCCGACAGACGCTGGCGCTGGCGCAAAAGGCCGAGGCTTGGGGCTATGACCGCTTTTGGGTGAGCGAGCACCACAGCCACCCCAGCATCGTGGGCAGCGCCCCCGAAGTCTTGATGGCTGCCATTGCTGCTCGCACCCAGCGCATCCGCATTGGCAGCGCTGGGGTGATGCTGCCCCATTACTCGGCCCTCAAGGTGGCCGAGCAGTTTCGGGTGCTGGACGCCCTGGCCCCCGGCCGCATCGACCTGGGCGTGGGCCGCGCACCGGGCAGCGATGGGCGCACCGCGCAATTGCTCAACCCTGACCGCAACGCATCCGAGCGTTTTCCGCAGCAGGTCATGGAAATGAAAGCTTGGGTGAGTGGCCACAACCTGCCACCCGGTCACCCGGGGCACAACGTGTATGCCTATCCGCTGTCAGAGACCTCGCCCGACGTCTGGATGCTGGGCAGCTCGGACTATGGCGCTC
>JBIKSF010000154.1:0-3542 GCA_044348785.1 Limnohabitans sp.
CGGCACCATCAAGAAAGGTGACGACGCGATCGGCAACGAGACCAAGGTCAAAGTGGTCAAGAACAAAGTCGCGCCGCCCTTCAAGACGGCCGAGTTCGACATCCTGTTTGGCGAGGGCATCAGCCGCGAAGGCGAGGTGATTGACATGGGCGTCACCGCCAAGATCGTTGACAAGTCGGGCGCCTGGTACGCCTACCAGGGCGAAAAAATCGGCCAAGGCCGTGACAACGCCCGCGAGTTCTTGCGCGAAAACCCGGCTTTGGCTCGCGAGATCGAAAACAAGGTCCGCGAATCGCTGGGCATCCGCTTGCTGGAATCGGCCATTGCCGAACCCAAAGGCGAATGAGAGGCCATTGCGAGGAAGAGGTTGAAAGGTAACAAAGCTTGAACAAGCCTGGCTTTCAACCCTCGCTCAAAGGCCGCGCCCTGCGGCTTTTGAGCCAGCGCGAACACTCTCGCACGGAGCTGGAACGCAAGCTGGCCCAGCACGAGGAAGTACCCGGCGAGCTGGCCAAAGCACTGGACGAATTGCAGACGAGGGACTTCATCAACGACGGCCGCGCCATCGATTCGGTGGTGCACCGCCGCTCCGGCAAGCTGGGTGCGGCCAGGGTCAAGCAAGAGCTGGCCGCCAAAGGCTTGACGGGTGAGTCCGTGACAGCCGCCATGGAGAGCCTGCGCGAGACCGAGTTCAGCCGAGCTCTGGCGGTATGGCGCAAGAAATTTGACAACCCTGCGGCCGACCCGAATGAACGGGCCAAACAAATCCGTTTTTTGCTAACCCGGGGCTTCAACGCCGAGGTAGTGCGCAAGATTGTGCAAGGCGCAGACGAGGACATTTAAGCTGCAAAACCCCAAAGGGGAAGGAGGGCTCTGATGCCGAATGCTTGGCTCCATGGGTCCGCAGGCATTCGCGAGCAGGGGCTCGCTCCCACAACGCAGACGCGATGAACCCACTTGGCGGGTGAATTACAAACCCAGCATCAACTCAATGTTCTGCACCGCTGCACCGCTGGCACCTTTGCCCAGGTTGTCCAAACGGGCGATCACCACGGCATGGCGGGCATCTTCGTTGGCAAACACCCGGATTTCCAACTTGTTGGTGTTGTTCAAGGCGGTGGCGTCGAGCTTGGCATCGGCCGTGGCGGGCAGCACACTCACCCAGCCGCCTGCGGCCTGGCTGGCTGCGTAGTGTGCTTGCAAAGCTGCGCTCAGTTCTGCACCCGTTGGTTTGCCAGGCAAGCTGTCCAGGTGCAGCGGAAGTTGCACGAGCATGCCTTGGCGGAAATTGCCCACGGCGGGCACAAACAAGGGCCGGATGCTCAGCCCGGTATAGCGCATGATTTCCGGAATGTGCTTGTGCTTCAAGCCCAAGGCATAGGCCTCAAAAAGAGGGGCACGGCCCGCTTCATAGTCTTCGATCATGCTGCGACCGCCACCGGAGTAACCACTGACCGAGGGCAGGCACACCGGGAAATCGCGTGGCATCAGACCGGCGTCGACCAAGGGGCGCAAGATGGCAATGGCGCCCGTGGCGTAGCAGCCGGGGTTGGCCACGCGCTGGGCCTGTCGGACGGCCGCCAGCTGGTCGGCTGCCAACTCGGGAAAACCAAACACCCAATCGGGATGGCAACGGTGCGCGGTGGAGGCGTCCACAATGCGCGGTTTACGGCCAGTCAGACTGTCGATCATGGCCACCGATTCGATGGCCGCATCGTCGTGCAGACACAGCACGACCAAATCGGCAGCGGCCATCAACTCGCGTTTGGCTTCGGGGTCTTTGCGACGGGCGGGGTCAATGCTCAGCACCTCGATCTGGGGCATCAGCGCCAAGCGCTCGCGGATTTGCAAACCGGTGGTACCGGCTTCGCCATCGATGAAAATTTTGGCCATGGGTATTACTTTCACAAGAAATCAGGTTCTAAGCGTCAAGCCAATGTAAGACGCAGAGCTCAGGATTGGTGCGTTGCAGCATGATACAGTCGAAGGCTGCAGTGTCCAGAGCCTGCTGGCGGGTGAATCACCGCAGCAGACCGGTCAAATCAACCACCCTCTGAGAGAAGACCTCATGAAGATTCACGAGTACCAAGGCAAGGAAATCTTGCGTCAATTCGGTGTGCCAGTTCCCCGCGGCATCCCGGCGTTCACCGTACAAGAGGCGGTAGAAGCCGCTCAAAAACTCGGCGGCCCGGTTTGGGTGGTCAAGGCCCAGATCCACGCCGGCGGCCGTGGCAAGGGCGGCGGCGTCAAAGTGGCCAAGACCATTGAAGATGTCAAACGCATCTCTGGCGAAATCCTGGGCATGCAGCTCAAGACCCATCAGACTGGCCCTGAAGGCCAAAAAGTCCGACGCCTGTACATCGAAGACGGCGCAGACATCAACAAAGAATATTACGTGTCCGTGGTCACCGACCGCGCCACACAAAAGATCGCTTTCATCGCTTCGAGCGAAGGCGGCATGGACATCGAGGAAGTGGCCCACTCCACCCCCGAAAAGATCATCACCGAGTTCATCGACCCGCTGACCGGTCTGGGCGATGCCCAAGCCAAGAAGATCGCTGACGCCATCGGCATGCCTGCAGATTCCACCGCTCAGGCCGTGGACATCTTCAAGAAGCTGTACCAGTGCTACATGGACACCGACGCATCTTTGGTGGAAATCAACCCACTGAACCGCGACAGCAAAGGCAATGTGATGGCTTTGGACGCGAAGTTCAACTTCGATGCCAACGCTTTGTTCCGTCACCCCGAAATCGTGGCGTACCGCGATTTGGACGAAGAAGATCCTGCTGAAGTGGAAGCTTCCAAGTTCGACTTGGCCTACATCAGCCTGGACGGCAACATCGGTTGCTTGGTCAATGGCGCTGGCTTGGCCATGGCCACCATGGACACCATCAAGTTGTTTGGCGGCGAGCCAGCCAACTTCCTGGACGTGGGCGGCGGCGCTACAGCCGAGAAAGTCACTGAAGCTTTCAAGATCATGCTGGCCAACAAGAATGTCAAAGGCATTTTGGTCAACATCTTCGGCGGCATCATGAAGTGCGACACCATCGCCACCGGCGTGATCACTGCTTGCAAGGCCGTGAACCTGTCCGTGCCATTGGTGGTTCGCATGAAGGGCACCAACGACGAGCTGGGCAAGAAGATGCTGGCCGAATCAGGTCTGCCGATCATCTCTGCCGACACCATGGCCGAAGCCGCGACAGCCATTGTTGCCGCCGTCAAGTAAGGAACACACATGTCCATCTACATCAACAAAGACACCAAAGTCATCACCCAAGGTATCACCGGCAAAACCGGTCAGTTCCACACTGAAAAGTGCCAGGAATACGCGAACGGCAAGAACTGCTTCGTCGCGGGTGTGAACCCCAAGAAGGCTGGCGAGTCCATCTTCAACATCCCAATTTACGCCTCCGTCAAGGAAGCCGCCACACAAACTGGCGCGACCGTGTCCGTGATTTACGTGCCACCCGCTGGCGCAGCCGCTGCGATCTGGGAAGCCGTCGAAGCCGACCTGGACATGGCGATTTGCATCACCGAAG
>JBIKSF010000155.1:0-3519 GCA_044348785.1 Limnohabitans sp.
AGGTCGCGCAAGATGCACCAGAGCTCTTCACGCGTGAAGGCGTCGAGCGCACCAAAGGGCTCGTCGAGCAGCAGCATCTTGGGCTCATGGATCAAGGCGCGGCAGATGCTGGCGCGTTGTTGCATGCCGCCCGACAGTTGCCAAGGGAACTTGTCTTCGTAACCACCCAAGCCCACGGTGTTGAGCAGTTTGCGGGCGCGTTCTGCGTACTCTTCTCTTTTTTGTTTGAAGTTGGAGCGGTAGGGTTCCACAATTTCGAGCGGCAGCAGCACGTTGTCGAGCGTGGTGCGCCATGGCAACAAGGACGAGGCCTGAAACGCCATGCCGCTGATTTTGAGCGGACCGGTGACCGGCTGGCCGTCGACCAGAATGCGGCCTTTGCTGGGCATCTTCAGACCCGTGGTCAGCTTCATGAAGGTGGACTTGCCGCAGCCCGATGGTCCAACGATGGCGATGAACTCGCCTTGCTTGACTTGCAGGTTGATGTCTTCGACGGCGAAGTGGTTTTGCGCCAGCAACTCGTCGTTGTAGGCCAGCCAGACATTCTGGAAATCAACGAATGATTCTTGGGTCATGGTGAGAGCTCGAAAATGGTGTTCGAAAGTGTATACACGCTACGCCCTGTAAAAGCCCACCGACCCGTGCAGGGTGGCGGTGGGCCCGGAGCGCCGGGGCGGCAAGCCCCGAAGCTGGCGCTGGTTTACTTCTTGCCTTTGGGCAAGATGTCCAGCTCTTTGGCCGTGGGCAAGAACGAGCCGTTCCAGATGTCTTCGGCCTTCACGCGTGTCTTGGTGTTGAAGGCGTCCGACACTTGCGAAGCCATCAGCGTCATGCGGGGGGCGTTGATTTGGCCAAAGCCTTCGGCGCGGGCCGAGGGGCTGTTGATCACGGTGTCAATGGCCAGTTGCAGGCGGCGGGTTTCGAGCGCCACGTTGATGATGCCGTCGCGGGCCTTGACCGATTCAATGGCTTTGGCCGGATCGGCCATCACGTCTTTGGCGCCCTTGGTGAAGGCAGCCAGAAACGCTTTCACGGCCGCTGGGTTTTCTTTCAAGATCTTGGGGGAAGCGATGATCGCGTTACCGTAGAGCTTGACGCCGAAGTCGGGGTACTGCATCACGACCACGTCTTCGGCTTTCACGCCACGTGCTTCGATGTTGAGCAGCGAGGTGAAGGTGAAGCCGGTGATGGCGTCCACGTCACCGCGCACCAACATGGTTTCGCGCAAAGGTGGGTCCATCGCGGTCCAGGCCACGTTGCCAATGCTGTTGGCTTTCTGGAAGATGGGGAATGCGCGGCGACCCGCGTCAAACACGGGAGCGCCCAGCTTTTTGCCAGCCAAATCGGCGGGCGTCTTGATGCCGGACTTCTTCAACGCCATCACCGATGCGGGCGTGTTGTTGTAGACCATCATGATGGCCACAGGCTTGTTGGGCGCATCGGGGTTGTTGGCGTGGAATTCCATCAGGGCAGCCAAGTCGGCAAAGCCCAGGTCGTAAGTGCCCGAAGCCACGCGGGTCACAGCGCCACCCGAACCGTTGCCAGAGTCCACCGTCACATCCAGCTTGGCGTCCTTGAAATAACCTTTGGCTGCAGGCTGCAAGAAGAAAGCCGATGGGCCTTCAAAGCGCCAGTCGAGCTGGAACTTGATGGGGGTGGTTTGGGCTTGTGCCAGGCCAAAAGAGGCGACGGCAGCCAATGCGGCGGTGGCCTTGAGTAAGAAACGCTTGTTCATGAGGGGCTCCAAAGTCAAATAAACGGTGAATCTTGTCTAGCAAATTCGGTGCCCATTATCGACCATGGTCCTGACGCCGCGTGTCAGGTTGTACCCCTATAAGCACCCCATTTTGGTGCCAAGCGGTGGCTCGCTTGGCACCAAAATGGAGCCTTTTGGTTGTGGTTGTGCTCAGCTGTGCGCTTGCGCCACGGCCAAAGCCGTCATGTTGAGCACCCGGCGCACGGTGGCCGCCGGGGTCAGGATGTGCGCCGTGCCCGCTGCGCCCATCAAGATGGGGCCCACCGTCACGCCACCGCTGGTGGTGGTTTTCATCACGTTGTACAAGATGTTGGCCGCGTCCAGGTTGGGGCAGACCAGCAAATTGGCCGAGCCGCTGAGCGTGCTGTCTTCCAGGTACACGTTGCGAATTTCGGGTTGCAAGGCAGCGTCGCCGTGCAATTCGCCATCGCACTCGATGTCGGGGTGTTGCGCCACGAACAGGTCACGCGCCAGGCGCATCTTGCGCGCAGAGGCCCGCTTGGACGAGCCATAGCTGGAGTGCGACAGGAAGGCCACCTTGGGCACGATGCCAAAGCGCTGGATTTCTTGTGTCGCCATGTATGCGATGTCGGCCAGTTGCTCGGCCGTGGGGTCTTCGTTGACATAGGTGTCGGCGATGAACAGAGGCCCCAGGTCGCTCATCAGGGCGTTGACGGCGGCAAACTGGCTCGCGCCCGGGCGTTTGCCCAAAATGGCATCGATGCGCTCCAGGTGTGTCATGTAGCTGCCCGTCAGGCCGCAAATCAGGGCGTCGGCATCGCCCAGCGACACCATCAGCGAGCCGATGATGGTGTTGGAGCGGCGCACCGCTGCCTTGGCCACCGCAGGTGTGGCGCCGTTGCGCTTCATCAGCTGGTGGTAGTGCTCCCAATACTGGCGAAAGCGCTCATCGTCTTCAGGGTTGACGTTGTCCACATCCACGCCCAGGCGCATGCGCAGCCCGGCTTTTTCGATGCGGGCAGCGATCACGGCGGGGCGGCCGATCAGTATCGGGTGCGCCAGTTTGTCGTCGATGGCCATTTGAGCGGCACGCAGGGCGCGTTCGTCTTCGCCGTCGGCATAGGCCACGCGCTTGGCATTTTGGGGCACCGCCTTGGCGGCGTTGAAGATGGGGCGCATCAACAAGCCGGTTTGCGAGACAAAGCTTTGCAGCTGCTGACGGTAGGCGTCCATGTCGGTGATGGGGCGCGTGGCCACACCCGACTCGGCAGCGGCTTGCGCCACGGCAGGCGCGATACGCAAAATCAGGCGCGAATCAAAGGGCGTGGGGATCAGGTAGTCGCGGCCAAAAGACAGCTCTTTGCCGGCGTAGGCGCTGGCCACTTCTTCGCTGATGTCGGCCTTGGCCAGGTCGGCAATCTGGCGCACGCAAGCCAGCTTCATGGCTTCGGTGATCTTGGTCGCGCCGCAGTCCAGTGCGCCCCGGAAGATGTAGGGGAAACACAGCACGTTGTTGACCTGGTTCGGGTAGTCCGAACGGCCGGTGGCGATGATGCAGTCCGGGCGGGCGGCTTTGGCCAGCTCGGGGCGGATTTCGGGCTCGGGGTTGGCCAGCGCCAAGATGACCGGATCGCGCGCCATGGTCTTGATCATGTCCACCGTCATCACGCCGGGGGCCGAGCAGCCCAGGAACACGTCGGCCCCGTTGACGGCATCGGCCAGCGTGCGGGCATCCGTCTTTTGGGCGTAGCGCGCTTTCGATTCGTCGTAGCCACCGGGGCGGCCTTCGTAGATCACGCCCT
>JBIKSF010000156.1:0-3509 GCA_044348785.1 Limnohabitans sp.
TTCGCGGTAAATGCGCATCATCTCCTGCTGCATTTTTTGCGGATCGTTTTTCAGGCGCTCGCGCATTTCCATGATTTTGGGGTTGATGGCTTTCATCTTGGCCATGCTCGAATACGCCTTGGCATTGAGCCAATAGAAAGCGATCTTGAGCAGCAGCACCAGTGCCACGATGGACCAGCCCCAGTTCTGAATGAAGCTGAACAGTTTGTCGAGCAACCAGTACAAAGGCTTGGACAGCATGGCCAACCAGCCGTAGTCCTTCACCAAATCCAGGCCGGGGGCCAGGGCTTCGAGGACTTTTTCTTCTTGAGGACCGCTGAACAGCTGGGTGCTCACAGTCTTCGACTGGCCAGGCGCCAGATCGGCCAGAGGGGTGATCATGCCCACGGCGTAGAGGTTGGTGTCGACCTTGCGCACGAAGTTTTCGCGCTGAACACCGTCGGCCAGCAGCCAGGCGGATGCAAAGTAGTGCTGCACCATGGCCACATAGCCGTTGGGCGATGTCTTGTCGATTTCAGCCTTGTTCTTTTCGATGTCGCTGAACTCGACCTTGTGGTACTTCTTGGCCTCGGTATAAATGGCAGGGCCGGTGAAGGTGGAGTAGAAAGCCGACTCGCCCTCGGGCTTGTTGCCATCGCGCACCAGTTGCAAATACAGCTGAGGCGACACGTTGGTGGTGCCAGCGTTGACCACTTCGTGCTTGACGCCAATGGTGTAGCTGCCGCGTTGCAGGGTGTAGGTCTTGACCAGTTTGACGCCGTTTTGCACATCGGACTCGAAGCGCAAGGTCAATTCATTCTGGCCATCTTTGAGGCTGCGTTCGCCGCTGAAATTCATGGGCGATTTGTGCGTTGGAAAGTCACCGCCGATCAAACCTGTTTGCGCCATGTAAACGCGGCTGGTGCTTTGGTCGAGCAAGACAAATGGTTTGGTGGTGTCCACAAAGTCAGCGTGCCGGGTGAACTCGGTGCGCACCAAAGATCCGCCCTCAGTGTCGAAGCTGAGCTTGAGCACATCGGTTTCCACTTCGATTTTCTCGCGGGGTGCGACCGACGCTGCGGGCACCGAGCTGGGCACTTGGCCTGGCGTTGCTGTCACTGCAGCAGACGCGGCAGGCACGCCGTTGGCGCTGGCAGATGCTGCGGGGGCGGGCGCAGTAGCGGCGCTGGCCACTTCGGGCTTGGGGAAGAAGGTGGCCTTGTTCCCGTTGTGCAGCTGCCATTGGTCCCACAGCAGAACCATGGAAAAACTAAAAATCACCCAAAGGATGGTGCGACGGATATCGTTCATGGGGTCTTCTTTGACGAAGTAGGAGATAACAAATCAGAGAACAAGCGCAAGGCTTGTGAAGGAACAGGGTCGTGGCCACCCTTGCACCAGGGGCCGCAACGCACCAGGCGGTGAACGGTCAGGTAACTGCCTTTGGCTGCGCCATGCAGCTCCAAGGCTTGCAAGGCATAGGCAGAACAAGTGGGCTCAAAGCGGCACGATGAACCCAGCCATGGGCTCAGCAGCAAGCGGTAGCCGCGCACCACACCCATCAACAAGCGCTGAATGATCATGTGCGCACCTCGGGACGTGCGGCGCGTTCAAACAATTGTTCCAGCTCTTGCCGCACCGCAAGCTTCAGGGGCTCGGAGGTGGCGCTGATGAATTGCTTGCGGTCGAAAGCCGTGCGCAGGCGCACCACATGGGCGGCCACAGGCAGGCGATCGACAAAACGTTCGCTCACGTTGTAGATCTGGCGTTTGATGGCATTGCGCGTGACGGCGCGACGTGCCCAGCGTTTGGGCACCATGGCGCCCAGCCAAACGTCAAACAAGCCAAAAAGGGCCTGCTCCTGTGAAGGAGCAGGCCCGACCTGTTCGGCTGGAGCCAAGGGGATGTCTGAAGGGCAGGTCAATGTCAGGCGGTGCAGCGCAAAATGCGCTGTGCGCGAGACCGTTCCACCCGCCAGGGCGGCCTGAAATTGTGGGCGTGTCTTTAAACGCTGCACGATGGCCAAACCCTGGAATCAACCGCCTGCAGTGGCGTCAGGCCACAGCCAGACGGTTGAAAAGGCATTAGACAGCCAGACGCTTGCGGCCTTTGGCGCGACGTGCATTGATCACGGCGCGGCCACCACGGGTCTTCATGCGAACCAGAAAGCCGTGGGTACGGGCGCGACGTGTCTTGGATGGTTGGTAGGTGCGTTTCATAACTCTTCCTTTGTGCCCAATGCCATGAATCAGCGTTGGGCGAAACCCAAGATTATCGCAAACTTTCGGACGCTCGGCAAATAAACCCGTTTTCAGTACATCGGGTGTTTACTGAGGCCGCCCATCGCCGATGTGGTTTATGATGCCTTGGCGAACGCGATTCGGCATGTGGATAAGCTCTTGATAAGCCTGATTCCCCTGCCATTTTTTCTCTCAACTGTCCACAAAAAATAAATACAACATGTCCGAGGGAATCACCCCAGAATTTCAGATGGATGCCGGTCAGGCTTTGTGGCAGGCTTGCGTGGACGAGCTGTCCCGCGAGCTGCCCGAACAGCAGTTCAACACCTGGATCAAACCGCTCACTGCGCAGATCTCGGAAGACCAGCAACGCCTCACTTTGTTTGTCGCCAACCGCTTTAAGCTCGACTGGATTCGGGCCCAATACGCGGGTCGTTTGGCCGCACTTCTTGAAAACCTTCAGGGTCATCCTGTTCAGATCGAGTTAGTGCTTACTCCTCGCGACAGCGGCATCAGGCCTGTGCGCCAGTCCACGCCATCGTCCATGGAGAACGGTCCTGAGCCGGTCGATCTGCCCGAAGAGCCCGCGACCAACACCTTCCGCAGTCGGCTCAACACTGCCCTGACTTTTGACAACTTGGTCGAAGGCACGGCCAACCGCATGGCGCGTGCTGCGGCCATGCACGTGTCCGGCTCGCCGGGGCACCTGTACAACCCCTTGTTCATCTATGGCGGCGTCGGTTTGGGCAAGACCCACTTGATGCACGCCATCGGCAACAAACTGCTGGCCGACCGCCCCGAATCCAAGGTTTTGTACATCCATGCCGAACAGTTTGTGTCGGATGTGGTTAAAGCCTACCAGCGCAAGACTTTTGACGAGTTCAAGCACCACTACCATTCGCTCGATTTGCTGCTGATCGACGACGTCCAGTTCTTTGCCAACAAAGACCGTACGCAAGAAGAGTTCTTCAACGCCTTTGAGGCCTTGCTGGCCAAAAAGTCGCACATCGTGATGACCAGCGACACCTACCCCAAGGGCCTGGCCGACATCCACGAGCGACTGGTTTCGCGCTTTGACTCCGGCTTGACAGTGGCCATGGAGCCGCCCGAACTCGAAATGCGCGTGGCCATTCTGATCAATAAAGCCATTACCGAAGGCAGCGAAATGCCCGAAGAGGTGGCGTTTTTTGTGGCCAAAAACGTGCGCTCCAACGTGCGTGAGCTCGAAGGCGCGCTGCGCAAAATCTTGGCCTATTCGCGTTTCAACCAGAAGGAAATCTCCATCCAACT
>JBIKSF010000174.1:0-38064 GCA_044348785.1 Limnohabitans sp.
ATGTTTTTCCACTGCTACAATCGAGGGCTTCGGAGCGGTGGATGAGTGGTTTAAGTCGCACGCCTGGAAAGCGTGTGTGGGTTAATAGCCCACCGCGGGTTCGAATCCCGCCTGCTCCGCCAAAACAAAAAAGCCTGCACAGTGTGCAGGCTTTTTTTCGTCTATCCCTTTCAAGCGCAGCAACATGCCTTGCTTGAAATGAAGCCCTCCCGAGGGAGGGCCATATGATCAGCGAACCACAGCGATCTGTGAACGCTCGCCACCTTTGTAGGTGAACAAGGTCAAGGCACCATTTTTGATGTCGCCTTTTTCGTCAAATGCGATGTTGCCAGTCACGCCTTTGTAGTTGATCGCCTTCAGGGCTGGCAAGTACTTGGCTGGGTCGGCAGAGCCGGCTGTCACCATGGCAGTGGCCATAACTTTCACAGCGTCATACACGTAGGGTGCATAGACCTGCACATCGGCGTTGAACTTGGCTTTGAAGTCTGCACGGAACTTGTCCATGCCGGCTTTCTGTTCACCTTCCACGCCACCAGCTTCAGCGCAGATCACGCCTTCGTCTTTCATCGCATCACCGGCCAATTTGGCCAATTCGGCTGTGCAGATGCCGTCACCACCCATGAACTTGGCATTAATGCCCAAGGATTTCATCTGGCGCAGCATCGGGCCGGCCACAGCGTCCATGCCGCCAAAGAACACGACGTCAGGCTTTTTGGCCTTCAGGGTGGTCAAGATGGCGTTGAAGTCGGAGGCTTTGTCGGTTGTGAACTCGTGGCCCACAACGTTACCGCCAGCAGCGGCCACGGCTTTCTTGAACTCTTCAGCCACGCCTTGGCCATAAGCTGTACGGTCGTCGATCACGGCGATGCTCTTGCCCTTGAGGGTCTCCACAGCGTATTTGCCGAGGGTGCCGCCCAGGTGCACGTCGTCAGCCACAACGCGGAAAGCACCAGCATAGCCTTGACGTGTGTACTTTGGGTTGGTGGCCGATGGAGAAATCTGGGGAATGCCAGCGGTGTTATACAACTGCGAAGCAGGAATGGTGGTGCCGGAGTTCAGGTGACCAATCACGCCGTTCACTTTGGCGTCGACCAGTTTCTGGGCTGCAGCGGTACCTTGCTTGGGGTCGGCGGCATCGTCTTCTGCCAGCAACTCAAATTTAACGGCTTTGTCACCGATCTTGAGGGCTGCGGCATTGAGTTCTTCGATGGCCATACGGGCACCGTTTTCGTTGTCTTTGCCCAAGTGAGCGATAGCACCACTGACAGGACCCACGTGACCGATTTTGATCACTTGAACATCAGAAGCGGCTTCTTTTTTGCCGCAAGCTGCCAAAACCACTGCAGCCACAGCCACAGACACCAAGGTCAAAGTACGCGTACCAGAAAATTTCATGGAAACTCCGAAGAATAAATTGCTTCAATCAAGCAAGCCGTAAAGATACTGCAAAACAAGGTCCTTGTGGCTTAGGGAAAACCAAAATTCTCGCAAAAGATCAGGGAATATCTGTGCCAACGACTCGGTGACCTGTTGGGTGACGCAGTCGCCAAGCTTGGCTTAGGCTGTTTCGCACCAGCTCGCAGGCCATCCGTTCCATTTCGGGGCGCAAAGCATCGAGCATCTCGCCTGACAAGTTCATGAATGCCAATTTTTCATGGTCCAAGGCATCCAGCGCAGCCCGCAAGGCCTCAGAAATCTCAGATTCAGGAACCACCGCGCTCAAAACCGGTAAGACCGTGGCAGGCACGCCGGATGCGCAGGTCGAGCTGGGAAGACTCATGATGCCGCCACCTTGGACAAATCGTGCTGCACCAAGGCATAGCCTTGGGCGGTGTAATGCCGCCAGCGCTGTCGTGCCGTCATTCGGCCATGGTCATCGGTCGCCACGATCTCGATCAGGCGGTTGAACGACTCAAACCCGGCGGGGACCTCATCGCCCAAGTTCACCAACACATCCAGCCCGCTCAGCTGCAAAGGGTCAAGGTGCAAGCGGATCGGAGATGCAGCCTGAATTTCCGGGGCATCGGCTGCGGTGCTGTGGGGAAGAAAGTCAACCTCGGAGAGCGCCCACAAAGCAGCGTCCAGTTGGCGCAAGCTGGCTTCGGAGCCAACCACACCCACCCGCAAGGAACGGCCATGGGCCTTGCGCAGCAGCCTGCACGCGTATTGCAGGCGCTCCGTGGTGTTGAAGTGGAACTCGATTTGGGTCATCGCCCACCCGTCAGCGGCGACGGCTTGGAGCAGTTTTGGCCGCAACTGGACTGGCTTGGGCCAGCAGATAGGACAGCAACAAACCCACAGGCCTGCCGGTCGCACCCTTGGCAGCGCCGCTGCGCCAAGCAGTCCCTGCGATGTCCAGGTGCGCCCAAGGGTGACTTGATGCGAACCGCTGCAAAAACTTGGCAGCGGTGACCGAGCCCGCCTGACGACCCGCCACGTTGGCCACATCGGCATAACGTGACTTCAGGCCATCGGCATATTCCTCGTCCAAAGGCATGCGCCAGCAAGCATCGCCAGATACATCCCCCGCCAACTGCAGGGCATGCGCCAAAGCATCATCGCTGGAAAAAAGGCCAGACCTGACCCCACCCAGTGCGATGACGCAAGCGCCCGTTAAAGTGGCAATGTCAATCACTGCTTGAGGCTTGAAGCGCTCGGCATAGGTCAAGGCATCGCACAGCACCAGACGCCCTTCAGCATCCGTGTTCAAAATTTCAATGGTCTGACCGCTCATGCTGGTGACCACATCCCCCGGCTTGACCGCCAGGCCATCGGGCATGTTCTCCGTGGCGGGAATCAAGCCGACCACGTTGATGGCTGGCTTAAGCTCACCCAAAGCCTTGAAAACGCCCAAGACACTGGCCGCGCCGCACATGTCGTACTTCATTTCGTCCATTTCAGCCGCCGGCTTGATGGAAATACCCCCGGTGTCAAAAGTGATGCCTTTGCCCACGAGCACCACAGGGGCCTGCGCAGCTGGCGCACCGCTGTAGCGCATCACAATGAAGCGCAACGGCTCCGCAGCTCCGCGCGCCACGGCCAAAAAGGCGCCCATGCCCAATTTGGTGACCTCTTTGGGCCCCATCACCTCACACTTGAAACCTGGGCCTTTGGCGATCGCCTTGGCGGCGCCAGCCAGCATGGTGGGGGTGGCATGGTTGGCAGGCCTGTTGGCCCATTCTTTGGCCACCTCGATACCGGCGACCAAAGCCTGCGCATGGCGCAAGGCCTCGCGAAGCTCGGCGCTGACCGTTTCGGCGCTGAAAATCACCTGCTTGAGTGTTCTGGGTTTGGGCTTGCTGAGGGTGCTGGTGTAACTGTAGCTGGCGTCAGCCAGCGCAGAAGAGGCCACTTGCAAGTTTTGGCCAGAGATCACGGTCGCGGCATGCAGCCCGATACGCTTGATTTTGGCGGTCTTGAGCGCGCCCCAGGCCGCATTCACGGCACTGCGCACCTGAGAAACAGTACCCTCACCGATGCAGGCGACCACCACGCAGCGGGCTTTGATGCCAGGCTGAGCATACAAAGACAACACGGCACCCGGTTTGTGCTCAAAATCACCATGTAAGGCGGCACTTCGCACCAGAGCCGAAATGGGGTCTTTATCAGACTCCCCTGGCCTACCTTGCGTGGGCCACAAGACAATCAAGGCATCCAGATCATCACGAATCACACTGGACAGGGCGCGCTTTTGGATTTCGAAGTTCATAATTCAGCTTTTCCTTCGCACCGATGTTATTCCATTCTTCTTTACGCAAAGACCTTGCCCGTAATTTCGGGGCCACCTTGGTGGTTTTGGTCACCATTGTGATCACCATCATTCTGATCCGGACACTGGGCCAGGCCAGCCGAGGCAGCGTCAATCCGTCTGAGGTTTTGCTGGTCATGGGGTTCAGCGTGTTGAGCCAGCTCACCACGATCATCACCCTCAGCTTGTTCATCGCTGTGGTGGCCACCCTCTCGCGCATGTATGGTGACAGCGAAATGGTGATCTGGTTTTCGAGCGGCCAAGGGCTGGGCCAATTTATAAAGCCACTGTTCCGATTTTCATGGCCCGTTTTGCTCATCGTGACCTTATTGGCACTTTTTGCTTGGCCGTGGAGCAATCAGCAAATCCAGGACCTGAAGCAACGATTTGAAAAGCGAAACGACATCGAGCGAGTGGCCCCTGGCCAGTTCCAAGAATCATCGGGTGGGCAGCGGGTGTTCTTCATTGACAAAGACACGCCCGACAACCGTTTCGGCCGCCATGTCTTCATCTCCAGTGTGGATGGTCAGAAAGAAACAGTGACCACGGCACAACAGGGGCGCATCGAATTGACAGGCAACGACCGCTTTCTGATTTTGGACAAAGGCCAGCAATGGCTGACCAACCGGGAAACAGGAGAAACCCGTCTGACCCAGTTTGAGCACTACGAACTCCTGATCGACGACGAGGTCAATCTGCCCTCTTCGGCCATGAACAGTCGCTACATCGCCACATGGGATTTGCTGAAACAACCCAATCGGGAAAACTGGGGCGAACTCTCGTGGCGTTTGGGCCTGGGCCTGGCGGGTATGAATTTACTGCTGATCGCCTTGGCCGTCTCAGCGGTCAACCCCAGGGCGGGCCGAAGTTACCACCTGGGTCTGGCTTTGTTCGTGTTCATTGCGTACTACAACATGCTCAATGTAGGCCAAAGCTGGATCAGTACGGGACGCTTTGACTTCTTGCCATTTATGGTGGTGCTCCATGGCGGCGTCTTTTTGCTGGCCATGCTGTGGCTATCGATTCGGCATTACAACTGGTCCTGGCGATTCCTATGGCAAAGACAGGCACCTCAAAACAAAGGCGCGGCATGAAAACCGTTCGCAGCTTGCTGCATGGCGAAATCATCCGGGCCGTCAGCTTTGTTCTGATCGGATTTTTGGCTCTTTTCCTGTTTTTCGACCTGGTCGACGAACTGCAGAACCTGAGCCGTTTGGCCAGCCAAGGCTATCAATTGCACCATGCCTTGGTGTATGTCGCCCTCAAAACACCTTCGCATATATATGAATTATTGCCCATTTCCGTTCTGATTGGTTGCATTTTTGTGATGGCGCGGCTGGCGCAAAGCTCCGAGTTCACCATTTTGCGTACAGGTGGTCTGGCCCCCTCAAAAGCCCTCTACACCTTGCTGCAACTGGGCTTGGTTTTTGTGACCGTGACATTTTTGATAGGCGATTACGCTGCGCCTTGGGCTGATCGTCAGGGCGTGTTGATCAAAGCCCGCTTTCAGGGGAACCTGACGGTGGGACAGACCGGGGCCTGGCTCAAGGAACGACAAGCGCAGCGGCACTTTGCGGTGAATGTGCGCAGTTTCGACGGCATTCGCCAAATGCAAAATGTCCGGATTCACGAATTCAACGAAGCAGGAGAGCTGTTGGCCATCACCAGCGCGCCCAAAGCCGAAATTGGAGAAGGCGTCTGGCTTTTACAGCAAGCACAAGAAAAGTCCCTTCTGACGTCTGATTCAGGCAAAACCTTGCAATACCGATCAGACCAACACACCAGCCTTTCTTGGCCCACAGGCATCAGCGCCGACATGGTGGCCGCTGCCGTGCTCAGCCCGGACCGCATGAGAACCTGGGAACTGTTCAATTACATGCGCCACTTGAGCAGCAACAACCAAAATGCGCAGCGCTATGAGATTGAGTTTTGGCGCAAGGTGTTCTACCCCTTGAGTTGCCTCGTGATGCTGGTCATGGCTTTGCCATTTGCCTACCTGCACTTTCGCTCAGGGCAAATTGCCGGCCATGTGTTTGGCGGCGTGCTGGCGGGTATCAGTTTTTCTTTGCTCAACAACCTGTTCAGCTTTGCGGGTAATTTACAAAACTGGCAACCGTGGCTCACCGCTGCGGCCCCGGCTCTGATTTACAGCGCTGTTTCTTTGATCGGCTTTTGGTGGATGGTGTTACGACGATGACCTCGGACTTGAATGCTCAAACGGGCGTGATTTTATTTGCCCATGGCTCGCGTGACCCACTGTGGCGTTTGCCCATCGATGCCGTGGCCGAGAACATGACCCTGCGCTGGCCTGAGATGTCTGTGGCCTGTGCTTTTCTGGAGCTGACCACACCCGATCTGGCCACCACCGTCGAATCTTTGATGATGCAGGGCAAAACCCATTTGCGCATCGTGCCGATGTTTCTCGGGGTGGGCCGTCATGCACGGGAAGATTTGCCGCAGCTGGTGAGTGAGCTGACCGAGGCCTATCCCCAAGTGCGCTTTGAATTGGTTCCCTCCATCGGAGAACACCCGGCCATGACCCAGCTCATGGCCGACATTGCGGCCAACCAGACCACCGATTCATAGACCAGTTAAAGCATAATGATGTAAGTCAATATGACATTTAACATATGAACCTGCACCAATTCCGCTTTGTCCAAGAAGCTGCCCGCCGCAACCTGAACCTGACCGAAACGGCCAAGGCCCTGCACACCTCGCAGCCCGGCGTCTCCAAAGCCATCATCGAACTGGAAGAAGAACTGGGGATAGAAATCTTTGCCCGACACGGCAAACGCCTCAAGCGCATCACCGAGCCTGGTCAACACGTGCTGCAAAGCATCGAAATCATCCTGCGCGAAGTGGGCAACCTTCGAAAAATTGGCGACCAGTACAGCGCGCAGGACAGCGGCACCTTGTCCATCGCCACCACCCACACGCAGGCCCGCTACGTGCTGCCCATGCCCGTGGCCAAGTTGCGCGAAAAATACCCCAAGGTCAACATCAGCCTGCACCAAGGCGCGCCCGACCAAGTGGCCAAGATGCTGCTCGATGACACCGCCGAAATCGGCATCGCCACCGAATCCCTGTCGGCCTACGAGGAACTGGTCACCCTGCCCTGTTATGAGTGGCAACACGTTCTGGTGCTGCCACTCGACCACCCATTGGCCAAAAAAGAGCACCTGTCTCTCGAAGACATTGCCAATGAGCCGATCATCACTTACCACCCGTCCTTCACGGGCCGGGGTCGCATTGACCATGCTTTTGCCGCCAAGAAACTGCACCCACGCATCGCGCTGGAAGCCATCGACTCGGACGTCATCAAAACCTACGTTCGCTTGGGCTTGGGCATTGGCATCGTGGCCGAAATGGCCGTCAAAGACGACCCGGTCAAAGATCTGGCGGTTCGCCCCCTGGGTGCACTGCTGGGCATGAACGTGGCCCGTGTGGCCTTCAAGCGCGGTGCCTACTTGCGCCACTTTGTCTACCATTTCGCCGAATTGCTCAGCGACCGTCTGACCGCCCCCTTGATCACCAAAGCCATGACTGGACTGGTCAACGACTACGAACTTTAAGACTTGAACTTTGAGCCTGGAAATTTGAACGCCATGAACGCACGCACCCCCAACCTCACCTCCAAAGCGCCCCACATGGGCACCACCATCTTCACCGTCATGTCGGCACTGGCCACCGAAAAAAATGCGGTCAACCTGGGCCAGGGCTTCCCGGACTTCCCGTGCGACCCCAAGCTGCTGGATCTGGTGAACGATGCGATGCGCGAAGGCCTCAACCAATACCCACCCATGACAGGCGTGGCCCCGCTGCGCGAAGCCGTCTCGAAAAAAATCAACACCCTGTACGGCCGCCACTACGATCCGGCCAGCGAAATCACCGTCACTGCAGGCGCTACCCAAGCCATCCTGACCATCATCCTGGCCATCGTGCATCCGGGTGACGAAGTCATCGTCCTGGAGCCTTGCTACGACAGCTATGTGCCCAACATCGAGTTGGCCGGTGGTGTGGTCGTGCGCGTGCCCCTCACGCCAGGCACCTTCCGTCCTGACTTCGACAAAATTCGCGCAGCGATCACGCCCAAAACCCGGGCCATCCTGATCAACTCGCCGCACAACCCCAGCGGCATGATCTGGTCCAAACAAAACATGCTCACGCTGCAAGAGATTTTGGAGCCCACCAACATCGTGCTCATCAGCGACGAGGTGTACGAGCACATGGTTTACGCCCCCAACCAGCACTGGAGCGCAGCACACTTCGACGGCTTGGCCGCCCGCGCCTTCATCGTGTCCAGCTTTGGTAAAACCTACCATGTGACCGGCTGGAAGATTGGCACCGTGGCAGCGCCTGCGGCCTACACCGCCGAGTTTCGCAAAGTGCACCAGTTCAACGTGTTCACGGTGAACACCCCCATGCAGCATGCACTGACCCGTTACATGGCCGACCCCGCCCCCTATCTGGATTTGCCCGCGTTTTACCAGCGCAAGCGCGACCTGTTTCGTCAAGGTCTGGCGCAAACCCAATTCAAGCTGCTGCCCGGTGAGGGCACCTACTTCCAGTGCGTGGACATCTCCAACCTGAAAGTGCCCGAGAAAAACCTCAGCGAAGCCGATTTCTGCAAATGGCTCACCACCGACATCGGGGTGGCGGCCATTCCCTTGTCCGCCTTCTACGGCAATGGCTTTGACCAAAAAGTCATCCGCTTTTGCTTTGCCAAAAAAGACGAAACGCTGCTGGCTGCGCTGACCAAACTCCAGCGACTCTGATCCCCCACCTCCTGCGCGAGCACGGAGGGAACCAGCCGGTCAGGACGGATTACAAGACATGACACAGCAGTTGCTGATCCAAGAGCAACTGCGCCGCCACATCTTGGTTGGCATTGAACACGGCATAGCTGTGCCCGTTTTCAAACACCACACGACCTGAGTTTGTCCATGCATTGGCATCCAATTGCACGGTGTCATCGGCGTTGCCCGTCACCCGAAGCCGGCACGAAGCACTGCCCAACAGCACATCCTGCAAGCTAATCTGAAGGGTATTGGCCCCCGATCCGTTCAGATCCACATGGTCTATTGCACCGTGCTGAGACACAACACTCGACAAGTGAAGCTTCATCTGGCTGCCCTGCAAACTCAGCTGCCCACCCCCAATGCGATAATCCATGGCGCTGTAAGCAAACGCCGCATCCGCCACCAAAACCGAGGTGCCGTCCACAGCCGTCGCCAAGGTCTGACCTGCTTCGACCACGCCTGCTGCAGGTGCGCGCACCACGCCATCGCTGAGCAAGTTGATGCTATTGATGCCCCAATCGACCAAGCTGCGCACTTCGCCCGCGTCGCTCACACCGTTTTGATTAGCGTCTTGCCAGACCTTGAACTCGGCAAACTTCGCATCTTGCGCGTCGAACACGCCATCGTGGTTGCTGTCAAAGCCTGCGCGCAAGCCGTCCAGGTCAGTGTGGGAGGCCGCCCCTGCGGCCGAATCTTTCGCGAGCAGGGGCTCGCTCCCACTGTCAGCTGAAGTCTGGCCACCATATTGCGCAAACGCATACTGGCTGTTGTCGTGCACCAAGCCGTCGGCGTATTTGTCCCACACCAGCACACCGTCTTGCGCGCCAGCCCACTTGGTGGTGTCCAGGTGACCGTCACCGTTGACGTCCATGTTTACTTGGCCGTAGCTCAGGATGCCGTCGCGGTTCAGATCAATGACCACGGGCAGAACTTGCAACACCAGCATCTCGGGCGTGCTGTCTGCGCTGGTGTAAACCCAATCACCAGCAATGCCCACGCTGGTGTGGTTATTGGCAGAGGACAAGGTCGATGACCAATAGCGCGCGTTGTACCAACCCGTTGTCGGAATCGTGTTGGACAAGGCCACCAGCTCAGTCTGTGTGGGCAACACAAAGGTGTACCCGCCAGACAAGAAGGTTCGTGCATCGTCCACGCCTGCCGTGACTGTGGTGTCCACCGTGTCAGCGCCTGCGTTGAACAAGCTGTCCAGCAAAGTGTGCGTGGTGTACATGGTGTTGTTGTTGGAATCACCTGTACCGCTGAAGTTCTTCACGGCAAAGTAAGTTTTACCGTTTTGAACCCACTGGTAATCCAGAGACAGGGTCACACCGTTGACGGTCACACTCCCGCCGTTAAAGGGCGCAGGGTCGTTGTTGGTCACCGACATATTCGCCTTCACCAGCACTTGTGTGAGATTGGCCGTGTTTTGGTAAACGATGTAATTACCAACGCCGTTGCTGACTGTGCCCGCATTGGCCCAGAAGCCTGTGTCGGGCGAGAAAACAACCATGTCGTTGGTTGAGCCATCCACCACCAATTGGTGGTACTGGGTGGTATTGCTCAATGCAGTACCGGTGACGTTGGTCCAAGTGCCGCCATCCGCACTGACCGTGTTGGTGCGGATGGCATTGAAGCCCACCATCTCCCTGACGTCTTTGGCTGACAGCGTCAAGGTGTTGGCCGCAGTATCGGTGCCCAGCTCAATGCGCTCAATCGAATCGATCCGGCTACCGGTGGTGCCATCGACCTGCGAGCCGGCCGCGCTGTTGCTGACCTGGGTCAAATCCAGATGCGCCCCACCGGTGAGGTCAATGGTGTCAAAGCCCGTTCCGCCCACCACCCGAGCCAGTTGCCCCGTATTTCCGCCGGCTCCCAGCCCGTTGGCCAGGGCCGTGATGGTGCTGTCCCCCAGCGAAAACACATCATTGCCACTGCCGCCATGCAGCACATCCGCGCCATTGGCGACCAGCGTGTCATGGCCTGCAGCGGCCATCAGCGTCTGCGTTCCTGTGCTGGTCAGGGTGTCGTCGCCCGTCGTCCCCATCAGATCCACTGCCGTCTTGAACGCGCCACCCGTGCTGCCCAAAATCACATAGGTGCGCCCCGCCAAGGGGTAACCATCCACGTTGCGCGTATTGGCACTGATCATCAGATCGGCCAGACCATCTCCGTTCACATCCCCCGCAGCGGACACGATGCGTCCCGTCAGGTCCTGATAACCCTCACCGGAGATGGCAAAACCCAAAGAAGACGCCATGCCCGTTGAGACGGTGACCGCTGAACCATTGGCCTTGCCGTACACCACATAAGTTTGTCCGGTTCGATAACCTTCCGACGTGGACAAAGTCATTTCGGGGGCGCCCACCAGCAAGTCGGCCAGACCATCGCCATTGATGTCACCCGCCGAAGAAACACTGTAGCCAATGTCCGTGTTGCTGAAAATTCCGCCAATGGCAAAACCGCCAACACCGTTTGAAATGTTCGTCAGCTGCACCGCCGTGCCACTGGTCTTGCCAAACACCACAAAGCTGCGGCCATCGCCAAACAGGCCGCTCGAATCGCCCTCGGGTGCACCCACAATCACATCGGCCAAACCGTCACCGTTGACATCGCCAGCCGAAGAAACGCTGTAGCCACTGAGGTCACCCGTGCGCTCACCTTGAATGGCAAAGCCCCCGACCCCGTTGTTGACGTTGGCCAAATCGATCGAGCCGCCGCCAGGCTTGCCAAACACCACATAACTTCTGCCTGAACTGGTGCCATTGGGGTCCGCTTGGTAGGCGCCCACAATCACATCGGCATAGCCGTCACCGTTCACATCGCCAGCGGCTGACACCGACCAACCGCTGTAATCACTGGCCACCGTGCCATTGATCACCAAACCGCCCGTGCCCAGTGCGGACAACTCAATGGCTGTGTTGCTCGCAGTTTTGCCGTACACCACATAGCTACGCCCTACGTCGAGCACACTGCCCGCATCCGCTTTGTAGGCTCCCACAATAAAATCGGCCAAGCCATCGCCGTTCACATCGCCTGCTGAAGACAGCCAACGCCCGCTGAAATCCAGACTGGTATGGCCATTGATGGCATAGCCACCGATACCGGCAGAAACATTGGCCAACTGCACCGCTGTGGTGCTGGCCTTGCCAAACACCACATAACTCCGACCTGCGTCATATCGCGATGACGCAGGATCAAATTCGTTTGCACTGACCAGCAAGTCGGCCAAGCCATCGCCGTTGACATCGCCTGCCGCTGACACAGACTGACCCAGCTTGTCCGAAGCCTGCTCCTGCCGAATTTCAAAACCTTGGGTGCCCAAAGCACTCAGTTTCACAGGGGACAAATTGGACTTGCCAAACACCACATAGGTCACAGGGTTCGCCATGCCTGATGAGCCATAAGCGCTCACGATCATGTCGTCCAGACCATCCCCGTTCACATCGCCTGCACCAGAAATTGCAAAGCCGCTATAAGCGCTGTGGCATCCACCATCAATCACAAAGCCACCAACACCGGCGGAAATCGTGGACAAATTGATACCCGAGCCGGCACTGTCACCCACCGACAGAACGAAAGCATCACTCAGTGTGGTGCTGCCATCACTGGCTTTGACCAGCAGATTCACATTTCCAATCGCAGACGGTGTTCCGCTGAATGTCCGTGTCGCGGCATTGAAGCTCAGCCATGACGGCAGCGCAGACCCATCAGCCATGGTCGCGCTGTAGGTCAAGGTGCTGTCGACGTCCACAAATGCATTTGCCGGCACCGTATAGTTGAAGGCAGAACCCTTCATCCCCACCTGATCCGGGATGGCCAACGCAAGGACAGGCGCATCGTTGACCGCAGCCAAGTTGAATGTCAGCGTGTTCGCCGTCATGTCTTCGTTGTTGATGGCTCGGCTGTCCTGCACCTTGAACTGGAAACTGGCGTAGTTGCTCCCATTGCCGTTCAGTGCACCTTGGTATTTCAGCTTGCCAGTGTCCAAATCGGCCTTGGTGATGACATCGTCTGTTTGCACTGTCAGGCCATTGAGCTTGAGCGTGCCATTGGCAGGCAACGCGGTGATCTTCACCCCCGTCAATGCGTGGCCTTGCGTGCTGGCGTAGCCAAAATTTGCAACGCTCAGCACAAAAGCGATGTCTTCTGTCGCATTCAGTGCTGCGTCCGAACCCTGAGGACCACTGCCCGGCAAAACCACGCTGGCAATGTTCGTCAAGTTCAGCAACGCATTGTCATCTTGCGCTATGACATCCAAGGTGAGAATGCCCTCACTCAAACCCTGCGTGTCGATATTTTGAACACTGAAAGCGCCATCCGCCTGTACCACGGCAGTGGCTATCAAATGGTTGTCGAGCACATCACGAATAACCAGCGTCAAAACCGTTCCAGACTCCAAACTGGATGCAAAACCTTGAGCGTCAATCCTCAAATTTTCGTCCAAAGCGAACGATGTCAGCCCAATCGGCATGGACAGGGTGTTGCGCTCCAGAGGCAGCGACTCTGAGGCTTGCACGCCGCCCGCCATGGCGCTGATGTTCACATTGCCCACCCCGAACATGCCTGCCCAGACGTTGTCAACGCTGAACTCTTCAGCCATCACCGTGGCGGTTGCCGTTGTGCTGTTGCCCAAGGCATCGGTCAACAACAGGTTGACTGCGGTCCCATTGGCCATGCCAAGCGCACTGCCCATGATGTTGATATTGCCAAATTCGTTTTCAACTGCCGAAAAAGAAAGTGCTGGCGTGACATCGCTGAACAAAGCACCCAAGGAGGCAAGACCCATCACCACGTTATGTGGCGCAACGACGACATCTTGAGCTTCGACATTCAGCCAGACATCCACCAAATCATGGGTTTGACCATCCCCTGTGGTGTAGGAGGAGATCAAGCCCAAGGCATTACCGTTTTGCTGCACATCGGACACCTCGGCTTGCAGCTGGAAGGACACGATGTTCAATTCTTGCAGCTTTTTTAGCTCGCCAGCATCTGTCACGCCGTTGCCATTGGCATCCACCCAAACTCGGAGCTTTTCAAAAGCAGGATCGGACGCATCAATGATGCCGTCCTCGTTCGAATCCTGCTCACGCAGGGCGTCAAAACCGTCTTTGGCCGTCATGCCATTGCGCAAAATCGTGGCAGAACCAAACAACTCCCGCCCGTCTTCAATGACGCCATCGTCGTGGATGTCCATGACCAACAAACCGTCTTGCTGGCTGACCCATGCCGTCTGATCCAAATCGGCATCGGCATCCATGTCAAACTGGGTGCCGTTTTCCAACGTGGTGGTTTGAACCCCATCGCCGTTCAGGTCCAGCATCAAAGGCGTGATACCTGAGGGAGCCTGCTTGATCACAAAAGGCGTGGACTCGGTGATCACCGTGGTCGAAGCCACCACCTTGGCCACGAAACTGTTGGTGCTCAATGCGGCAATGGTCGGAATGTATTTCCAGCTGGTGCCCGTGACCGTGGCATTGCCCATATAAGTGGCATTGTTGAAAATCTGCACCACCTGACCTGCGGCCAAAACTTGGGACAAGGTGCCTTCAAGCTCAGGCGTGCGGTCAACCACCGTGTCCAAAGAGACAATCGGTGTGCGCACCTCGGACGGGAAGTTGGTGGCCGTGACAGAAAAGCCATAGATCGCAAACCAGTCACGGTTGCCGCCACTGATGCCCATGGACACCGCAGGGCGCGACAAAATGCCGGTGTCCAGAACCGCCGAGCCCATGTGCCCAGCGACATTCAACGTGCGTGACGTGATGGCAGAACCGTTGACATCGTAGAAAGTCACCGTTTTGGCACCCGGTGCAACCAGGCCGTTTTGCAAATCGTAATAGGTGAACTTCATCCGAGTGAAGGCCATGTTGTTGCGGGCCTGCAGCATGATTTCGCCGGACTGGTACTCCCCCCCTGCCCCATTGCCCTCGGGGTCTTTGATGTTTTGGGGGTTCAAAATGAACGAACCCGACTCAAAGTGCGCCGCTGCATTGGTCCCGTTGCGCACAAAGGTGGTGAACGCCTGCGGCCCAACCGGTGAATTACCCACCACGGACGTCATGTTCACGGTCTGGTCCGTCACGGTGGCCGCGACATAACTGGTCACAAAGCCTTGACTGATCGAAACCTTGGCAAAGTCGGTGGTGTACGCCCGCATGTTGGCAACGGCTGTGCTGAGTCCTGTCTCAGTCGTTGCCTGGATGGACGCTTCGACCTTGGAGTCCGCATCCAATTTCAGATCATTGCCAGCCACGGTACCAACCGACCAGACGCCGCCAGCGGCCACGTTGCTGTTGTACTGCGTGCCATTGACGGTGACGGTGACCTTGTCGCCCACAGCGAATTGCCCCGTCACCGCACCCGACACCACGTTGGTGTTGAGGGTCGTCTCACTGACAGACAACACATCGTTGCCTGCGACCGAATTGATCTTCAAAGTGGTCAGCGTCTTGAGCGACACTGGGGCGTTGCTGTAAGCCTCGCTGCCCCCATAAATGGACACATCGACCGGCTTGCCCGACACCAAGGACTCGGTGCTGCTGGCCCCCGAAGAATCCACCAAACGCACGGTCAAGTCTTGCTTGAAGCTGGAGGAATTGAGCGACGAAGGGACATAACGGACCAGATCTGTACGGGCCAGAAAAACCGCATTGGCATCGCTCAGCCCAGAATTGAGCACTCGCCAGACGATTCCGCCGTCTGATGAATAACTGTAAACACCATTCGATGCGATATCTGCTGTGGTGCCTGCAAAAGTGACGGCAACCCCTTTCAGAGTGTCCGCATCGGCATCAGAGAATGTCGCACCAAACAACTGCAAGACTGTCCGGCTGTTGTATTCGGGCGTGATGTTGGTAGGCGCATACAACTTGAAGCCGCCGCCAGAAGCATCCGATCGCCCCAAAAATTCCAAGCTGCGGATGCCAGCAGGAACCTGCGCTGCGTTGATCATCAAGTCAAACGACTGGGCACTCGAACCTGCGGCCGCAACCAATGTGGTGCCTGCCAAATTAGGCACAGCCACCGATGTGCCCCCCCCCACCATGCTGGGAGTGATCACCAGCAACTGGCCATTGACCATCACTTGCAATGTATCGCCAAGGGTAAAACCATCGATGCGAACTTGCACGCTCGCGACCGACTTGCTCCATTGGTACTTCAGGTTTTCTGTGAAGCCTGACTCGGCAGTCGCCAAAACAATGTTGCTTGTACCGTCCGTGTTGTTGGTCACCGCACCAGAGTTGCTCAGCGCCCCACTGCTTGACGAACGGGTGATGCTGAGCGAAGTTGTATCGACAAAACCCGGCGAATAGGCCGTTCCAGCAGCGGCTGTGACCACCCCCAGCGTGTTGGGCAATAGGCCATCGGCATCCACCATCACGGGTGCATCGTTCAACAAAATGGTGACCGCGTTATTGGAATCAGCCCCGTCGGCGTTGACATTACCGGCCAAATCCTTGAAAGCACCATTGCCCACACTCACAGAGGCCACGTCTTGCACTGTGCGGATGAATACGGCGGTGTAAGTGGTGTCAGAAACCTTTGTCCATGCTGTCAAGCCACCACCGGACACGGCAACGGACGTGGCATTGAAATCAGGACTGGCCTCGGCCAGACTGAAAGTGACCGTTGCCGTTTCACCCGCTTTGAGGTTTGTTTTGTCCGCCGTGATGGCAATCGTGGGCACAACACTGTCGATGACGATGCCTTGACGGTCAATACCGCCGTTGGTGCCATTGACGGGTTCGGTTGAATTCACGCGCGCACCATTGACATCTACAACGGTGGCACGAAGGGTGTAAGCACCTGAAGTTCGCACCCCAGTGCTACTGATCGGATCAACCCAAGACCATGCGCCGTGGATGGGCACCACAGTGGTCGAAGCCAGCACCGCGTTGGTGGCGCTGACAAGCTCTAGCAGAACCTTGTCACCCGGAATGTTTTTAAAGTTGGTCACCGTTCCTTTGTAAGTCAATGAACCATCACGGGTCACAAAGTCTGTATTGCTCTGCCCAGTGTCACTCGAAGATGAGGCTGCATCTTCAATACTGGTGATGTCCACCGTCGCCTTGCTGTTGTTGGCGCTCGCCACGGTGACCGTGCTCGAAAAATCAAAGACGCCCGTATCCTGGGCATTGGTGCCTGTCGTACCACCGTTGTCACTCAGGCGGGTGATGCTGACCACCCGGCTGCCAGCCGTGGGATTGTCGGTGTTGATGTGGTTGTAGCGCAGGGTGTTGATCAGCGTATTGAACACACTCACGGCGCTGTTGGCAGGCGGGGTCAGCGTCACAGTGGCCACGCCACTGCTGACGCTGACGTTGTAGCCCACGCTGTTGGCAACACTGAAGCCATGGGCGCCCTGATTGAGACTCACAGCAGTGCCGTCGACAATCAGGACTTCGTTGGCCCCATCAAGCAAGCCACTGACCGTGACCTTCAGCTGGGTCAATTTTTGGGCAGATTCATTGCTCGGCCCCGTGGCTGCGGCAGCGCCGCTGAACAAACTCACCCCTGTGCCCAAACTTCCGCCAAGTTCATCAGTCAAGCTGCTTGCCGTGGTGATCACCGTGAGTTTGGGGGCATCATTGACAGCCGTCACAGCGGGCTTGAAGTAACCAGGCTGGTTGCTGACCGCGCCACTGCCGCCAATCGTGCTGATCACACTCACCATGCTGCCCGAAGGGGTGTTGGGGAAGCTTGCATCAACGGCACGGAAATTGATATGACCTATTTCAGCCCCATTGGCATCCGCTGCCGGGGTGAAACGCAAGCTGTTGCTTGCATTGATGTAGAGAACAGACGTCCATTTGACGTCCGTATTGAACGGTATGGGCATCCAATCCGAGCCATTGCTGGAATATGCCCAGGTTCCCGCACTGACTGGCACCGTGTTTTGCACGACGATGATGCCCTTGAGCGCAGTGCCGTCCACATCGCTGGCCTTGCCAGTCAATTGACTGGCAATCACAAAACTGATGCTGCTGTCTTCCTGTGTGCTCAGATCGTTCAAAGGCGTTGTGATGAGCGGCGCGTCATTCACTGCGGCCACATTGACCGTCATCGTGTTGGCCGTGGTGTCTTCGTTGTTCGTATTTCGGCTGTCTTGCACCTTGAACTGGAAGGCAGCGTAGTCGCTGCCGTTGCCGTTGGGAGCGCTTTGAAATGTCAGTTTGCCCGCATCCAAGTCGGCCTTGCTGATCACTTCGTCCGTCTGCACCGCCACGCCATTGAGTTTGAGCATACCAATAGCAGGCAACTGTGTGATTTTCACGCCAGTCAAAGTTCGGCCATGCGTGCCGTTGTAGCCAAAGGCAGACGCGATCACCACATAAGCACTGTCTTCGGTCGCATGAAGGGTGTTGTCCGCGCCTTGCGGGCCAGGGGTCGTGTAGATCAGACTGGCAATGTTCGTCAAGTTCAAGGCACCGTTGGCATCTTCGGCGACGACATCAATAGCAAGCGTGCCTTCGCTCAGGCCTTGGGGGTCGATGTCTTGCACACTGAAGCTGCCGTTGGCCAAAACCAGCGCCGTAGCCGTGACATCGATGTTCTGCTCATCACGAATGACCAGTGTCAAAACCGTACCGGGCAGCAATCCTGGCGCTGCTCCCTGCACATCGATCATCGTGTTTTCATCCAGTACCTGTGATGTCAGCATCACGGGCGCTTGCATGTGGTGACCAGACAACTCCACATCACCTGGCGTTTGCACGCCACCCGCTGACGCCATGATGTTGACAAGGCCCGCACCAAACATGCCTGACCAGATGTTGAGTGCGCTGAACTCACCGTCCATGACCAGCGCAGTCGCCGTTTTGCTGTTGCCAAAGTCATCCGTGAACAAAAGATTGACCGTCGTACCGTTGGCCAAGCCGTCAACGGTTCCAAACAGGTCAATGTTGCCCAATTCATTTTCAGTGGCAGTGAAATAGAGAGCTGGCATAGCGATACTGGACTGTTTGATAGAGATGGCAAAGGACAGGCAAAGTGCTTACGAACCTTGGCAAAAGCTGTCGGAGACCCGCTCGTGATCTCCGACAGCGTTTAGAGGATGCTTGGGCTCATAGACTGATCGACGAAAAGATGGGCCATTTCAGGGGTGAAATGGACATAAATCTGACCGTTTTCATTTTCCAAACGACCTGAATTTGTCCACGCACCGGTGTCCAGTTGCAAGGTGTCGACAGGATTAACTGTCATTGGCAAGCTGCTCGAAGTGGTGCCTGTCAACACGTCCTGCAAGCCAATACTCTCGACGTTTTGCGGTGTCTTAACACCCTCGGTCACGGTTTGGAACCAAGCATCCGCGACTTCATGCGTTTGACCATCGGTGCTTGTATAGCTGGAAACACCTTGCAGAAGGTTGCCGTTTTGATGGGTGATGGTGCTGTCATGACTCAAGTTGATGCTGATCACACCCACGTCTTTCAAGCTGCGCAATTCGCCGGCATCTGTAAGGCCGTTGCTGTTGGCATCTTGCCAAACCATGAGCGCGTCAAACACTGCATCTTGGGTATCCAACTTTCCATCGACATTGCTGTCGTATTGGGCCAGCGCGGTCCAACCAGAGGTCGCATTCCGACCATCGGCCAACAAAGTGCTGTTCCCAAACAGCTCTGCACCGCTGTTGATTTTGCCGTCGTGGTTCAAGTCCATGGCCAGCAAACCATCGTGCGCATCAACCCAGCCAGTGGCCTGTGCTGTGCCAGTGGCTTGCAAGTCAAACATCGCGCCATGCGAAATGTCTACGGTCTGCACGCCATCACCGTTCAAGTCCAACACCAAGGGGCTGTCGTATCGGGTCAGGCCGGCTGTGCCTGGGTTGACCTTGATCATGTTGAACAAGTTGTACGTCACACCGTTGTGCGTGACTGTGGAATAAAACGTATCGCCAGGGCTTGCCGCCAAATTGCCAAGCGACTTGCTGTTGGTGGCGCCACTGATGGTGAACACGTCAATCTGCGAACCATTTTTATAAGTCCTGATCGTGTCGCCCTGCCATGCGGGGTTCCAATAATCCACGATGACGGCGTTGGTCGTCACGCTGGCATTGGCACTCGAACTGGTCGAGGTCGTACCATAAAAACCAGCTGTAAGAGACGACGAGAAGCGTGTGTCCACGTTGAAGGCAGATTGGCCTGTGCTGCCGTTGTTACCTGCCGCGTCGTTGTAGCCATTCAGCGCCACCACGATCTTGTTACCTGTCGTATTGGTTTCTGTCACGGGCGTATAAACGGCGGTCCATTTGCTGTCGCTCACCTTGGTCAAGGCAGACAAGCTACCCGCACCCACACCGCCTGCGCTGTTTTGAATAGACACATCGTTGATGTCAAAGTTCGCCACGTTTTCAGAGAACTGGAAAGTGATGGTGGACTTCTCACCCAAGGTCAACGCGGCATCGGACATGGTCACGGCCACGGTGGGCGCGGCTGTGTCAACGGTCAATGCATTGGCGAATTTGGCCACGGTTTGAATACCCGCGCCGTTTTCGCGCACTTGCACGGCATTGGCTGCATAGCTGCCTGCACCCAGCACAAAGCTTGTGCCTGAACCGGTGGCCCATGTCGTGCCGCTGTCGGTTGAGTAAGACCAGGTATTGAAAGACACCGACAGGTTGACATTCATCGTGCCATTGCTGGTGATGAAGTCGGACGCGCTAGCGCCTGTGTCACTGGCCAGAGCAAGGCTGACGGCGCTGTTCGAAAAGGTAGCCGCAGGCAATGTTGCGATGCCAGAGCTGTAGGCTGTTGAGCCACCACGGGTCGTCACGTTCAGGGCTTGGCCCAGCGTGGCAATCACGGTGTTGTCCACCGCCACGGCGGAAAGTGCGGTGTAGCCAGAGTCGGTGTCACTCCAGCGCACCAAAGTGCTGGCTGCCAAATACACCGCTTGCGACACACTGGCACTGGCCAACGAGGTCCAAGTGCTGCCATTGAAGTATTGCCAAGAGCCTGGCGTGGTGTCGGCCCCAGTCTCGGTGGCGGCGCTGGTGATGGCGTAGCCGACCACGCTGCCATCGGCATCGGTGGCTGCAGGCATCAGCGAACTGATGGCCACACCGCCAGATACCTGCAGTGGGGCACTGCTGTACTGAATAGCAATACCTACACCACTTGGACCGCCACTAATGGTGTCAGTCGCGCTCAAGCTATTGATGGCTGTGGAGGAAGTGATGCTGTACACACCACCACCATTTCCTGTGATGGTGTTGCCACTGACACTCGTGCCGGACGGGCTCAAATTAGCACTACTGAGCACCAAATTAGCACCGTTGACTTGGAAAGACAGTGTGTCTTTATTGGTGCCGTCGTTGTTGAGAGCGTCAAACTCAATCTTGACCTGATACACCGGCTTGTCAAACGACACGCTCAACGTTTCTGTCCTTTGTTGATCGCCGATCCACATGAAAGCAGAACTGCCCGTCCCGTAAGAATTGGTTGGTGTGCTATCACCCGTCGCCGTGATGTTGGTGGTGATGCCGCCCAGGCTAGAGATGCCATAGCTGGTGGTCCTGTTCCAGATGGGCGTTCCACCGACAACAGGCAACAAACCCGCCGCCACTGTTGCGTTGGTGGATGAGAAAACAGGTGCCGCATTCGGGTCGTTGTTGGTCACTACCACACCAGCCTTGACCAACACTTGGCTGTTAGTGGCCAAGTTTTGGTAGACGTTGTAGTTGCTGCTGCCGTTGCTCACGGTGCCTGCGTTGAACCAGTAGCCCGTGTCTGGCGACAACACCAAGGTGTCGTTGGTCGAGCCATCGACCACCAGCTGGTGATCCGAGGTGGTCGCGCTCAACGCTGTGCCTGTCACGTTAGTCCAGGTGTTGCCATCGGCACTGACCGAACCGGTGCGGATCAGGTTGAAGCCCGCCATGTCGTTCACATCTTTGGCCGTCAACGTCAGCGTGTTGGCTGCGGTGTCGGTGGCCAAGTCGATGCGCTCGATGCCCTCGATGCGGCTGTTTTCTTCCAAGCCCATGGCACCCGCGTTGGTGATGGTGGTCAGGTTCAGCGCTGCGCCGCCGGACATGCGCAGGGTGTCAAAGCCGCCGCCACCGTTCACGCTGGCCTTGGCTGCCTGGCCTGCTGCCACGTTGCCCAAGTTGGTCACATCGGCGCCTGTCAACACGATGGTGTCGTTGCCCATGCCGGCAAAGAAACGGTCCACACCACCGCCACCGGTGAGGGTGTCGTTGGCGGCTGAGCCGAGGATGGCTTCAGACGTTGCAGTGCCGGTCACAGCGCCGTTGCCAATGACCGGTGTGGTCAGCCACTGCGTGCCGCCGAACACGATCTTGTAGGTTTGGCTGTTGCCAAAATTGGTGCTCTCTGCAATCACCAGATCGTTCAAGCCGTCACCATCAAAGTCGCCCGCAAACGACACATCTTTGGCGGTGGTGGAGGTGATGTTGGTGGAATAGGTGAGCTTGAAGCCTTCTGATGCGGCAATGGTGCCTGTGCTCACACTGACTTCCGCGCCCGTCGCTTTGCCGTAGACCACATACGAAGAACCACCGGTTGAGCCCACGATCACGTCGGCAAAACCGTCGCCGTTGAGGTCGCCCGCGCCAGAGACCTGGCTCAAACCTGCGCCATTGGCGCTGTTGCCCAAAATGCGGAAACCTTGCGACGCAGCGATAGTGCCAGCCGAGAGGCTGACCGACGCTGACGTGGGGCCGCCATACACCACGAACGCAGCTGAATAAGCTTGGTCAGTGTCAGTGCCCACGATCAAATCGGCATAACCGTCACCGTTGACGTCGCCTGCGCTGGACACACTGGTGCCCAGGTGGTGGCCGGTGCTGTTGGTCAAACCGGTGATCTTCAGGCCTTTGCCTGCAGCGACCAGTGCATTCATGCCACCGCCCGTCGCTCCCCCAAAAATCACATACGCAGCGCCGTCAGCATTTGACAATGCCCCACTGGCACTGACGATCACATCGGACAGTCCGTCACCGTTCACGTCACCCGCCCCTGAGACCGAGAAACCCGCTCTGTCAACGACATTGCCTGAGAGCAGCAAACCGTCTGCAGCAGCAATGCTGTAGTCAGCACCCAGTGTTAACGTGCTGCCGTTGGTCTTGCCATAAACCACATAGGCAGAACCTCCGTCTGAATTGACGCCCAAGGACGGTGCACCGATGATGAAGTCCGCAATACCGTCGCCGTTGAAGTCACCCACGCCTGATACACTGCCACCCAATGCAATACTGCCCTTGCCGCTCACGATTTTGAAGCCACGCGCAGCGGCAATCGTGCCGCTGGACAGGTTGAGCGCTGTGGGGGCGGCACTGCCGTACACCACAAAAGCCGCACCGGCGTTGGAGCCGCCTTGGCTGTCCGAGCTGGCACCGATCAAGATGTCGGCAAAACCGTCGCCGTTCACGTCGCCAATGCCTGACACCGATGTGCCGAAGTAATCCCGGCCTTGAATTTTGAAACCCTGATCCGCCGCAATCACCCCATTGCTCATGATCGGGTCTTTGTCCAAATTCAGACCTTCGCCCTGGGCGTTGCCATAGATGACGTACACACCCGCCTCCGATGATCCGGCCGCACCGATCAACAGGTCGTCATAGCCGTCGCCGTTGAAGTCACCCGCCGTGGCCACCGAGCGCAGGTAGGCATTGGTATCGCTCGCACTCTTGAACGATGAAGTCACGGCAAAGCTGCCGTCCGCCGACTGGGTCGAGAAGTTCAGTGGCAAGTCGCTGTTCATGCCCGTGTAGGCCAAGCCAGAGTTGTCTTGAATGGCGTTGTCGCTGACCTTGATGAAGTAGTCGGTTTTGGCAGCCAAGTTGGCTGTGGGGTTGATCGTCAAGGTGCTGGTGCCCCAGCCTGTGACCAACGTGCTGCTGTTCACATCAAACGCTTCCACGGGCTGGCCTGTGGTCTTGTTCCACAGTTGAATGTAGCCATTGCCCTTGACCACGGCTTCGCTGAACTGCAAGGTGATGTTGTTGCCCAAATTGGGGGTCAGCACAAAGTCGTTGTCGGCAGGTGTGCTCCACAACAAGGTGGGGGCTTGGGTGTCGACCGACACCCCTTGCTGCACCAGCAACTGAGATTTGGTCGCCGTGTTTTGGTAAACGGTGTACTGGGTGGTGCCGTTGCTGACAGTGCCCACGTTGGACCATGCGCCGCCGTTGGCCGTCAAGGCCACGGTGTCGGTGCTGCCACCGTCGATCACCATTTGGTGGTAGCTGGTGATGTTGCTCAAGGCGCTGCCGCTCACGTTGGTCCAGGTCTTGCCATCCGCACTGGCACTGCCGGTGTGAATTTGGTTGAACCCGGCCATGTCGTTGATGTCTTTGTTCGAAATCTTGAGCGTGTTGGCCGCTGTGTCGGTGGCCATGTCGATGCGCTCAATGCCTTCGATGCGGCTGGTTTCGTCGATGCCCATGGCCGCAGCGTTGCTGACTTTGAGCAGGTCCAGGCTGGCACCGCCGCTCAGGCGAATCGTGTCAAAACCTGTTCCCGCGCTCACGGTCGCCTTGGCGGTTTGGCCTGTGCTGTTGTTTTGCAAATTGGCGATGTCGCTGGCCGTCAGCACGATGGTGTCGTCACCACGGCCTGCAAAGAAGCGGTCCACACCGCCACCGCCGGTGATGGTGTCGTTACCGGTGGAGCCGATCAGGGCTTCGTCGCCCGATGTGCCCGAAAAAGTGCCCGCGCCGTCCAGCGCTGCTGTGACCCACTGCGTGCCGCCCAGCACCACGTTGTAGCTGCCCGAGACTCCGCTCAATCTGGCCGAAACCAAGAGGTCATTCAAGCCATCGCCGTTGATGTCGCCCGCACTGGCCACAGCAAAACCGACTGCACCTTTGAGCTTGAAGCCGTTGCTGGCAGCAATGTTGCCGCTGGCATCGATCGCCACTGAAGTGCCGCTGGCGTTGCCGTACACCACATAGGTGCTTGCAGTGGTGTTGCCGTTATCGTCACGTCCACTGATGATCATGTCACTCAAGCCGTCGCCATTGATGTCGCCTGCGCTGGCAATGTCTTTGCCAGAACGACCTAACATGTCTGCGGCCAGTGCACTGGTGATCTTGAAGCCTCTCGAAGCAGCAATCACGCCTGCACTGCTGGGCAGGTCAATGTCCAGCACACTACCGCTGCTGTTGCCATACACCACATACACCGCTCCACCTTCTGCGCCGGGTTCAAAGGGCGAGCTGATCATCACATCGGCCAAGCCATCGCCGTTGACATCGCCCGCACTGGAGACAGCAAACCCGAAATACGAAAAGCTGGTGGTGGTACCCGCCTGACCCAAAATTCTGAAGCCTTGGCTGGCATCAATCCCGTTGGTGGCGTTCAGCTGAGCCGAAGTTCCTGTGCTGTTGCCATACACCACATAGGCCATGCCACGCGCACCGGTTGAGCTGTTCGGCGCACCCACAATGAAGTCAGACAGGCCATCGCCGTTGACATCGCCTGCCCCATAGACAGATTGGCCCAGGTCAATCACGTTGCTGGTCAATACGTTGTAACCCATGTCAGGGGTGAACTGGGTGTACGACGTCAGGGTGACGGATTGATTGCCCGTTTTACCGTAAATCACATACACATTGCGTGCGGCGCTGGTGTCTGAAATCACCAGCAAATCGCTCAAGCCATCGCCGTTGACATCGCCTGCGTTGCTGACCGCTTGGCCCCAATAGGCTTCATCAATTTTGATCTGGTAGCCCATGCTGGCTGTCAATCCAGTGCCAACGTTCAGGCCTGTTGCAAACACGGTGCTGGCGTTGCTTTTGCCAAAAACCACATAGGCAGACTCACGGAATGAAGGATCGCCATATTTGGCAGTCACCACCAAATCGGCCAAGCCGTCTCCGTTGGTGTCGCCTGCACTGTTGACTGCGATACCAAAGTAATCGCCCGTAAATCCCGAGACGATTTTGAAGCCCGCACTGGCGGCAATGGTGCCGCCACTCAGGTTAGGCACGGTACCATTGGCGTTGCCATACACGACAAAAGCAGCGCCACCTGTAGAAGACAGGCCATTCATGCCAGCGCCAATGACAAAGTCGTCGTAACCGTCGCCATTGAAGTCACCGATGGTGGACAAGTCTTCAATGGCTGTGACGCCGTTCGCGGGCACCACAATGGCACCGCTGGCGTCAGTCGTGGTGAAGTTCAGCGTGGTCGCATCCGCAATACCCGCATAGGCGTTTCCCACCAAATCTTTCACCGCTGTGGGCGCGATCTTGATGTAGTAACCGGTGGCAGCCAACAAATTAGCGGTCGGGTTGATGGTGAGCGTGTTGCCGTTCCAACCGGTGACCAAGCTGCTGCTGGCTGCGTCAAAACTTTCCACCAAAGTGCCATCGACTTTGAACAGCTGGATCAGGCCTGTGCCTTTATTCACCGCTTCGCTGAAGGTCAGGGTAAAGTTTTGGCCCACGTTGGCAATGGCCACGTAGCCGTTATCGCTCGGGTTGCTGCCAACCAAGGTGGGGGCGAGGGTGTCAGGTGCTGTGAGCACGATATTGAACGTGTCGTTAGCACTCAGGCTGCCGTCGCTGGCAGTCACTTTGACGAACACAGTGCCGGCGGAACCCGCGGGTGGCGTGCCTGAGAACGTGCGTGTGGTCGCATTGAAGCTGAGCCAGGCTGGCTGCGTCGCCAGGGCCGTGCCGTTGGCGTCGACCACAGCGAAGGTGTACGACAGCGTGGGGCTGTCCACGTCGGTGAAGGCGTTGACAGGCACGGTGTAGCTCAGGGCTGTACCCTCAAGGCCTGTGGTGTCAGCGATCTGGTTGGCCACGATGGGCGCGTCGTTCACGGGCGTGAGGTTGACGATGATGCTGCGTTCTCCAACACTCCAGAAGTTGGGCAACACACCGGTCAAGTTCAAGATGGCGCCTGAGGCGGTGGTGGGCATGCTGTTATCGGCCACGCGCACCACCAAGTTGCCCTGCTGGGTGCTGGTGTCCGCATTCAAGGCGGGCACAAAGCGCAGGTAGTCGGTGGTTTTGAGGAAGATGGAGGTGGCTGGCCCATAAGCAGGCTTGTCAATCGCTGTCCAGGTGGCTTTGGTCGAGTCGGCCCAGTACCAGACGCCTGTGGAGGTTTTGCCTGTACCGAAGTCCCAAGTGATGGCAATGCCCGCAATGCCCGTGCTGTCCACGTCGGTGACTTTACCAGCCAAGAGGCTGGAGACTTGCTCTTCAAACGTGGTGTCTTCCAGCGTGTTTCGGGTGACATCTGTCGGAAACACGGGCGCATCGTTGACGGGCGTCATGTTGAGCGTGAGCGTGCTGGTGGTGCTGTTGCCTGCGGCGTCGGTCACTCGGTAAGTGAAGGTGTCCACCGCCGTTGTTTGGATGGCGTTCAAATTGGCCGTGCGTGCGTAGCTGTAAGTGCCATTGGTGTTGAGCGTCAAGGTGCCGTGGAGGCCCGTGGCACTGCCCACGAGGGTGTAGCTCTCGCTGCCGTCTTTGCCGGTGTCGTTGGTGGCCACGCTACCGGTCAAGGTGGTGACGTCTTCGGTACCGGTGATGCTGTCTGCTACGGCCAGCGCAGCGGTGGTGTCGACTTTGTAGCTGATGTTGTCGGCAACCAGCACAAAGTCCTGGGTGGCGTTGTTGCCAACGGCGTCCTTGAGGGTGCCGCCGTTCAAGCCCAAGGAGTTGGCATTGATGCTGATGCCGTTGGCATCGGTTTGGCCTGCAAGGATGGTGTAACTGAACGCAATGGCACTGGTGCCCGAGCCACTCACGTAGTTGGCCTTGACCAAGGTGCCGCCAATATTGAGCGTGATCTGCGGCGTGCCTGTGATGAAAACGTTCTCACCAAAGTTAACGGTGGTGGTAACCGTGTCACCCGCGTTCAAAAAATTGTTTTGAATACCCGTGCTGCTGGTGATGGCCGCGCTGCTGGCCACAGGAGCAATACCTACCAAAAAGGTATCGCTGATGCTGGCTGTGCCGTCGCTGGCCGTGACTTTGATGTTGAAGTCGATGGTGTCGGTGGGGGTGCCACTGAAGGTGAGCGTGGCGGGATCAAAAGTCACCCAGGTGGGCAACGCCGTGCCATCACCGCGTGTGACGGTGTAGGTGAGCGTGCTGTCGGGGTCGGTAAAGGTACCTGCAGGCACGGTGTAGCTGAAAGGTCCCGTCATCGAGGCCATTTGGTCGGGGATAGCTGCTGCGACCACGGGTGCGTCATTCGTACCGTTGATGGTGACCGTCACAATTTTGCTGGTGCCATCTGCAGAGCTGACCGTGAACAAATCGGTGTAAGCGACTCCCGCCTTGAACTGGTCTTGCGCCGAGCTCATCACGAAGGTCCAAGCGCCCGCTGTGGTCATGCTGAAGCTGCCGTAGGTTCCAACCACCCCCGTCAGGGCGTTGAACGTTTGCGCACTGTCCACGTCGGTGATGTTCAAAGCACCCGTGACCGTCTGGGCAGCGTTGGTCTCACTGACCGTCTTGAGCAAGTCTCCGCCAATCACCGCCGCATCGTTGACCGGGGCCATGTTGATGGTCAGCGTGCTTTGCGTGGTGTTGCCTGCAGCATCGGTCACCTTGTAGGTGAAGGTTTCCACGGCTGTGGTCTGAATGCTGTCCAGCACCACCGAACGCGCATAGCTGTAGGTGCCATTAGCGTTCATGGTCAAGGTGCCATAGGTGCCAGCAGCGCTGCCGACGATGGCGTAGCTCTCGCTGCCGTCTTTGTTGGTGTCGTTGGTGGCCACGGTGCCTGTGATGGGCGTGGTGTCTTCGTCAGAGTTCCTGATGTCGGCCACGGCTGTGGCTGCCGTGGTGTCGACCTTGTAGCTGATGTTGTCTGCAACCAGCGCAAAGTCTTGCGTGGCGTTGTTGCCCACAGCGTCTTTGATGGTGCCGCCGTTCAAGCCCAACGAATTGGCATTGATGCTGATGCCGTTGGCATCGGTCTGTGCTGCCAAGATGGTGTAACTGAAAGTCAATGCACTGGTGCCCGAGCCGCTCACGTAGTTGGCCTTGACCAAAGTGCCGCCAATGTTGAGCGTGATCTGTGGCGTACCGGTAACGTTCACCAACTCAGTGAAGTTGACGGTGGCAGAGATGGTGTCACCCGCATTCAAGAAGTTGTTTTGAATGCCCGTGGTACCGGTGATGGCCACGCTATTGGCCACTGGTGCAATGCCCAGCGCGAAGGTGTCGCTGATGCTGGCTGAGCCATCACTGGCGGTGACTTTGATATTGAAGTCGACAGTGTCGATGGGTGTGCCGCTAAAGGTGCGGGTGGCCGCATTGAACGTCAACCAGGTTGGCAAGGCAGTGCCATCACCACGCGTGGCAGTGTAGGTGAGCGAGCTGTCGACGTCTGTGAAACTGCCTGTTGGCAAGGTGTAGCTGAACGGTGTTCCTAAAATAGCCACTTGATCTGGAATAGCCAAGGCCACAACGGGGGCATCGTTCGCACCTGTGATGGTGACAGTGACGACACGCGGTGTGCCGTCAGCCGCTGTCACAGTGAAGGTATCGGTCAGCGTGGCAGCAGCGGCCAAGGCTTGCACCGTGGTGTTGGCGTTGTTCAGTGTGTAAGCCCACTGCCCGCCAGCGGTCATCGTGTAAGTGCCGTAGCCACCTGTGCTGGCTGCAGCTGTGGTCACGGCTGTAAAGGCATTGGCCACGCCGTCTACATCGGTGGAGGTCAGTGTGCCTGTGACGTTGGGGTTGCCCGCTGTGGCATTGGCTACGCCACCGGCTTCAGTCACGGCACCCGTGCTGGTGCCGCTGATGATGGCCGCGTCGTTGGTACCTGTGATGGTGATGGTCACCACTGCAGGTGTGCCGTCGGCAGCTGTCACGGTGAAGGTGTCAGTCAACGTTTGTGCCGCATTCAAGGCTTGCACTGTGGTGTTGCCGTTGTTGAGTGTGTAAGCCCACACGCCTGCGGCGGTCATGGTGTACGAGCCGTAACCACCCGTGCTGGTCGTGGCGGTGCTCACAGGCGTGAAGGCGTTGGCTGTGCCGTCCACATCGGTGGAGGTCAAGGTGCCTGTGGCGTTGGGGTTGCCCACAATGGCGTTGGACACGCCGCCTGCTTCGGTCACGGCACCGGTGATGGGGCCGCTGATGATGGCTGCGTCGTTGGTGCCATAGATCTGCACAAAAATAACTTGTGTTGTGCCGTCTGCACTGGTCACAGTGGTGCTGTCGGTATAGACCTGTCCTGCCACGAACTCGTTGTGCGCGGTGTTCATGGCGTAGGTCCACGCACCGGCCGTGGTGATGCTGAAGGTGCCGTAGTTGTTGTTACCCGCCACACCCGTTTGCGCTGTAAACAGGTTGGCTGTGCCGTCCACATCGGTCGAAGTCAGCGTGCCGCTAACCGATTGAATGGCGTTGCTTTCGTTCAGGCTAGCGGTGCTCGTGCCGCTGATCACTGCAGCATCGTTGCTGCCTGTGATGGTGACGGTGACGACACGTGGTGTGCCGTCAGCCGCTGTCACGGTGAAGGTGTCGGTCAAGGTTTGTGCCGCCTTCAAGGCTTGCACGGTGGTGTTGCCGTTGTTGAGTGTGTAAGCCCACACGCCTGCGGCGTTCATCGTGTAAGTGCCGTAACCACCTGTGCTGGCTGCAGCTGTAGTCACGGCTATAAAGGCATTGGCCACGCCGTCTACATCGGTTGATGTCAGTGTGCCTGTAGCGTTGGGGTTGCCAGCTGTGGCGTTGGCCACACCGCCGGCTTCCGTCACGGCACCGGTGCTGGTGCCGCTGATGATGGCGGCATCGTTGGTACCTGTGATGGTGATGGTGATGACACGTGGTGTGCCGTCAGCGGCTGTGACCGTGAAGGTGTCGGTCAAGGTTTGTGCCGCCTTCAAGGCTTGCACGGTGGTGTTGCCGTTGTTGAGTGTGTAAGCCCAAACGCCTGCAGCTGTCATGGTGTACGAGCCGTAACCACCCGTGCTGGTCGTGGCGGTGCTCACAGGCGTGAAGGCGTTGGCTGTGCCGTCCACATCGGTGGAGGTCAAGGTGCCTGTGGCATTGGGGTTGCCCACAATGGCGTTGGACACGCCGCCTGCTTCGGTCACGGCACCGGTGACGGGGCCGCTGATGATGGCTGCGTCATTGGTGCCAGTGATGGTGACAGTCACCACTTGGCTTGTGCCGTCTGCTGCCGCAACGGTGAACGTGTCGGTCAGTGTTACACCGGCAGCCAAAGCATTCACTGTGGTGTTGGCGTTGTTGAGTGTGTAGGTCCACACGCCTGCAGATGTCAGCGCATAAGTGCCGTAGCCACTCGTGCTGGCTGTGCCTGCCGCCGCTGCGGTGAATGCGTTGGCTGTGCCGTCCACATCGGTCGATGTGACGGTGCCGGTGGTGGTGGCAACGCCTTCGTTGATGGCGCCCGTTGTGGCACCAGAAATGATGGCAGCATCATTGCTGCCTGTGATGGTGACGGTGACGACACGTGGTGTGCCGTCAGCCGCTGTCACGGTGAAGGTGTCAGTCAACGTTTGTGCCGCCTTCAAGGCTTGCACGGTGGTGTTGGCGTTGTTGAGTGTGTAAGCCCACACGCCTGCGGCGGTCATCGTGTAAGTGCCGTAACCACCTGTGCTGGCTGTAGCTGTGGTCACGGCTGTAAAGGCATTGGCCACGCCGTCTACATCGGTTGATGTCAGTGTGCCTGTAGCGTTGGGGTTGCCCACAATGGCGTTGGACACGCCACCTGCTTCGGTCACGGCACCGGTGACGGGGCCACTGATGATGGCGGCATCGTTCACCGCCGTGACGTTGAAAGTCAGCTTGTTGGCCGTTGTGTCTTCGTTGTTCGTGGCGCGGCTGTCCATGACCTTGAACAGCAAACTGGCGTAGTTACTGCCGTTGCCATTGAGCGCGCCCTGGTACCTCAGCTTGCCTGCGTCCAAATCGGCTTTGCTGATCACATCGTCCACATTCACCGCTACGCCATTGAGCTTGAGCGTGCCTTGGGCGGGTAAAACGGTGATCTTCACGCCTGTCAGAGTGTGACCTTGTGTGCTGCTGTAGCCAAAGGCCGCGGCATTCACCACAAAAGCAGTGTCCTCCGTCGCAGTCAAGGTGTTGTCAGCACCTTGAGGACCACTGCCTGTCAAAAGCAACGTGGCAATATTGGTCAAATTCAGCGTGCCATTGGCGTCTTGGGCCATCACATCAAAAGACAGAAGTCCTTCGCTGAGACCTTGTGGGTCAATGTTTTGCAAGCTGAAGGATCCATCGGCTTGAACCGATGTCGTGACCATGATGCTGATGTCATAGGCATCACGGATGACCAATGTCAAAACCGTGCCAGCTTCCAGGGCTGGCGCCAGACCCTGCACATCGATCATCAGGTTTTCGTCCAGCACATTCTGTGTCAGGCTCACGGGTTCCTGAGAATGCTGACCTGACAAGCTCACCGACCCAAACTGCTCCACACCCATGGCAGTGGCGATGATGCTGACATCACCCTCTCCGAACATCCCAGACCAGATGTTGGTTGCAATCAACTCCCCCCCCGTGACCAACAAGGTGACCGTCTTGCTGTTGCCGAAGTTATCCGTGAACAAGAAGTTGACCGGGGTGCCTTCAGGCAATCCCAGAGCGCCACCGAACAAACTGATGTTGCCAAATTCGTTTTCGTAAGCTGTGAAGAAAATCGAAGGGGTAACTTGTACGAGCGGAATGGTGGGCATGGCTATCTTTTGTTTGAAAACATGTGACGCACACGCATCACACTTAAGAATATCTAAGAACTACATTTTCAATCGAAATATCCACCAATAAGCAAAAACAGACCATTTCGTATCAATTTATTACGTATTAATAGACTAATTCACAAAATCAAGCGACAGGGGCCGATTTCTCGGCCCCCAGCATGCTTACAAGAGGGACTGAACCAAGGTTTGATCCACAAACAGGTTGGCCAAACCATTGGTGTATTGGGTATAACTGCGGCCCACTTCAAACCCGTATTCAGCGCCGTAGGTGTTGATCATGGTGGTGCCACCCAAGTTGGTCACTTTCGTCCAATTGGCGCTATCGGCCAACTGCAATGTGTTGACCGCCAGTCCACCATTGCCCTGAACGACCAGCATCTTGGATTCATCCACACCAACCGTCGCGAGGTTGTCAACAGCACCTGACAAGTCCAGAACATCTTGCAAGTTGATCTTGACCTTGTTGCCGTTGCCTTGCCGCAGGTCAATCACGCTGAAGTTATCGACCTTGCCAGAAACCGTAGCGTTGGTCAGATCCAGAGTGTTGTTGAGGCCTGCGATTTTCAGGCTGTTAACGCCCGCCCCACCGTTGACCATGGCACTGTTGCTTGCAGCCAAAGTCGCGACGCTGTTGACGTTGAGAATCACGACGTCGTTACCCGCTCCTGCACTGATTTGATCTGCACCACCATTGCCGTAAATGACATCGGCGTTGGCAGTGCCCGTCATCACATCTGCACCACTGGTGCCAACGAAGTCCGCTACCGCAGTCGTGTCGTCCACGATCAATGTCGCACCGTTTTTGGTGTATTGGGTGTATTTGCGAACGGGCGAGCCCGAAATGAAACCATACCCAGCACCATATTCGGAAGTCAAGGCAGCGGCTGTCAGGCTGTTGGACACCGTCCAGCTGGCAGTGTTTTCCAGGATGACCGCATCCCCCAAGTCACCATGCACGACCAGCATTTGGTTTTCATTGGTGTTGGCTGTGTTGGTGTTGTCCACAGCACCCGACAAGGTTTGCAAATTCAGCAAATTGAGCTTGAGGGTGTTGTTACCCGCCCCTGTGATGTCGAACACGCTGAAGTTATCGACCTTGCTTTGCACTGCTGCCAATGTCAGGTCCAGGAACATGTCTCCACCCGACAGCTTGAGGGTGTTGACCCCCGAGCCGCCATTCACGATGGCCGAGTTGGCCGCACTCAATGCGGTGACGTTGGATGCATTTAAGACAAGCTTGTCATTGCCATCACCACCGTTGATTTGATCCACACCGCCGTTTCCGACCATGACATCATCGCCAGCCGTGCCAGTCAAAACGTTGTTGGCACTGGTGCCCTCCAATCCAGCGCTTGCTGTGGTCGCCACAGTCAAAGATACGGTATCGGTCGTTCCTGAATAAGGTGTGATGCCACCCGTTGAGTTGATCGAATAAAGGTTCACCTGATTCACGTTGAGCGTGACCTTGTTATCCGTCGTGTCCCAAGCACGGATTGTCATGGCGTCCGCAATGGTGCCCTCAACGCCCACATGGGGCCGGAAGAACACACGCGTCGACGCATCGGCTTTCAACAGCAACGCCGTTTGTTCACTCAAAGTCGTCAATGTGCTGTAAGTGAACCAACTTGCCCCGTTGTTGGTAGAGAAATACACTTGGCCCAAAGCTTGATTGACCTTGGTCACAGCAATACCCTTGGCCACCGTGGTGCCATCGGCATCGGTAATACCCCCCACCAAAGTGGAAACCAGCACACCAACCTGACCCGATGGATTCACCACGCTTGTCGCTGGCTGAATCGTGGTCAAACTCAAACTGGTGTCTGCAAGGACTGGCGCATCGTTCAATCTGTTGACGCTGACTGTGCTGTACACAGATGTTGAACTTTGCTGTCCACTGGTATCCGTCACCGTCCAATAGACTTTGCGCGCACCACCGATGAGGTCTTCACGCAAGTTATTGAATTTGACAGAGTTGAGCAACTCCTCATACTGCGCTTTGGTCGCAGAACCCGTGAAGGTCAAAACCCCCGTATTGACGTTGTAAGCGCCTGAGATATTGGCACCCGATGGTGTGGTGTACGACAACACATCACCCGTGATGAAACCACTGCTCACAAAGTCAATCACGGACACGGTTGCGCCTTGGAAATTATCAGAGTCAATATCACTCAACTGGATGCTGCCCTTTTTGGCTGAAACAGCCCCCCCGTTTTCAAAGAAATCAGAGAACGCTTGATTTGTCGACACCAACACAGGTCCATCGTTGGTGCCATTGATGGTGACCGTCACAATTTTGCTTGTGCCATCGGCAGAGCTGACCGTGAACAGATCGGTGTAAGCGACTCCCGCCTTGAACTGGTCTTGTGCCGCGCTCATCACGTAGGTCCAAGCGCCTGCTGTGGTCATGCTGAAGCTGCCGTAGGTTCCAACCACCCCCGACAGGGCGTTGAAGGTCTGGGCACTGTCCACGTCCGTGATGCTCAAAGCACCCGTGACCGTCTGGGCAGCGTTGGTCTCACTGACCGTCTTGAGCAAGTCTCCGGCAATCACCGCTGCATCGTTGACCGGGGCCATGTTGATGGTCAGCGTGCTTTGCGTGGTGTTGCCTGCAGCATCGGTCACCTTGTAGGTGAAGGTTTCCACGGCTGTGGTCTGAATGTTGTCCAGCACCACTGAACGCGCATAGCTGTAGGTGCCGTTGGCGTTCATGGTCAAGGTGCCGTAGGTACCCGCAGCGCTACCGACGATGGCGTAGCTTTCCGTGCCGTCTTTGTTGGTATCGTTACTGGACACGTTGCCTGTGATGGGCGTGGTGTCTTCGTCAGAGTTCTTCACGTCGGCCACGGCTGTGGGCGTACCGGTGTCCACGGAAAATGCCAACGCCGTGCTGGCTGTCGAAGTGTTGCCGCTGGCATCAGTGGCCTTGGCCGTTACGCTGTGTGCGCCTGTTGCCAAAGCGGTTGTGGGCGTGAAGCTCCATGCGCCGCTGCCGTTGGCTGTGGTGGTGCCCAGCAGCGTTGTGCCGTCGTACACACTCACCACAGCATTCGCTTCGGTGCTGCCGCTGAAGGTGGGCTTGTCGTCGTTGGTCACGCCGTTGGCAGCCATCGGGCCCGTCACCGGACCCACATCGTCGGTACCAATCAGGCTGATTGAACTGGGTGCCACGTTGTCAACGTTGTAACGCCAGTCCAGCGCACCAGGTGTGGACTGCTGGCCAAAGGTGCCTGCGGTGTTTTCAACCTGCGCGATGTAATTCAGGCTGTCGCTGTTGCCCAGACCCGTGTTGTCCGTCAGCATCCAAATGCTTTGGCCTGTGGCGTTGGTGGTCACCACAGCTGTGCCCACTTTGGTCAGGGCATTGGTGCCTGTGAGCCAAGTGCCCTTGGCTGCATCCCATTTGAAATACAGGTTGTCTTGCCCGCCGCTCGGAACAGCTGCAGTGCCCACATTACCGACCAGGGTGCTGCCGTTGAAAACCGCGAGGCCCCAATTCGATGTTTTAGTAATGACCACCATGTGGCCGTCAAGAGGAGCAGTAGGCAAATACACATTGCCTGTTGGGCCGTAATTGCCATCACCAATGAAGAAATGGGTCAGAGGGTTGCCGCTCAAAATTTGACTGCCTGCCAACGAACCCGCCTGCACCACCGTGGCCGTTGCCAGGTTGGGCGTGCGGTACACGTTGACCACTTCGTTGGTGCCCAAGGCCGCGCCTTGTGTGGCGCCGCCCAAAGTACCCACCAAGGTCGGAGTGGTGTCGTTGCTGGTGCCGCCCGACAACACGTTGGTGGCTGTGCCTGCGTTGTCTTCGATGCGCGTGATGCCCACGGTCAGGTCGGACACGGGCACATAGGCGTAGGTTTTGGTGTACGGCGTGCTGCCGTTGCCAGCGGTGTCCACCACTTTGGCTTGCAAGGTGCTGCTGCCCGAAAGAGTCACGCCTGGCAAGCTCCAGGTGCTGGTGCCCACGGTGGCGGTGGCGGCGACCCAGGTCACGCCGTTGTCCAGCGAGACCATGACTTTTTCGCCCGTGGCCAAGTTGGCGCTCAGGTTGCCGGTGATGATTTGCGCGGCCACGCTGGTGACAAAGTCGGTGTTGGAGGTGCCAGTATCAGAACTCAAGGCTGCGCTGGTGACGGTGGTCACGGGGGCGATGGTGTCGAGCGTGACCACGCGTGTGGCCTGGCTGCTGACGCCCTGTACCAACTCTGTGGCGGTAATGGTGTTGGGGCCTTCATTGAGCGCATTGCCGTAAATGGCGTCTGGGCTGTCTGAGCTGGCCCAGTAACCTTGCCAACCCGCGTTGGTCAAGCCTGTGACTGGGGTGCCTTTGTTGACCAGCACCGAACTGTCCAGCTGTGCTTTGGTCAGCGCGGACATATCGGTTGCCGAAGTGTAAATCGTCGCACCGTTCAGGCGGGCACTGGTGTTTTGTGCACCCATCAGCTTGATGTCGTTCAAAGAATACGCCGCACCCAAATCAATTTGCACCCAGGCATCTTGACTCACACCGGTTGCCAGCCCCATTTGGCTGCCCGAAGTTTCCACGTAACTGCCTGCGGTGTAGTAGGCGTTCATATCCAGCAGTGAACCTGTCGTGAAGGTGTTGACATTCGAATAGCTTTGCGACACGCCAGGCAAAGTGGAAAGATTGGTGTTGGTGGTTCTTTGGAAAATCTCCACCTCACCAATGGTCAAGATGCCTTTGAGGTTGTAATCCGGGTCTGTGGTGGGCAGGTTCATCAGGCTCTTGCGAACCATGACGTAGCGCACTTTGCTGCCGTCATAAGACCAGTCGCCCGTGGCATTGGCCGTGACGTTGAAGTTCTGGCTGTTGATGTTCAGGGTGACCACCGCATTGGGGTCGGCCTTGCCGGTGATCAGCAGGGGTTCTCTGACGTTGACCAGGTCATCGGTGGACACCGCGTTGATGGTGACAGGGGCCACCACGTAGCTGCTGACGTTATCGCTGTCTTTGGAGAAAGCGGTCGTGCCGTCGTTGACCGAGGCGTTACCCGTCAAACCGTCTGTGCCGGTGGTGCCATCCCATGCGCGGAAGGTCAGTGAATTGTCCACAGCACCTTTAATGCCTGTTGCAGCCCTGAAGTACACACGGTTGTCTGCATCGGCTGCGAGCAAGCGTGCGCTGCCTTCGCTCACGCTGGAGATCTCTGTCCAATCGGCGCCACCGTTGGTGCTGAAGTACAGCTGGCCCTTGGCGCTGTCGAAGCCGGTGATGGCAATGCCTTTGGCTGCGCCTGTGTCCGCATCGGTCACGCCGCCCACCAGATTACTGACCAGCATGCCCACAGCACCCACTGGCGTAACGCCAGAGTCCTGCAGCACAGCGGCCATGTTGAGTGTGGTGTTGGCCAATACGGGCGCGTCGTTGGTGCCCGTGATGGTGACCTTGATGACTTGCTGGGTACCGTCAGCCGTGGTCACGGTCAGGGTGTCGTCGTAGGTTTGACCCGCCACAAACTGGTTTTGCGCCGTGTTCATGGCATAGCTCCACGCGCCTGTGGTGCTGATGGTGAACTTGCCGTAGCCTGCGCTGCCGTTCACAGCGGTCTGCGCCACCACGGTGGTGGCACTGTCCATGTCGGCCACTGTCAGTGTGCCGGTCACGCTTTGTGCGGCATTGGTTTCGGTGATGGCTTTGGTGATGTCACCGGTGAAGGTGGCCGCGTCGTTTGCGCCGTTGATCGTCACCGTGACCGTTTGGACGGTGCCGTCAGCTGCTGTCACGTTGAAGGTGTCGGTCAGCGTTTGTGAACCAGTCAGCGCTTGCACTGCAGCGTTTGCGTTGTTGACCGTGTAGGCCCACGC
>JBIKSF010000157.1:0-3467 GCA_044348785.1 Limnohabitans sp.
CATTGCGGCAGGGGCCGGTGCCGTTTTCAAAATCGATCAGGGCCACGTTTTGGTGCTGCCAAATGCCGTCTTGCGCCAGTTGCACTGGCACGGCACTGCCGTCTTGGCGCAACAACCTCACCTCGCTCACATACATGCGAAAGTCGCTGGGCGTGATGCTCGAACGTGTGGTGCCCACGCCGTCGTAACGCTGGCCGCAGGCAAAAGGCTGGCCGTTGATTTGCGCCGCAAAGTTGAGCGACACCTGTGCGGTTTTGGGCGTGCTGGGCACTGTGCTGCAAGCGGCCAGTGCCATGGCTGCGGCTGTGAGGAAGAGTTTTTTCATGAGGGTCTCCTGGTGGGTTTCAGTGTTGATGTGTAGGGTTGGCATTGCCTGAGCGCGGTGTTTGCACCCAAACGTTCACACGCCGTGTGCCAGCCTTTTCAAAGACCAGCTCCAGGTCGAAGCGGTCGCCGTCTTTCAAGGGCTGTTTCAAGCCCTGCAGCATCAGGTGGTGTGTGCCTGCACCGCCGTGGCGCAGGTTGACTTCGGTGCGGGCAGGCAGCTCAATGGCGGGCACTTCACGCATGCGCATGACTTGCCCGTCCATCTGCATCTGGTGCAATTCCACCCGCTCGGCCACCGCGCTTTTGGCCGCGATCAATCGGTCGGCTTGGCCGCCCCGGTTGCGGAGGCCTTTGAAGTACACACTGCCATTGCGCGTGCCCGCCAGGCTGGGCGTGGCATAGGGGTGGTCGATCACCAGATCGCCTTGCTTGAAGTCGTGGGCGTGGGCTTGACTGAGCGACAAAGCCAAGAAGCCCATCAGCAATCCGCCCCCAATAAATCCCCAGCCAAAGCCGGTTTTTCGGATGACTTGCCAAATCGCCTGAATTGCGTTTTTCATGGTCGCCCCTTATGCCGCCATGGCAAACGGTGTCGCGCTCGCCCATGCCGTCGCGATGCGGGTGCGTGGCTGTTTGCGCTCGGGCAGCAGGGTGTTCAGTTCACGGCACACGGTTTCGAAGGTCGAATCCACCACGCGGGCCATTTCCTTGAGCGTGGGCAATTCTTTGCGCGCCACTTCCAACACGCGGCCATCGGCTTGCTTGCCCAGAACGGTCAAGAGATGGGCCAGGCGCTGAACAATCGGGCCTGTGCGCAGCCGATGCATGTCACACGTCTGTCGCTGCTGCTGCAAAAAACCTTGGGCCATGGTGGTGTAACGCGCCAGTTCATGGGTGACTTCAAGGGGCTGCGCTTGTGCGGCCACCAAGGCCACGACAGAAAATGCATAGGGCTCGGCACACAAGGCTTCCACGCCGATCAAATCGCCGGGCATGGCCAACTGCACCAGGGTCTGGCCCTCCAGGCCTGCGCGCTCAAGCTTGAAAACGCCTTGTGTCACACGCCACACAGGGCCCACGGCGCCTGCCGTCAACAAGGTATGGCCTCGACGCACATCGATGGATTCGATCACCGGAATTTGGGTTAAATAGTTCATTCGCTGCTCCTGACTGAATCAGGCTTTTTCCCGCCCCGAAGCGGAAAAAGCCAACAACAGGCGGGCTGGGCCCGACCTGCAAGGTCTGTGATCAGACGCAGGCAGGTGGTGCGCGCGATGGCATCGCCCAATGCAGGGCGAATGGTGTGAAGGTCAAAGCGGCCACCGCCAACGCGGGTGGGGCTTGTGGCAAGGCATGCCACTCAAAAGGGGGCGATGGCGGGACCATGCGGTCGGAGGACAACACGCACAGCGCGCAATGGTCCACCACGGCCATGCCGGGTTTCGTGGTGTCTCCCGAGGGCGCATCGGCTGCACTGCGCGGCGTACCCGCAGTGGTGCAAATTTCCATCCATGGCACCTGGCTACCTTGGCTCCAGGCGTGCGCACGCGAGACCGTAGGGGCCAGTGCCCCCAGCAGCATCACGCACAGCACCAGCAGGCTGAACCTGCGCAGTTGAGCTGTTGTCCAGGTCATGGGTTTATCCAAGCTTCAGGCGGTCAAGCTCAGTGCTTGTGCATCTGGCCTGCGCCATGGTTCATGGCCGGTGCAGCGGCCGTGCGGGCAGGCACTTTCAATTCGACCGATTGGCGCTTGCCATCTTTGCCTTCCACCACCAGGGTCACGGGCACGGTGTCACCGTCTTTGACTTGGCCTTTCAGGTCCATCAGCATGACGTGGTAACCGCCGGGCTTGAGGTCTACCGCTTTGCCTGCAGGCAAGGCCAAACTGGGTACTGCGCGCATTTTCATGACGCCGCCGTCCATGGCCATCTCGTGCACCTCGACCACACCGGCCACGGGCGACTGGGCCGACAGCAGTTTGGCGTCTTGCGCCGATTGCAGTTGCATGAAGGCGCCGGTGGCTTTTTGCTGGGGCACAGTGGCGCGCACCCAGGCATCTTTCACAGTGACCTGCGCTTGCGCGGCCAAGGATACGGTCATGGCCAGAAAAAGGGCAGACACAGACAAAGTGGGACGGAACATGGATCACTCCTGGTGGTTATCGAACAGATGAAGGGGCAAAACAGTACGCTCGGCAAACCCCATGAAACGGGGCGCACAGGCACTGGGGGTGTGCCGAAACCGACTCAGCCCCCCAGCGTTTCAGGGGGCGGTGTTTCAGGCGACAAAGATGGGGGGTGCGCGGGCTTGCCAGGGCTGACCCAGCAAACTGGCCAGCCGGGCGGCTGGCAAGGGCTGCAAAACATGAGACAAGCTGCCCATTGGCATGGGGGCCAACATGTCGGCCACAGGGGGCGCGATCAGGGGCAGGCAGGCGGGGCAGTCGAGCGCGGTGTGTGATACCACGCCATCCACATCGGCACCTGCAGCGTCCGCCTGCACCAATTTCACGCCGCCAATGGCGCTGCAAACCAGGTGTACGGCCTCTGGCTTGACCAGCGGCGAAGCCACCGCCGCACCCACAAACAATGCAAACCACACCAGCACGAGGCGGGTGAGGAGATGGGCATTGCGCAGGGTTTGCAGGCTGAACATGACGCGAATTATGGCACCGAAGGCTCTGGTAACTGTGCATCACCTTGACAAGAAGGGGGACTGGCCGATCTCTGCAATCTCACACGATCCGACCGTGTCGCAACCAAGCCCAAGCGCAACCCCAGCTCACCAACAGCATGCCCAGCAAAGCGCACAAGGCAGAGACCTCGGTGCGGCGGTGTTTTTTCAGCACAATCTTGCTGCTCAGGGATTTGTATATTTGCAGCAGGTCTTGGCGGTTATCCGCGCTTAAGTATTCAGCCTTGGTGATTTCGGCAATTTTTTTCAGGCTGGCCTCGTCCAGCTTGACCCGCATTTGCATGCCCTGGGCTTTGAGCACCGTACCTTGCGCCGTGCCCACCCCCACGGTGTAAACGCGCACCCCCAGATCGGCGGCCACTTGGGCCATCTTGACGGCATCAGGCCCCACATTGCTTTGGCCATCGCTGAGCAGCACGATGGCCGCTGCCGTGTTGGAGCCGG
>JBIKSF010000056.1:0-12393 GCA_044348785.1 Limnohabitans sp.
CGCAGCAGATCGAAGACATCTGGCAATACCTCTACAAAGGCGCTTACTGGCGGCGCGGCCCGGTGACCATGAGCGCCATTGCGGCCGTGGACACCGCGCTGTGGGACATCAAGGCCAAGATGGCGAACATGCCGCTTTACCAGTTGCTGGGTGGGCGCAGCCGCACTGGGGTGATGGTTTACGGCCACGCCAATGGCCGTGACACGGCCGAAACGGTGGATGAAGTTTTGCGCCACAAGGAAGAAGGCTACCTGGCCATCCGAGCCCAAAGCGGCGTACCCGGCCTGAACAAGGTCTATGGCGTGAGTGGCCACCATGGTGCCAGCCGCCTGTACGAACCCGCCGATGCCAACTTGCCCAGCGAACACGACTGGAGCACCGAAAAGTATTTGCGCCACACGCCGGGTCTGTTTGAAGCTGTGCGCGAAGCCGTGGGCCCCGACATCCATTTGCTGCACGACGTGCACCACCGCCTGACACCCATCGAGGCAGGGCAACTGGGCAAAGCGTTAGAGCCTGTGCGCATGTTCTGGATGGAAGACCCGACCCCGGCCGAAAACCAGGACGCCTTTGCCTGGATACGCCACCACACCACCACACCGATCGCGGTGGGCGAGATTTTCAACAGCATCTGGGACTGCAAGACGCTGATCGAAAAGCAGCTGATCGACTACATCCGCACCACCGTGGTCCACGCAGGCGGCATCACCCACCTGCGCCGCATCGCCGACCTGGCCAGCCTGTACCAAGTGCGCACCGGCTGCCACGGCGCGACCGACCTGTCGCCCGTGTGCATGGGCGCAGCCCTGCACTTTGACACCTGGGTGCCCAACTTTGGCGTACAAGAGTTCATGCCGCACAGCGAAGAAATGCTCTCGGTCTTCCCGCACGATTACCGCTTTGAGCGCGGCATGATGCACTGCGGCGAGTCACCCGGCCACGGCGTGGACATCGACGAAAAGCTGGCCGCCAAGTACCCGTATCAAAGAGCCTACTTACCCGTGAACAGACTGCAGCATGATGGGACTTTGTGGAATTGGTGATCGAACACGGCCAATCCGCGACAATCGTGCATCTACCGATGAACATTATGCAATTCAAGTCTGTTTCAAATCTTCCTATCGTCTTCGCCATCGCCTTGGGCATTCTGGCTTCTGGTCAGACTGCACTCGCAGCCAAACCCAACACCACCAAACAAAGCAAAGCCAAACCGCAAGCCACCAAACCAGCCAAAAAGAAAGCTGAAGCGGTGAACAAGGCCCTGCCGCCGCTGGCAGCACAAGTTGCCTTGGCCCCCAATGCACCAGCCTTGCAGTCCAAAGCTTGGTTGCTGATGGACTTTGACTCCGGCGAGGTGCTGGCCTCGGCCAACGCCGACGAAGCCCTTCCCCCGGCCTCGCTCACCAAGATGATGACCAGCTACATCGTTGAGCAAGCGCTGCGCTCAGGCAAGCTCAAGCCCACCGACCTGGTCACCGTGAGCGAAAACGCCTGGTGCCGGGGCACGAGCGCCGAATCATGCATGTACCTGCCGCTGGGCAGCCAAGCCACAGTGATCGACCTGCTGCGCGGCATCATCATCCAGTCGGGCAACGACGCCTCCAAAGCGATTGCCGAGCACATGGCCAGCTCCGAAGCCGGCTTTGCCAAGCTGATGAACGCCGAAGCCCAGCGCTTGGGGATGACGCACACGAATTTCGTGAATCCCACGGGTCTTCCCGATCCGGCGCACAAATCCTCGGCCCGAGATTTGGCCATCTTGGCGCGGGCCATCATCCGCGACGGTGCCGAGTACTACCCCCTCTACGCCGAGCGCGAGTTCAAATACAACGGCATCAAGCAAGGCAACCGCAACGCCCTGCTCTACACAGACCCCACCGTAGACGGCCTGAAAACCGGCCACACTGCCGAAGCGGGTTACTGCCTGGTCACATCGTCCAAGCGCAACGACACACGGCTGATCTCGGTCATCCTCAACACCCACAGCGCCCAAGCACGGGCAGACCAAACCCGCACATTGCTGGGTTGGGGTTTTGGCAGCTTCGAAAAAGTCACCCCGATTGCAGCCAACGCAGTGGTCGGCACGGCCAAGGTGAGCTTCGGCAAGGCCGACTCCGTTGCCGCCGGACTGGGCAGCCCTTGGCTGTTGACCGTGCCACGTGGCACGACCGTGCAAACTGCGGTGGAACTCAAACCAGGCTTGGAAGCTCCCGTGGCCAAAGGCACGGTGATTGGCAAAGTGGTGGCCTCCGCCAATGGCAAACCGGTGGGTGAAGCCCCGCTGGTGGCGCAAGCCGATGTGGAACGCTCAGGTTGGTTGCTGCGTGGCTGGCAACACCTGCTCCAGCTGATCGGGAAATAAGGCGTCGCAGCAATAGGGCAGGGCAGAGCGCTCTGCCCGCTTCCATGACGTCTTTACAGCATTCGAGCCAATGCAGCCTGCAAGTGCTCGGAGGGCAGGCGTTTGAAGCCTGAACGGGCGAATCGCTGCAAGCGGCCTTGCATGAAGGCCACCAGCAATGAGGCTGTGACTTGTGCATCGACCGTGGGCGAGGCCGATTCGATGCCTTTGAGCGACTGCCGCAGTTGCGCTTCGATCTTGTCAAACAGCAAGTTGATGCGCTCTTGCAGACGTTCGTGCTCCAACACCAGCGCATCACCAATCATGACGCGGCTCATGCCCGGGTTCTTCTCGGCGAACTGCAACAGCAAGGCGACGATGCGACTGGCTTGCACAGGGCCTGCAGGTTCGCGGTCGGTGACCTGGCGAATCAGGCCGATGACCGATTGGTCGACAAAATCAATCAACCCCTCAAACATCTGCGCCTTGCTGGCGAAGTGGCGGTACAAAGCCGCCTCACTCACGCCAATTTTGGCGGCCAGGCTGGCCGTGGTCACGCGCTCGGCACCAGGCTGCTCCAGCATGGCGGCCACGGTTTGCAAAATTTGCAAACGCCGCTCACCCGGGCGAGGCCGTTTGCGTGCGGGTGTCTCATCGCCGTCTGAAAATCGCTCGCTTTGTTGTTCTGGATCAGACATGTCGCCCCCTGTGTTTTAAAGCCGGTGACCGGTGCAATTTTCAGCGACTGCGGATCATGGTGCCAAAGGCCTGCTCAGACAGCACCTCCAGCAGCATGGCATGTGGCACGCGCCCATCGATGATGTGCACTGCATTGACACCGCTCTTGGCTGCATCCAAGGCACCTGCGATCTTGGGAATCATGCCGCCGCTGATGGTGCCGTCGGCACACAGCTCGTCGATGCGGCTGGGGGTCAGCTCGGTGAGCAAGTTGCCCGCTTTGTCGAGCACACCACGGATGTTGGTGAGCATGAGCAATTTTTCGGCTTGAAGCACAGTAGCCAATTTAGCAGCCACCACGTCGGCGTTGATGTTGTAACTCTCGTTGTTCACGCCAAAACCAATGGGACTGACCACGGGGATGAATGCGTCATCTTGCAAGCATTGCAGGATCGCGGGATCGATGCTTTCGATCTCGCCCACTTGGCCCACATCGTATTCTTTGTTCGGGTCTTGGCTGTCCACCAGGCGCAGCTTTTTGGCGCGGATCAAGCCACCGTCGCGACCCGTCAGACCCACAGCTTTGCCGCCTGCGCGGTTGATCATGCCGACGATGTCTTGCTGCACTTCGCCGCCCAACACCCACTCCACGACTTCCATGGTTTCGGCATCGGTCACGCGCATGCCCTGAATGAATTCGCCTGTTTTGCCCAAGCGCTTCAAAGCCGTTTCAATCTGCGGGCCACCGCCGTGCACCACCACCGGGTTCATGCCCACCAGTTTGAGCAGCACCACGTCTTCGGCAAAGGCTTGTTGCAGGGCCGGATCGGTCATGGCATTGCCGCCGTATTTGATGACCAGCGTCTTGCCGTGAAACTTGCGGATGTAGGGCATGGCCTGCGCCAGGATCTGGGCTTGGTCATGCGGGGCAACGGTGGGGGCAGCGGTGTTGTCGGTCATGGTGCGAAACAGGGTTTTCAAAGAGGGTTCAAAAGTTCAAGGGATTGTGCCGCAAGCCTGCAAAAGTTCAGAGGATCTCGGCGAGCATGCGGTTGACGCCTTGCTGCCATGGCGGCAGCACCAGCCCAAAGGCTTGCTGCAGTTTGTGGGTGCTCAGTCGCGAGTTCAAAGGGCGTTGGGCAGGCGTTGGGAATGCACTGGTGGGTACAGGCGCGATGTCGCTCACTTTCAGGCCCAGCTCGGGTTGGATGTTCCGCGCTTGTGCGATCACATGGCTGGCGTAACCGTGCCAAGTGGTCTCACCTGAAGCCACCAGGTGGTAAATGCCCGCCAAAGTCGGGGCGGAGTTGGCCATGACTTGGCGGATGGCATGGGCCGTCACATCGGCAATCAGGTCTGCGCCGGTGGGAGCGCCGTGTTGGTCGTTGATGACCGTCAGCCGTTCACGTTCTGCGGCCAAGCGCAGCATGGTCTTGGCAAAGTTGCCGCCCCGCGCCGCATAAACCCAGCTGGTGCGAAAAATCAAGTGCTTACAGCCGCTGGCGGCAATGGCTTGCTCGCCTTCAAGTTTGGTCTGGCCGTACACACTCAGTGGGCCGGTGGCGTCGCCCTCTTGCCAAGGCAAATCGCCCTGACCGTTGAAGACGTAGTCGGTCGAGTAATGCACCAGCCAAGCACCAACTTCAGCAGCGGCCTGCGCCAGCGCGGCTGGAGCGGTGGCATTGAGGCAGCGGGCCACGTCGGGTTCCGACTCGGCTTTGTCCACAGCGGTGTGGGCAGCGGCATTGACGATGACATCGGGACGCCACTCGCGCAACGTTTGCGCCAAGCGCTCGGGCTGGCTCAGGTCGCCGCAGTGAGTGGTGCTTTGCCGGTCCAGCGCCAGCACTTCACCCAAAGGGGCCAAGCTGCGCTGAAGCTCCCAGCCCACTTGGCCGTTTTTGCCCAGCAGCAAGATTTTCATGCTTGGCGACCTGTGTAGTTCTTGTTCACCCATTCACGGTAGGCCCCGCTTTGCACGTGCTGCACCCACTCGGGGTTGGCCAGATACCACTCGACGGTTTTGCGGATGCCGGTCTCAAAGGTCTCAGCGGGCTTCCAGCCAAGCTCTTTTTCGAGCTTGCGGGCGTCGATGGCGTAGCGGCGGTCGTGGCCGGGGCGGTCGGTCACATAGGTGATCTGGCTGGCGTAGCTTGTGCCGTCGGCTTTGGGTCGCATTTCATCCAGGAGCTGGCAAATGGTCTGCACGATCTCGATGTTGGGCTTTTCGTTCCAGCCGCCCACGTTGTAGACCTCGCCCAGACGACCGGCTTCGAGCACGCGGCGGATCGCGCTGCAGTGGTCTTTGACATAAAGCCAGTCGCGGATCTGCATGCCATCGCCATAGACAGGCAAGGGCTTGCCCGCCAGCGCGTTGACGATCATCAGCGGGATGAGCTTTTCGGGGAAGTGATACGGGCCGTAGTTGTTGCTGCAGTTGGTGGTGAGCACCGGCAGGCCATAGGTGTGGTGCCAGGCGCGCACCAAGTGATCGCTGGCGGCCTTGCTAGCGCTGTAGGGACTGTTGGGTTCGTAGCGGTGGGTTTCGGTGAAGGCCGGATCGGTTTTGGCCAGCGAGCCATACACCTCGTCGGTGGAGACGTGCAAAAAGCGGAACGCCGTTTTTTCGGCCTCGGGCAAGCCACTCCAATACCCCCGCACCGACTCCAGGAGGCGGAAGGTGCCGACGATGTTGGTCTCAATGAACTCCCCCGGGCCATGGATGGAGCGGTCCACATGGCTTTCAGCAGCAAAGTTGACCACGGCGCGGGGCTGGTGCTCGGCCAGCAGGCGACTGACCAAAGCGCTGTCGCCGATGTCGCCTTGCACCAATTGGTGGCGCGCGTCGCCTTGCAGGCTGGCCAAGGTCTCGGGGTTGCCCGCGTAAGTGAGTTTGTCGAGGTTGATGACGGCCTCGTTGCTGGCGGCCAGCCAGTCGAGGACAAAGTTGGCACCGATGAAGCCGGCGCCGCCGGTGACGAGAATGGTCATGAGGATTCGAATCTGGTGGGTGCCACGGGACGCGGCACCACTGTCTTGCGATTTTAGAAGCATTGCGCCTGAGCGCAGGTTAAAGTGGCACCTTGTTCAGGAAGTGCACCATGGCCAAATCAAACGACACCACGCGCAACAAAACAAGCGCCTCCGCGCCACAAGACAGCCCCACACCGCCGGCCCAACATGTTTGGTTGGCCGGTTTGGGGGCCATGGCCAAAGCCCAAGAGCAAGGCAGCAAAGCCATTGAGGCCCTGGTGAACGACGGTTTGGCCTTTCAGCGCAAAAGCCAGGCCGAAGCACAACAACGCTTGCAAGAAGCCACCGAACGGCTGAGCCACATGGCCAGCGACTTCGGTCAGCAAGCCACCGGCCGGGTGGACAAACTGGAGCATTTGTTTGAAGACCGTGTGGCCAAGGCACTGCACCGATTGGGCATGCCCACGCTGCTGGACATTCAGATGCTGAACGATCGCGTGGCGCAACTCGAATCTCAATTGGCTGCTGCAATGAAAACGCCACCTGCATCCACAAAGGCCACGCCCACAAAAGCTACAGGAAGGCCTGGGGCCAAAGTGTCTGTTCAAGCGCCGGGGAAAACCGCCGCCAAAACGGCAGTCCAAAAGCCCGCGAAGAAAACCCGGCCAAAGTCAGCCTAACGACAAACAAGTCGCACCGACATGGCCAAAAAAGCCCCCCGCCGCACCGCCGAGCGCATTGCAGAGGTCACGCTGGAGTTGTTCAACCGCTATGGTGAACCCAACGTCTCGACCACGCTGATCTCCGCTGAGCTGGGCATCAGTCCGGGCAACCTGTACTACCACTACGCGTCCAAAGACGCCTTGGTCAACCAGCTTTTTGACCACTACGAAGTCGCCATGCTGGGGCTGCTGGATGCCGCGCCCGATGTGCGGGACATTGAGGACACCTGGTTTTTTCTGCACTCGCTGTTCGAGCAGGTCTGGAGTCACCGCTTTTTGTACCGCGATCTGAACAACCTGTTGTCGGGCAATAGGCACTTGGAAACGCACTTCCATGCGGTTCTGGAGCGAAAAACCCACGCCTTCAGATTGATGCTGGAGTCTTTGTCCGCAGCTGGCCTGATGCGGATCGGGCCGGACAGCGTGGAAACACTGTCGGCCAGCATGTCGGTCATGGTGACCTATTGGCTGAGCTATGAATATGTGCGCAACCCAAGGCAAGCCTTGGAGCCCGCCAGCGCCGGCTTGGCCCTCACCCGGGGTGCCCAGCACGTGTTGGCCCTGTTGACCCCGTACATGGCGAGTCAGGACTTGCAAGACCACCTGCAAAGATTGACTGCTGCGTACAGCGCAAGCTGATGACTGTTTTAAGGGCAGGCCAGGCCTAGGGCGTTGGATTTGGGCGGGATCTGTGCCTTCGGTTGGGATGGATACCCGCATTCGCAGGTATGACCCTCAGGCCCTTCGGCTGAAACGCTGAGCGGCCAAGGCCAGCAAACCGTCAAAGATCAGGTTGTCCACCAGCTCGAACTGGAGGGACATGCTGGGGGCCATTTTCCAGCCGGCACCTCCGGTCATGATGCACACGGGCTCCTGCCCTGTGTGCTCACGCAGGTGTTGCACCATGCGTTCGCAAGCGCCGGCAATCGCGTAGGTGCCACCGCTCGTCAGGGCATCGCTGGTATTGGTGGGGAATGGCGTCACTTCACCCGTGGGGACATGCAAACCGGCCGTACCCGATTCGAGCGCCCGCAGCATGATGCCGTGACCGGGCAAGATCAGTCCGCCCAAAAAACGGCCGCTGGCATCAATGGCCTCAACCGTCACGGCCGTGCCGACCATGACCACCACCAATGGACGCGAGGGGCCTGCGGCCAGCATCCGATGACGCGCACCGATCATGGCGACCCAACGGTCAGAGCCCAAGCGCGAGGGGTGGTCGTAGCCGTTGGTCAGGCCTGCCTCTTGGGCACTGGGCACCACCCACTGCGGGGTGAAATCCCAGATTTCCATTTGCTCTTGCACCCGGCGCTTGATGGCGTCCCCGGCCACCACACAACCCAACATCTGATCAGGCTTGGGCAACTGCGACCAAGCACCTTCTGACAGTCGGTCGATGTTTTCCAGGAATTCGGCGCCATGCGCCAGCAGCTGCGCTTTGGGACTTGGTTGCTCGTAAAGCGCCCATTTGAGGCGCGTGTTGCCCACATCGATGGCTAAAAATGTCATCCGGTGATGATAATGAGTTTCAAGCGTCGCTTTGCGCTTTGCGAATCGCTTCTTGGGCACCACGATCCGACCGGGTCGGCAAATCGGACGCGTCCACCTGAATCATCAGGCCCAGCAACTTGGCACCATGCTCCACTGCCAGCGATGCATAGCGAATGTCCCCCTGCACCAAGGCGCTGGCCATGACCTCCACACGGTCAAATGCATGGATATTGCCCGACACCTGACCTGCCACGATGATGCGACTGGCCAGCACGTCGCCGAGCACTTCACCCGTCGGGCCGATCACCACGGAGATGCTGGCATCGTTGGGTGCCTCGATGTTGCCCACCACCTTGCCATCGATGCGCACACTTTCCTGCAGTTTCAAACACCCCTGAATTTCGCTGTGCCGACCGATCAGGGTGTCGAATTTCTCCTGCCCCATGACCAAGGGTGTGATGCTGGTTTTTTTCTTTGTGAACATGTTGTCTCCTGATATGACGATGGCGTCAATCACGCGCCCAGGCCGACATGGCCTTGGCGGGGTGCATCGATCGCCCCTTGAACAGCACCTCGTAGTGCAAATGGGGGCCGGTCGAACGACCGGTGTTGCCCAAAGTGCCCAGCACAACGTGCTGAGCCACTTGATCACCCACCAAAACGTCAATGGTTTTCAAGTGGGCGTAGCGGGTGACAAAGCCCTGCTTGTGGGCCAGCTCCACCAGATTCCCGTAAGCCCCAGCGTACTCAGCCCTGATCACCTCGCCCGCAGCGGTGGCCTGCACCGGGGTGCCTAGGGGAGCTACAAAGTCAATGCCCTCGTGCAGGCTGGGCAAACGGGTGAATGGGTCGACACGAAAACCGAATGAACTGGTGAGCAAAAACTCGCCGGCAATGGGCAGCTGGGTGGGCACCTGGTGCAGCCGGCCCAGGTCTTGCTCCCATCGGGTTTGCATTTGGGACAATGATTTTTCAAAGCGCTGAGCCTGCTGCAAGGATTGGTCCATTTGCTGATCGAGACGCCACTCCGACACGCCCCAGCGCGGCAACAGGTTCAGGGGGCCGCCTTGGCCTCGGTTCAAATCTGGTTTGTCGTGGCTTGAAAAGGACAGCAGCTTGTCCAGCCCCACCCTGCCCAGCACCTTGTTTTTGGTTTCTTCCAGTTTTTTCAGGCGGTCGCTGACGGCCAGCAGCTGCTGGTCCAGGTCTTCAAGCTTGGCTCGGTAAGTGGCTTCAATTTTGTCTTGCTCGCTTTGACTGATGACGCCCCCCATGTGATGGGCCAATTCGGGCACGTACTCCACGGCCACCCGCAAGCCGATCAAATTGAACACAAAACCCAACACCACCAGAAAAGCTGATACGGACGCCATGGCCATCAACACCGTGCGAGTGGTGATGGAAATGGTGACCACTTTGGCGGCTGGTCCTGCTACCCAAATCAATTGCATTGCTGCCCCCAGAAAACGCCACGATTCCCAAACATTGAACTGAATGGGTCAACCGGTGATTAAACCAAAAGAATTGGTCAAAACAATTAGGGCAATACCGGGGTAGTTGTCGGTCGAAAAGCGGCAGTTTCAAATTTTCGGGCGCACCACCGGCATCACCGACTCGAACGCCCGTGCGGCGCGCAACACCAGCGCATCGCCAAACATCGGCCCCACGATCTGCAGGCCCATGGGCAGGCCACTGCGGGTCAGGCCACAAGGCACGGTGATGGCGGGCTGCTGAGTCAGGTTGAAGGGGTAGCTGAAAGGCGTCCAGCCCAACATGGACACGGGGTCCATGGTCACAGTACCGGCCGCACGCGCCTCAAAGGCCGGGATGGACACGGCAGGCGTGACCAACAGGTCAAAGCGCTGCATGAACTGGCGCATGTGCGAGCCCAAAACGCCACGGCGTTGGTTGAGTTGTTGGATTTGCAAGGCACTCAGTTGCGCACCCAGCTCGGCCTCGGCTTTGAAGTCGGGGTCGGCCACAGCCTGTTGCTCAGCGCTCAAACCCGTCCACACGGTGTAAGCGCCCAAAAACCAAAGGCCTGTGGTGATGTCGAGCGGGTCTTCAAACCCGGGGTCGATCTGCTCCACATGCGCACCCAGGGCTTGGAGTTGCTGCACTGCGGCTTCAACTGCAGCAGCGATTTCGGGGTGCACGTTCTTCGCATAACCCAAGGTGGGTGAATAGGCGATCCGCAGGCCGCGGATGCCGTCTTCCAGGCCCACGGTGTAGTCGCTGGCGTCTGGTGGCAACGACGTCCAGTCACGGGCATCGGGCTGCTTGAGCACGTTGGTCATCAAGGCGGCGTCGCGCACGCTCATGGTGTGGGGACCCAAGTGCGCCACCGAGCCAAACGGTGACAGGGGGTAGGCGGGCACGCGGCCAAAACTGGGTTTGAGGCCCACGTTGCCACAAAAAGCCGCCGGAATGCGCACGCTGCCTGCGCCATCGGTGCCCACGCCAATGGGCCCAAGGCCCGCAGCCACGGCAGCTGCCGTGCCGCCCGACGAGCCACCGGGTGTGTGGTTCAAGTTCCAGGGGTTGCGGGTGATGCCGGTGGCGGGGGAGTTGGTCTCGCCCTTGCAGCCAAATTCCGGGGTGGTGGTTTTGCCCAGCAACACGGCACCCGCCTCGCGCAGACGTGCGGTGGCCGGGGCGTCAACATCCCAGGGCTGGTTCGGGTCAACCGTGCGGCTGCCGCGCAGGGTGGGCCAGCCTTGGGTCAGAATCAGGTCCTTGATGGAAGTGGGCACGCCGTCCAGAGCGCCCACGGGCGTGCCTTGCTGGCGGTGTGCCTGCCAACGGGCTTCGCTGGCGCGGGCGCTGGCCAGAGCCGCTTTTTCGTCCACCAAACAGAAGGCGTTGATTTGCGGGTTGACCCGTTCGATACGCTTTAAGACCGCTTGGGTGACTTCAACCGGTGAGGCCTGGCCGCTGCGGTACAGCGCCAGCAGTTCGTGGGCGGGGGCTTGGGTCAGGTCTTGGGGTGTCGCGCTCATGGGGTGTGCCTCTTCAAAAAATGATCAAAAGCCCGGCTGTCCAACCAGTTCAAGGTCGGGTGCGGGTGTTCGGGCTGAGTTTTTTCCAGGGCAAATCGCCTGGATCGGCGGCCATGGGACCGGCCGCTTTGGCCACCAGCACGCGGCTGGCAATGGGTGTGAAGTCGGCGCGGAAATGGTTGGAGCTTTTGACCACCAGCAGCTTCATCTGCTCGGGGTGGATGCCCACGGCGCGGAACAGTTCACGGTCGAGCATCTGGCATTTGCCGCTGGACACGGCGATCAGCACGCCATCGATTTCAAGGCAAGCGCAAGGTCCGATCTTGGCTTTCATGCCGGTCATCATCGGGCCTTTGAGCTCGCAGTAATCCGGCCCCAAAGCCCGCACCGTGAAGCGCCCTTGCAATGGCGGGTCACTCGCCTCGCCCGTGAAGGTGGGCACGGCCTTGCCCAAAGCCAGTTGCAGGCTGGCCCCGACCCCTGCGGCATGGGCCATGCGGGCGGCTTCGGGGTCATAAAGCAAACCCACAGCGACCTGGCCAGGCCAGCGCTGACCCGCACCTTGTTGCAGCAATGCGTGCAGCATGCCGGTGGTGTTGCTGTCGCCGCCTGCGCCGGGGTTGTCCTGCGTATCGGCCATGACCACGGGGGCCGCAGACACCTCGGCCGTGGCCAGGGCTTGCGTCACGGCCTCGCGGGCGGGCACCACATCGGGGCGCCACTGGCCGGGTTCGGCCACGCGTTCAAACAAGCGCTGCACCGTCGCCTCGGCCTGCGGGCCATGGCCCCAGACCACCGGGCCGCATTCGTCAAAGTCAGACGCCGGAAAGCCCATGCAAAAACTGAGCATGCAACCGGTTTGTGACTCCAGGGCGATCATCTCGTCGTAGAGGTCTTTGGCCGGGGCCATCCAGGTGCTTTGGGCGTTGAGCGAAATCAAAAACGGCAGGCGACGCGCTTGCATGGGGCGCTTGGCGCCCGCACGCAAATGCTCGCGCAGCAAGATGGCTGCGCGCTCGCCGGTCTCGGCCATGTCGATGTGCGGGTAGGTGCGGTAGGCCACCAGGCCGTCGGACATTTGAAGCATGCGCGCGGTGACGTTGGCGTGCAGGTCCAGGCTGGCGACGATGGGCACGCGGGGGCCGACTACGGCGCGGATGCGCGCAATCAGTTCGCCTTCGCTGTCGTC